>JBEKCW010000063.1:0-16521 GCA_050014675.1 Occallatibacter sp. | reverse complement strand
AGATTTCGAGGACGTGGAGTACTTCGTCGTTCAGAAGCTTGCAGTCGATGTGCCTGCCGCCGAACAACTGAGTTCCCACCAGGCCGCCTAAGGAAAAAATGCCCGACGTAACATTCACTGTCGACGGAAAAAAGCTTACGGCGCCGGCCGGAACGCTGCTCATCGAAGCTTGCCGCAAGGCCGGCATCGAGATTCCCGCGTTCTGCTACTACCCCGGCCTCAGCCTGCAGGCTGCATGCCGCATGTGCGTGGTGCGCCAGGAGAAAGTGCCCAAGCTGCAGACCGCCTGCACCACCACGGTTGCCGAGGGACAGGTTTTTATCACTGAATCGCCTGAGATTGCGCAGGCCCGCAAAGCTACGATTCAGCTCCTTCTAGGAAATCACCCGCTCGACTGCCCGGTCTGCGACGCCGGCGGCGAATGCGAATTGCAGGACATGACCTTTAAGTACGGCGCGGGCGAAAGCCTCTACGCCGAGGCCAAGCAACATCGCGACGAGCAGCAATGGTCGCCGGCAGTCTTCTACGACCGGCCCCGCTGCATTCTTTGCTATCGCTGCATCCGCATATGCGGCGAGGGCATGGACGTGTGGGCGCTCGGCGTGCAGAATCGCGGCGCTAGCTCGGTGATTTCGCCAAATGTGATTGGGATCGACGCAGCGAGCGGCCAACTCGACTGCGAGCAATGTGGCATGTGCATTGACGTGTGCCCGGTGGGCGCGCTCACCAGCGGCAGCTATCGCTACAAGACGCGGCCCTGGGAGATGAACCACGTCTCAACGGTTTGTACGCACTGCGCCGACGGCTGCAAGGTGACGCTGGGCGTGCGGCAGGACAATGACGGATCGGCAATTGTGCGCGCCGACAACCGCGACAAGAGCGGAATTAACAACGACTTTCTTTGCGCCAAGGGGCGATTTGGCTTCGACTTTGTTGACAGCGAAGATCGCCTGACCAAGCCGCTGGTTCGCAATGCGAAGGGTGAGCTTGAACCCGCTACATGGGAACACGCGCTGCGCGTGGCCGGCGCAAAACTCAAGGAAATCCGGGACTCGCGTGGCGGCTCTGCCATCGGCGTCATCGGCTCAAATCGCACTACCAACGAAGAAAACTACCTGCTGCAGAAGTTTGCGCGCACAGTCTTACACACCAACAACATCGATCACGTGCGAACGACGGACTATGCGGCCTACGCGCGCGCCCTAGCGGGCCACGCGGGCAAGACCGCCGGCCTGCGCGAGATCGGCGCTGCTCCAGCGATCCTGCTGATCGGCGGCAATCCAACCGACGAGCACCCGCTGCTGGCATGGATGCTTCGCACCGATGTGCGCCTGAACCGCGCGCGGCTTTATGTTGCGAATGAGAACCCCATCAAGCTCGAGCGCCAGGCCAAAGCAACATATCGCGTCGCGGCCGGCGGCTATGCGAGCCTTGCTGCAACACTTGCTGCCGATTCCGATTTTGCCAAGGCGATCGCGCAAGAGGAATCGCTGGTCGTCATATTCGGTGAAGAGTTTCGCGGAGCAGACGTCGATGCGCTGATCGCGTGGGGACTCAAGCGCGGTAATGTTCGTTTCGCCTATCTCGGCGATCACTCCAACTCTCGCGGCGCAGCAGACATGGGCCTCTTCCCTGACCTGTTGCCCGGCTACATTTCCGTCACTGCTCCCGGCGCATTTGCGGAATATCCGAATCTGCCCGCCGCGCCCGGCAAAACGCTGCCCGAGATGCTTGCAGCTGCGCAATCCGGCGAGCTTGGTGCTCTGCTCATCGTTGGCGCGAATCCTGTATCAAGTCACAAGCTCAACCCTGCTTCGCTCAGCGAGTCCTTCGTGATCGTGCAGGATCTCTTTCTGACTGAGACAGCCGCGCTCGCCCACGTTGTTCTTCCGGCCGCGAGCCTCTACGAAAAATCCGGCACCGTCACCAGCACATTCGGCGACGTGCAACTGGTCCGCAAAGCCTCCGATCGTGCGGGAGTGAAATCCGATCTCGAAATCATCGTCCGCCTTGCCGAGGCAGCGGGCGAGAAGGTGCGTTCGCTGGTTCCATTCGGCAAATCCGGAGTTACCGCCGATCTCGGCATGTCTCGCGGCGCACAGTCCGGCGAGGCCGACCGCCATTCCGTCTGGCTCGAAGCCAATGGCCTCGAACCAAAACTCAGCCCCTTCGATCCGCTGGCCGTTCTCGACGAAATCAATCGCCTCGTTCCCGGCTATGCGCTCGGACCTGATTTTGACCGAATGAATCTCTTTGCAGGCAACGACCAACGCACCGAAGTGGCGCCCGCCGCGAACTTTGTTCCGGTCTCGTCGCTCATTTCACCCACGCACGACAAACTTTTCACCTCCGGCACATTGGGCCATTACAGCCGGGGACTCACGCAACTTGAACAACACCAGGCACACGAACTTCAAGAAACCGCAGCCGACTGAATGGACGGTCGCTAACTTGCTGACTTGTTAACTTGCTGACTTGCTGTTTCAAAAAAAGGCTCAAACGCACGTGACGATTTTCGAACAGTTTTTTCTTTGGAGTCTGCTCAAGGTGGCCGTGGTCACGGTTTTGCTGCTCATGGGAGTGGCCTACACCGTACTGCTTGAGCGCAAGCTCGTCGGCCGCATCCAGAATCGCTGGGGACCCAGCCGCGTGGGCCCCTTCGGCCTTCTGCAGCCTCTTGTCGATGGCGCAAAATCGTTCCTTAAAGAAGACCTGATTCCCACGGCCGTTTATCGTCCGCTCTATCTGCTCGCGCCCATCATTGCTCTCGGCTGCGCGCTCATCTCCATCGCAGTTATTCCTTTCGGCAGGCCCAATGCCGGCCCGCACGGCGTCGATCTGTTTGACATATCAAACATCAACATCGGGCTGCTCGTCATACTCGGCGTTACTTCGATCGGTGTTTACGGAATCGCGCTCGCAGGCTGGTCGTCGAATAACAAATACTCGCTGCTCGGCGGCCTGCGCTCCTCGGCCCAGCTCATCAGCTACGAGCTCGCGCTCGGCCTGTCGCTGGTTGGCATCGTGATTCGCTCCGGCTCTTTTAATCTTCGCCTGATTGTGGAGCAGCAAGCCAGGCATGGTTTCGGCTCGTGGAATATCTTTGGGGGGCTGCAATTTGTCGCCTTCTTCATCTACCTGATGGCCGCTTTTGCCGAGACGAATCGCTCACCGTTTGATTTGCCCGAAGCCGAGAGCGAACTCACCGGCGGATATCACACTGAATACAGCTCGATGAAATTCGCCATGTTTTTCATGGCCGAATACGCCAACATGATTAACGTTGGTTGCGTGGCGACGCTACTTTTTCTGGGCGGCTGGACGGGGCCGTTTGAGAACCTGCTGCCGGCGCCGCAGAGTGCAATCGTTGCTTCACTGCTCTCGATCTTCTGGTTTGTCTTCAAGGTTTTTTGTTTCCTGTGTCTCTACGTGTGGGTGCGCGGCACGCTGCCTCGCTTCCGCTATGACCAGCTTATGAAATTCGGATGGCGTTTCCTGCTGCCGCTCGCCGGCCTCAACATATTGGCCTCAAGTCTCTGGTTTGCGTATCACCCGCCAACCTGAGCCTTCCGGTAACGATCTGGGTGCCCCAGGTCCCTCGCATTTGGGGACCTGGGAAACAAGGCTCACTGAGTATGGACGATCGATTGATTCGCGTCATGCTCATTTACAATCGTGAAGGATTTCCGCTTATCCTTCCCTCAACCCGGCCGGATTCGAACTCCCGGCTCGCGCCACAAGTTCAAAAACGATGCATCTGATCCTGTTTATTGTTTTCGCCGTGTGTTGTCTCGCTGGAGCCATTAACCTCCTGCTCCAGACGCATCCCATCAACAGCGCTCTCTCGCTGATTGTGGTGATGACTTCGCTGGCAGTTCTTTACCTGCTGCTCGGCGCGGAGTTTCTGGCCATTGCGCAGATCATCGTCTACGCCGGCGCCATCATGGTGCTCTTCATATTTGTGGTGATGCTGCTCAATGCCGGCCGCGAAGAGCGAACCCTCGGCAGCCGCGCCGCGCGTACCATCGGACTTCCCGCGGTGGTTGTTCTGCTGGCGCTTTTTGCCACCGTTATCCTGCATATTCGCGGCCTTGGCACAGCCTCACTCAGCCAGGGCATCACAGACACACAGGAGCTGAGCGCCGTGCTCTTCCGCGATCTGCTGCTCCCTTTTGAGGTCACCTCGATCCTCATCCTCATCGCCATCCTGGGCGCTGTAGCGCTGGCCCGGCTGGGCAACGGAGAAGGGACGGTCTCTAAATGAACTTTATTCAACAGGACGTGCCGCTCAACTGGTATCTGCTGCTGAGTGCTGCGCTCTTCTGCCTCGGCATCGTTGGATTCCTGCTCAAGCGCAACATTATTACCGTCTTCATGTCGATTGAGCTCATGCTCAACGCCGTCAACCTTTCGTTTGTCACCTTCGCGCACCAGTGGCACGCGGTGAAGGGACAGATCTTTGTCTTCTTTGTGATGATGGTGGCCGCGGCTGAAGCTGCGGTCGGTCTCGCCATCATCATTGCTGTCTTCCGCGTCCGCAACACGCTGTCCGTCGATCGCATCGACCTGATGAAACTATGAACGTGCCGCTCCATCTCTGGTTGATTCCGCTGCTGCCCCTCGCAGGATTTCTGTTGAACGGAATCCTCGGCTCGCGCCTGCCGAAGTGGCTCGTGACGACGATTGCGCTGCTAGCGCCGCTGGGAGCCTTCGGAGCGGTTGTCTACGCGTATCTTTCACTCAATTCAATTGCTCCACCGCCATGCGTTACGACCCCTTGCGGGCCTCCGGGTTGGGTTTACACTTCATTGCCACATGTGGAAACCTTCGGCACCTGGATCAGCCTTAGTTCACTCCACATCGATTTCTCGTTCGCCCTCGACCAACTCACCCTAGTCATGCTGCTCGTCGTAACCGGCGTGGGCTTCCTCATCCACATCTACTCCGTCGGCTACATGCACGGCGATCCGGGTTACGCACGCTACTTCAGCTACCTGAATCTCTTCCTCTTCTTCATGACCACGCTGGTCCTCGCCGGCAACGTGCTGGTGATGTTCGTCGGCTGGGAAGGCGTGGGTCTCGCGTCGTATCTGCTCATCGGCTTCTGGTTCAACAAGACCTCTGCCGCCAGCGCCGGCATGAAGGCCTTCGTCGTCAACCGCATCGGCGACTTCGGCTTCCTCATCGGCATCTTCTTTCTGCTCGCCAACTTCGGCACGCTGACCTTCAGCGAGATCGCCACCAAGCTCGCGGCCAGTCCTGCATGGACCGGAGGCGTTCTCACCACCATTTGCCTCTGCCTGCTGGTGGGCGCAACCGGCAAGAGCGCGCAGCTTCCGCTGTATGTCTGGCTGCCCGACGCAATGGAAGGCCCCACGCCTGTCTCCGCGCTCATCCACGCCGCCACCATGGTCACGGCCGGCGTCTACATGATTGCGCGCTTCCATTTCCTGTTTGACCGCTCGCCCTTTGCGCTTAGCATCGTCGCCATCATCGGCGCGGCCACGGCGCTCTTTGCCGCAACCATGGGCCTGGCGCAGAACGACATCAAGCGCGTGCTCGCCTACTCCACCATCTCGCAGCTTGGCTACATGTTCCTAGGCTGCGGAGTCGCGGCTTACTCGGCCGCCATCTTTCACCTGATGACGCACGCCTTCTTCAAGGCGCTGCTCTTTCTTGGCGCGGGCTCGGCAATTCACGCGCTTGGCGGCGAGCAGGACCTGCGCAAGATGGGCGGCCTGCGCAAAAAAATCCCCATCACCTTCTGGACGATGACCGCGGCGGTCCTCGCCATCTCCGGCTTTCCTGGTTTGTCCGGTTTCTTCTCGAAAGACGCGATTCTCGCCGCGGCCTTCCAACAGGGCACGTTGGGCAAAGCGCTCTGGGCGGTCGGCGTCTTCACCGCAGGACTCACCGCGCTCTACATGTTCCGGCTCTGGTACCTGGCCTTCATCGGCGACTCGCGCGACGAGCACGCACATCCGCACGAAGGTCCCTGGTCGATACTCGGCCCGCTGGTGCTGCTTGCCATTCTCTCCATCGGCGGCGGGTGGGTATCGTTCGGCGGACGCTTCTACGATTTTCTTGCGCCGGTCACCGGCCCGCGCGCCGAATCCGGTCCCGGCTCGCTTGAGTACATCCTCATGGGCATCGCCGTCGGCGTTGGTTTGCTCGGATGGCTCATTGCGCACTTCAACTACAAGCCCGGCTCAGCACGCGTCAGCGCCGCTGCCCTCGCAGCGGAGCCCACCGGCTTTACCAAGCTTCTGGCCCACAAGTATTACGTCGACGAGATCTACCACGCTGTCTTTGTTCGTCCGCTGCTCATCACTTCGCGCTATATCCTCTGGTGGGCTGTCGATAGCGCACTGCTTGGCGGCGCGGCGTGGCTGCTGGGCGGCATCGCCACATTAGGCGGAGCGATTCTGCAGCGCTGGCAATCGGGCAATCTGCGATCGTACGCGGCATGGCTCGCAGCAGGCGCAGCCACGGTCCTTCTCTTCGCCTTTTATGCATCAATCGGAACGTACTTAGGTGCACACGGAATCGACGTGCACTGGATGGGACGCTGACGCCATGAACCAATACGATCCCATCATCCTCACACTCATTCTGCTGGTTCCGCTGGCCGGGGCAATCCTCATTGCGCTGCTGCCCGATCACGGCAAGCTCCCTAACTGGATCGCCCTGCTAACGGCGCTCGTCACCTTCGGCCTTACGCTTCATCTGCCCGCGCACTTTGTCGCCGGTCAAAGCGGCTTCCAGTTTGTACGCGATATTTCCTGGATCGAAAGTCCCGCAATCAATTACCACGTTGGTGTCGACGGCCTCAGCATGTGGCTGGTAGTCCTGGTTGGCCTGCTTGCGCCGATCGGCGTGCTGGCCAGCTGGAACACCATCAAGACTCGCCGCAAGATTTACTACTCGCTCTTCATGGTTCAGCAGACGGCCATGTTCGGCGTCTTCGTCTCGCTTGACCTGATGCTCTATTACGGCTTCTGGGAGCTTTCGCTCGTCCCCATGGCCATTGTCATCGCCATGTACGGCCGCAAAGACGGTCCCAAGGCCGCGCTCAAGTACTTCCTCTTCACCTTCATTCCATCAGCGCCGCTGCTGGTTGCCATTATCTGGCTCTACGCGAAGACCGGCAGCTTCGAGTACTCCGCGATCCAATTTCAGGCCGCTACCGGCGTGCTTCCCGCCAACGCTCTCTTCTGGGTTTCGCTGGCTTTCGTTTTCGCCTTCGCCGTCAAGGTGCCAATGTTCCCGCTGCATGGCTGGCTGGCCGACACATTTAACGAAGCGCCAGTCGCCATGGCGATGGTTGTGGCCGGCAAGCTTGGCCTCTATTCCATGCTGCGATTCCATGCCGGCCTCTTCCCAGTCCAAGCTCGCGCATTGGCGCCGCTGCTCATGGTTCTCGCGCTCATCGGCATTATCTACGGCGCGTGCCTCGCACTGGTGCAGCGCGACTTCTTCCGGCTGCTGGCCTTCGGCGCGGTCAGCCATTTCAGCCTGGTGATTCTCGGCATCTATGGCTTCACGCTGAACGGATGGAACGGCGCGGTCTTCCATATCCTGAATATCAGCATTGTTGAAGCCGCGATCTTTGTGCTGCTGGGCGCGCTTGAGAGCCGCTACGGCACCAGCCAGATCGACAATTTTGGGGGCCTCGCCTCGAAACTGCCGCGAACCGCAACTTATTTTGTGCTGGCTTCGCTGGCCATGGTCGGCCTGCCGCTGCTCAGCGGATTTATTGGCGAGTTTGTGATTCTTTCAAGCACCTTCACCGGCGTGAGCCAAAGCGCGGCCGTCATCGCGTCCATCGCAGTCATTCTCAGCGCCACATACATGCTGTGGCTGGTGCAGCGGCTCTTCTACGGACCGCTAAGCGCGCTCTCGGAATCAAAGCCGGCTCACGATTTGAGCTTTGGCGAACTCGCCGCGCTTACTCCGCTGGTTATTCTCATGGTCGTGATGGGCGTGGCGCCCTCGCTCTGGTTCAATACGATTCAAAGCGGCGCGCATCCGCCGGGCATCATTCAGGCCGGACACTTTGAACCGGCAGACAACCGCATCTCTTCGAAGATTCCCGCACTCAATTCACCCTCTGACCTTCCAGAAACGGAGGCCAAACAGTGAATTCAGTGCCCGACATCTACCGCATCCTTCCTGAAGTCATTCTCACGCTGACCGGCGTGGCCGTCATGCTGATTGACGCAACGCTGCCGCCCGGCTGGTCGCGCCGCTATCTTGGCTGGGTCGCAGCAATTGGCACCACTCTCGCCATTTGGGGAAGCGTTCTACAACTCCAGTTCCCTGAAGGCACAGGCTTCTTCGGCACAGTCGAGACCAGCAACTTTACCGTCTTTTTCCACGTGCTCATCTGCGGCATTGTGCTGGTGGCACTGCTGCTCTCGCTTGATTCCCTGCCCCATAACACTCATCATCAAGGCGAGTTCTACGCGCTCATCGTTTTCGGCGCGGTCGGCATGTGCCTCATGACTTCGGCCATTGAGCTGTTGCTGGTGTTTGTCGCGCTTGAAATTTCGTCCATCTCCACCTACATCCTGGCTGGGTACCGCAAGCACGTCGGCAAGAGCCCTGAAGCGGCCCTCAAGTACTTCCTGCTCGGCTCCTTCGCTACCGCATTTCTGCTCTACGGCATCGCGCTCATCTTCGGCGCCACGGGCACCACAGAAATCTACCAGATCGCTCACGCCATTCCCGGCGCGCAAAACCAGGTTCTCGTTGTCGCGTCTCTTGCGCTCATGCTGGTTGGCATTCTGTTCAAGGTCTCCGCTGCGCCGTTCCATATTTGGACGCCCGATGTTTACGAGGGCGCGCCGTCGCCGGTGGTTGCGCTGCTCTCAACCGCGCCCAAGGCCGCAGCTTTTGCGCTGCTCATCCGCGTGGTCTACGAGGTGTTTCCCACGCTGCGCTCGCTGTGGACGCCGCTGTTGTGGGGCGTTGCGGTGCTCTCAATGTTCGTGGGCAACCTGGCTGCGCTGCGCCAGCAAAATGTGAAGCGCATGATGGCATACTCTTCCATCGCTCATGCCGGATACCTGCTGGCCGCGTTTGCCGGCGCGCCCGAGATTGGAATTCCCGCCGCTGCCTTTTACATCGCCGCCTACTCCGCCATGAATGTGGGCATCTTCGCCATCATCACGCTGGTGAGCGGATACGACGAGAATCTGCCGCTGATCGACGACTATCGCGGACTGCTCTACCGTTCGCCGTTCCTGGGAAGCATGCTCATCTTCTTCCTTATCTCGCTGATTGGAATCCCCTTCACCGGCGGGTTCTTCGGCAAGTTCTACTCGTTCACCTCGGCCGTGAGCGGCGGAGCCATTGCGCTGGCAATTATCGGTCTGCTCAACTCCGGCATTGCGGCGGCGTATTATCTGCGCCTGGCGCTAGCCGCCGCGCAACCGCCCGCAACCGATGCCGTTGCCCCGAAGTACTCGCGCGTAGGCGTTACGGCACTGGCTGCCCTGGCATTCGCAGCGGCCGCCACGCTCTGGCTTGGCGTTCGTCCCAATGCCGTGCTTGATGCGGCGCAGTCGGGCACGCAGACGCTCCAGGCGCCAACTCAAGAGCCCGCAACCACTGCCGGCGCAGCGACAGCAACTCCCAGCGAACAGCCCAATCAGTAGCTGGGCCGGTTGCGGCCGATCGCATCCGTTACAATTTGCATGATGAAACTAGGCGAACTGGCAAGCCGGCTGGGTGCGGATCTCCGCGGGGATGCGGAACTCGAAGTAACTGGCGTCAAAGGACTTGAAGATGCCGGGCCGGGCGACGTGACCTTTGTCGCCAATCCCAGATACACGGCTCTGGCACGCACCACCCGCGCAGCTGCCGTCATTGTCGATCCAGACTTTCAAGAGATAACCGCAGCCACGCTGCGCATCAAGAATCCCTACTTTGCTTTCTCTCGCGCGCTTGGCATTTTTTACACCCCTCCGGCTTATCCGCCGGGGATTCACCCCACGGCAATCGTTCATCCCACGGCCCAGGTTGGCCCCGGCGCGCACATCGGCGCATATGCGGTCATCGGCCCAGGGGTGAAGCTCGGGCCCAACGCCACCATTTTGCCTCACGTGGTGCTTTACCCCGGCGTTGAGGCTGGCCGCCACTTTTTTGCCCACGCCCACGCAGTGGTTCGCGAGAACTGCGTTCTTGGCGACCATGTGACGCTTGAGAACGGCGCCATTATCGGCGGCGACGGCTTTGGCTTTGCCAAAGACAACGAAGGCCAGTGGGAGAAGATTCCGCAATCGGGTCCGGTGCGCATCGGCAGCCGCGTCGACGTGCAGTCCAATGCCACCATCGACCGCGCTACGGTTGGCGCCACCGAGATCGGCGACGGGACCAAGATCGATAACCTGGTGCAGGTGGGGCATGGCTCGCGCATCGGGTCAAACACGCTGGTCTGCGCGCAAACAGGACTGGCTGGCTCCTCGGTCATCGGCAATAACGTGATTCTCGCCGGACAGGTGGGCATTGCCGGCCATTGCACAGTTGGTGACGGGGCAATTCTTACCGCGCAATCCGCAGTCTCGCACGACGTTCCTCCCGGTAAAATGATTTCCGGCTCCCCCGGCTTCGACAATCGAACCTGGCTCCGCGCCGTGGCGATCTTTGAACGGCTGCCAGAGCTGTTCAAACGCCTGCAGCGCGTGGAATCGCAGTTGAAGTCCGCGACACCCGAAGACGCGCAAAGGCATGACGCCGGTTCAGGCGAAGCGAAGGATTAGGAGATTCAACACTCAGGGGAATTTGAAATGAGAAAGACGAAGTTCCGCGCAATTGTTCCGGCCTTTGTTTTGGCCTCGAGCCTGGCGATCGCAGGATGCCACTCTCACCACATCGACAGCACGATTGATAATCGTACCGGGACCACGATCCACCAGGTCGAAGTGGACTACCCCAGCGCCAGCTTTGGCATTAACACGTTGACCGCCGGCCAGATCTACCCCTACCGATTCAAGGTGCAAGGCGAGGGACAGCTCAAAGTCTCATATACCGACTCTGATGGCAAGCAGGTGCACCTTCAGGGCACGCGTCTGGCCGAAGGCGATCAGGGTCTATACCTGATCATTCTGCTTCCCGACGGGAAGGCGCAGTGGGTGCCGTCTCTCAACGTGAAAAATTGACTTGCGGAGCTAAGCGGGCCCGGCAACGCGTCCAGATTGGGGCACCGATCGCGAGGGTTTGTGCTATCCCACCCAAGCAAGCTTGGATGGGGCACCCCCGGCTCGTGCGCGGTTTAGTTTCCTCAACGCACCATGTTGCCGAATAACGGCGACTGCAGCAGGCTGCTGAACTGGTTGTCGGTGCTCGTGTAGTCGATGGTGAGCTGGCCTGCGCTGGCTGAAATGGACGTCGCGTTCAGCGCCGATTTTTCAGTGTCGGTGCTGCTCATCTTGCGCACCATCACCGCCGCGGTCATTAGCGACGACAATGTTGAAGCGGTGAAGGCATCGCTGGTTGTGATGGTCAGGTCGAACTTGACGCCGTGCTGAAAGTCCATCGAGTACGACGAACCATCGAGCTTCTTGCGAACGGTTTCAAAGTCCGCACCCGATCCCGCCGATCCGGCCGATCCCAGCAGCTGCATCATCATCGTCTGGGTGCCCTTCTGGTCAAGGATGCTCCACAGAGGACTCGAGTCCACGCTCTGCATCGAGCTCATCATGCCGTTGTTGTTCAGCATGCTCGGTATAATGCCATCGCGCGCGTCCAGAGCCTTCTCCACGGCCTCTTTCTCGCCAAAGATCATGGTCGAGGGGTCGACCAGGCAAAGCACCATCCCCGCCTTGGTCATGGGGTAAATGCTGTTGGTGCGCACCACGGTCGGCTTCACCTTGTTTTTCTTGAATCCCGCCATAATGCTCTGCACGTCGAACTGCCCCTGCGCAATTCCAACCGTGTCGAGAGAATCGCTGTCAGACTTGGTGCGGAAAAGCGCAAACGCCAGCTCGTCCACGTCGTGATTGTCGTTCAAACCCGACTTCTGGAGCGCCTCGTCAAACTGCTTCAGCTCCGGCGGCATCACGCGGTTGCGCAGATCCATGGCCGCGGTCGAGTTCTGCATGGCACGGTAATCGATCACTACGAGTTGCTGCACGTCGTGTGGAATGGCCCCGCGGGCATCCGTATCGAGCTGCGCCGCCGGCGCATATGCGGTTCCAGCCGCCAACACCAGCGCCATTGATAACCTGATTGCTGCTTTCGACAATTCCATCCTCCAAAAAAGCCGGCCTTTGCTTTCAATTCCGCAACGGCTGCTTTTGATGTTTCGCCGGACCCCATACAACCCCCGGCACCTTCGCGCTTACCATTTTACCCGTTCTCACGCTGCCGCGGCTTCACCCTAGGATTCCCCTGGCCAGCGCAGCGGAGTAGCCAGGCGCCGTTCCAGGATCTTGGTTTCCGGATCGAACCTGCTTAATTGACGTATCCAATCGCTTTCCCGCTCATAGGCCGCCTCAGGCAGCAGGCCTACAATCTCGGTCTCCGCAATGCGCGCCTTGTGCTTCGCGGCCAGGGCCGTTATCTTGCGGTGAACTTCAGAGATCGGCGTAGCCTCAAAGTCGGGGATGTTCAGGGAGAGTTGCGCCCGTCCGTGGGCAAGCACTCCCAGCGCCCGCACTGCCTTCACCCCGCCTGAAGAGCCTCGGATCTCCCTGGCCATCGCCCGCACCAAGGCCACGTCGGTCGAGTCAAAGCTCACGTTGTAGGTAACCAGGAACTTCCGCGCTCCCACGGCGCAAGCGCCGGCAGTTGGATGCAGGGCGAGCCCTCCCAGGTCGGGCCGGCGCGAAGGGTCCCTGCTAACGGACTCCCGCAGCCCTTCAAATTGCCCTTTGCGCACATCTTCAAGGCTGGCCCGGTCGGGCCGGGCTGCGGCCGCCTCGTAAAAGAATACCGGGACCCCGAATCGCCGCCAGATTTCGAGACCCGCCTGCCGGGCCAGCAGCGCGCACTGCTCCAGCCGCACTCCCGAAACCGGGGCAAACGGAATAACATCGGCCGCCCCGATGCGCGGATGGGCTCCCTGTTGCCGGGTCAGGTCAATCAGTTCCACGGCCTTCCCTACCCCGCGAATCGCAGCTTCAACCACCGCGCCCGGCGCTCCGGCAATGGTCACCACCGAACGGTTATGGTCGGCGTCCATCGACAAATCGAGCAGATACACGCCCTCGCCGCGCATGGCGCACAAAATGGCATCCACGCGCGCGGCGTCAGTGCCCTCTGAGAAGTTGGGCACGCACTCGACTATCGGACCGTTCATCGTTCCCTCGATCTATCCCGAAAAATGCCTGGGACGATCATTTTCAAGCGCCGGGCTACTTCCAGAACGAGTACCCCACTTGAATCTGGACGCTGGCGTTCACGCCGGGATTACGGTCGCCCAGCGACGCCGATGAAATGTGCACGGCGTTCACGCCAATATCGATCGACCGCTTGTCCCTGGTGAAAATATGGATTCCCCCACCGCCCTGCGGCGTGAAATTAAAGACGCATGTTCCGCCATCGATCAGGGGCCCGTTGGCCGGGTTGTTGTTGCTCAACAGGTTCGGTGGAAATTTGTGCGTGGTGTAAATAAGCCCGCCGGCCGCCTGGAACCAGGGCTGCACCTTGCGGGAGTGGGTATTGAACTCCCAGCGGAAGATGACCGGTGTAATGCTGACGCCGCGAAACGTGCCGCCGCCGACCTTCAGCTCGCACGGCGTAGGCACACCGCCATCGATGCAGGTGTAGAGCGCGGTGTGCGGGGCCGGGGTATATGCCTGCCAGAGCGGCATGATGTTGCCGGCATATTGGAATTGCCCGCTCCACCAGCCCTTGCCGACGACCGGGGTGAGGATTTTGCCTGCCTCGACTCCCGCCCAGAAGAATTTGTACTGGTCGCGGTTGCCGAAGCCGTTGCCGAAGTTCGCAAAGGGCTCGATCTGCCAGCTCATGTCGTGCTGAACCTGGGCTACGGGGTCGCTTGCATCAGCGCGAATCGAAGTCGGCCCCTGTGGCACCTGTGCCGCGGCATTCAGTGCGCCAGCCGCCACCAACATAGAAATAATGCCAAAAATCCGCCTCAAACTCTCCCCCCGCACTTTGTCTCTGAGTCCTGGTTCCCTGGCTCCCTTGCTCCCTGCACCACCCAAAAAAAGACCGCCACAACCGGGCGGCCTCTTTCCGGTAATTGCCGTGCCTGACTTAGCCCGCCGCGTGCTCCATCTGCTCGGCGTCCATATCGAAGTTCGAGTAGACGTTCTGCACATCGTCCAGCTCTTCAAGCGCCTCAAGCAGCCGGATCATCTGGTTCGCCTGGTTGCCCTCAAGCTTGGTATAGGTCGAGGCCAGCATGGTCACTTCGCTGGCGACCGTCGGAATTCCCGCTGCCTTGATGGCGTTTGCCACCGCTTCATGCGAGCCCGGGTCGGTAATAATCTCCCAGGTTTCGCCCTCGTCATTCAGGTCCTCGCCGCCGTGCTCCAGCACGATGTCCATCAGCTTCTCTTCGCTGGCCGCCGACTTCTCGACCGCGATGAGGCCCTTCTTCGAGAACATGAATTTGACGCTGCCGCTCTCACCAAGGTTCCCGCCATTTTTAGCGAAACCGTGTCGAATTTCGCTTACCGCGCGGTTGCGATTGTCGGTGAGCACGTCAACAATGATCGCGACCCCACCCGGGCCGTAGCCCTCGAACGTGATTTCGTCATAGCTCACGCCCTCAAGCTCGCCGGTACCGCGCTGGATAGCCCGCTTGATGTTATCTTGCGGCATGTTTTCGGCCTTGGCCGCGGCCACGGCGGTGCGCAGCCGGGCATTGGTGTCAGGATTGCCCCCGCCCTTTGCGGCGACGGCAATTTCCTTCAACAGGCGGGTGAAAATCTTGCCGCGCTTGGCATCGAGCGCGCCCTTTTTGTGCTTGATTGTGGCCCATTTCGAGTGGCCGGACATAACTACCTCAATAGAACTGAAGATGGCGGTGTTACACACACCCGATCTGTGAGTATATCACTGGGAACGGTGGATTTGGCTGGCGACGGGTCAATGGCTGCGGGGTGGCTAATCAATCCCGCAGCGCCGCGGGCCAGCGGCGGAACTCCATGAAATCCAGGCACAAAGCCAGCGCGATTGAGCCGCAGATGCCGGCTATGCCGACCGGATCGAATTGCCGGCCGGTGTGGCCAAGCCCGGCCCAGCAGACAATCTGCACTGCCGCGTTGATGCTGAGCCAGATGCAGGCAATGCGCCGGCGCCAGAATGCGTATGCCGAGGCCGGCAACACCGAAAGCCCGTTGAAGATCGCGGCAAAAAGAGTGGGATAAGCCGCGACGATTCCGTGGAGAGCCAAGGGAGCCTCGATGAAAGGCAGGCCGCCAAGCAGCATTCCCGCAACCAGGAGACACCGTAGATTGAACCGCCGCAACTGCGCCTTTTCATCCATCGAATTTGGCCTTTTGGGGTGCGGAACTTTCACATAAGCCGGTTTGACAGTCAGGCGAGCCAGCCTCTACGCGAAAACTTCCGCGACTTTAAAGCTCGCCCCCGCTGCGTCTTTCTCCGACACAATCGCTTCTTCTGGCGACACCGGCCACGGAATCGCCAGGTCGGGATCGTTCCATACAATCGTCCGCTCCCCGGCCGGCGAATAATAGTCCGTCACCTTGTAGGCAAAGCCGGCAACATCGCTCAGCACCAGAAAGGCGTGGCCGAAGCCCGCGGGTATCCAAAGCATCGTGCCATCTTCAGCGGTCAGTTCCACTTCAACATGCTGGCCAAAGGCCGGCGAGTTGCTGCGCAGATCCACGGCCACGTCGAGCACCGCGCCCTCGGTCACGCGCACCAGCTTGCCCTGCGGCTGCCTCACCTGGTAGTGAATGCCGCGCAGCACATGCTTTTTTGAAAACGAATAGTTGTCCTGGACCCACGTGTCGGGCAGTCCGGCTTCAGTCATCAGGCGCTGGTTATACGTCTCAAGAAAATGTCCACGCGCATCGGCGAACTTCTTTGGCGTAATCACCAGCACGCCGGGAAGAGCTGTCTCTTCGAATTTCATTTCCGGTCACTCTTGGCTGCAAAATAGGGTTCGTTGAGCAGGCTCAGCAAATACTTTCCGTAGCCGCTCTTGCTGATGGGCGCGGCGAGGCGCTCAAGCTGTTCGGCGGTAATGAAGCCAAGACGGTAGGCGATCTCCTCAGGGCATGCGATGTCGAGCCCCTGCCGCCGCTCGATGGTATGCACAAAGGTTGCCGCCTCAAGCAGGGACTCGTGCGTGCCCGTATCGAGCCAGGCCATGCCGCGGCTCATGATCTCGACATTCAGTTTGCCGGCCTCGAGATAGCACCGATTCAGGTCGGTGATCTCAAGCTCGCCGCGCGGTGAGGGTTTGAGCGCTTCGGCGTAGCTGACTACTTCGCGGTCGTAGAAATAAATGCCTGTGACCGCGTAGCGCGACTTGGGGTGGCTGGGCTTCTCTTCAAGGCTTATGGCCCGGCCGGTGCT
>JBEKCW010000062.1:0-16766 GCA_050014675.1 Occallatibacter sp. | reverse complement strand
TCGCTGGTGGCCTACCGGCCGAGCAGGTTGAATATATACGCCGTAAAACAACACGCGCACCTGGCACTGCGCTACGTGGACTTTACCGCCAACCGGCTGGTGCTGCGGCCGCACAGCGCGGCATTTCCCGTGGAGCTGCTGGAGGTTGCTCCCGGAGAATCGCCTTCGGATCTGCTCGTGGGCCGAGTGGCGTTGATACTGAATGAGGTGTGAGGGAGGCAAGCGGTATCATTTCGGCGTGGAGGGTTTGCGATGGAACGAGTTTTCTTTAAGCCTTGGATTGGAGAAGAATACAAGAAGACGGGGCTGTTGGTTCTCGGTGAGAGCGCCTATGGCTGGCGCGACGAACACGGAGATATTGTCGAACCGTCGTCGGATCACCCTACCGGTGTGGTTCGCTGCTGGGGTATTGAGCACTTCGGCAAGCGGGGGTATCACACAGCGATGAGTAGGGCGCTCTCCGGAAAGGAAGCGCCCACGCTTAAGGAACGGGAGAATGCGTGGAAACGGGTGGCGTTCACCGAGTTCATTCAAAGCACGGTTGGGGTAGGAGCGGGGAGAGCGCCCACCTCCAAGCAGATCGACGTGGCAAGGGAGCTCTTTCTTCCTTTTTTGGAAACGTTTCGCCCGCTCAAGGTTCTGATTACCGGGAAGAGAATGTGGAACGACTATCTGCCTGGCTGTAACGGCCCGCACATCTGCGACGATTTGCAGGCCTACAGGCTAGCGGATGGGACTTTGGTCTGGTGCCTAGCCGTCCCCCACCCAGCGAATCGGCAGAAGGGTGTGGGATTCCCTTGGGCGCGAATCGGCGAAAGCATCCGCGTATTTGTGGCCACAAGCTTCCCCACCCGGGGATGAGTAGTGCTTATTGCTCGCCCTGCGCGCGATTCTCGAACCTAGTGTATTGCTTGATGAAGTTCACGATTGCTGTGTCTGTAGGACCGTTGCGCTGCTTGGCGATAATGATCTCCGACTTAGCCTGATCTTCCTCTTCGTGGTTATAGTAGCCCTCGCGATGGATGAAACAGACGAGGTCCGCGTCTTGCTCAATGGAGCCGGACTCGCGAAGGTCGCTGAGCATGGGACGCTTGTCTTCGCGGCGTTCACTGTTTCGGGAAAGTTGCGAAAGAGCGACCACGGGAACCTCAAGTTCCTTGGCGAGAGCTTTGAGTCCACGCGTGATGGCCGAAACTTCCTGGGTGCGGTTCTCGTAGCCGCCGCGCTTGCTCCCCGAAGGCAACGAAACTGACATGAGCTGTAGATAATCCACTACAACCAAGTCAAGACCCTTGGCCGTCTGCTTGAGGCGGCGAGCCTTGGCGCGCATCTCGGCAAGTGAGATTCCGGCAGAGTCGTCGATAAAGATGCGCGTTTCTAGTAGCTGGTTGAGTGCGTGCCGCAGTTTGGCTTGATCTTCGCCGCTGATAAAGCCCGTTTGCAAACTCTTCTGGTCGACCCATGCCTGTGAAGCCAGCATGCGGCGCAGAAGCGATTCCCGGCTCATTTCAAGGCTGAAGACGGCAACGATGGCGCCGTGATTGATGGCGGCGTTTTGCGCCATGTTGATGGCCAGGGCGGTTTTGCCCATGGAGGGGCGGGCTGCAATGATGATGAGCTCACTCTTCTGGAGGCCGCTGGTCAGCCGGTCAAATTCGTGAAGATCGGTAGGAACACCGGTTATCTCGCGGGCGTTCTTGTAAAGATTGTCGATTGTGCCGAAGGACAGCTCAACGATCTGATCAATGCCTTGCAGTCCATTGGTGACGCCTTTTTGACTGACTTCGAGCAGGCGTTGTTCGGCGTCGCCAAGCACATCGAGGGCGGTATCGCTTTGCTCGGCGGCGCGGGCAATGGCGGCCGAGCAAATGAGCATGAGCTTGCGCAGCAGGCTCTTGTCTTTGACGATGCGGATATATTCTTCGATTACCGGGCGGCGCGGCAGTCCTTCAGTAAGTGACGCCAGGTAGGCAACGCCGCCCACCGACTCAACCTCTTTGTAGCGGGAGAGCTCATTGGCCAGGGTGACGATATCCACCGCCCGCTCCGTGTTGATTAACTCGCCCATCCGCTGGTAGATACGGCGGTGCGAGTCGAGCGAAAAGTCGTCGGGCTCGAGGCGCGCCGAGGCTTCTGCGTGGGCCGCATTGTCGAGCAGGATGGCGCCGAGAATGGTTTTTTCGGCGTCTAGGTTCGCGGGCAGGCCGGCGTCGGTTGCGATATCGGGGATGGTGGCCATTACTTAGAAAGTTTAGGCCGGAACCGGCGTCGCCGCGGTTGTGCATAAGGTTCCCCGGGAGTGGAAGGTGAGGAAAAACCGGCAGGAGCCACAGGGCAGTCCTGCTAAGTTCTTTGGAACGGATGCAGGCCTGCTTTTCTCCGGCGGGGAAAGCGCTCGCGCACAATAAAAAAATTGCAAGATTTCAGCCCCTGGATCGTTCCCAGGTTGGGGGTGGAAATGAGAACACATTTGCTGAAGCCCGGTGCGCGGCTTGCACTGCTGTGGTCGGCCGCGCTCTTTGCCCTGGCATCGTCTTTGACACGGGCCGAAAATGTGGCTGTCGAATCGCTAAGCCCGCTTCCTTATCTGAAACCGGGAGCGCGGGTGACGGTGCTGTTCGACGGAAAGCCTGTACCGGGCGCCAAGGTCCACGTTTGGCGACGTTTTCGCAATAATGACTCGTATCTTCTCGATACGGACGAAGCCGGGAGAGTGAAGCTGCCCGAACTGCCCGCAGGCTCCTACAGCATTTCCGCATCGAGCGATTCGAACACGCCGCAGGTCGGGGCCGTGGACGTCTGCATGATTACGTGCCGTGAGAACCTGTTTGAAGTAACCGAGTTCGCCTTCGACAGTCTGCATGGTCCGATTTACGCCATCGACCGGAGGGCGCTTGCGATCAGCGAGATTTCCATCGAAATCGCACCCGACAGAGCACCGGGATTTGTGGATGCGGTCGCCCGAGCCGAGCAGCAACCGGTTGCTTTCACGTTGCGTGAATTCAGCGGGGTGGTTATCGATCCGACCGGGGCGGTGATTCCCGGAGCTTCTGTCACGATAGTCCGTAAGGGGAATCAGCTTGTGTCGGCATTGACAACCAACGGTGCCGGAGAATTCTCGGCTCAACTAGATCCGGGTGATTACTACATCTTAGTTGCTGCGCAGGGCTTTAGTTCGCAGGCTCTTCATGTCGCGATCGCGCCCCAGGGCAGCCCTGATAAAGCGCAGTTCAGACTAAACATTGGAGCTTCAACCCAGATGATAACCATCACTTGATATCGGCCATAGCCGAGTTCAGGCCGTTGAAGATCTGGTCGAATTTGCCGCTTTCTGCGCAGAAGCGCAGCGGTTTGACGCTCTCGACACAGATTTCAGCCGGCGTTGGCTGCTGCTTGAGGATCGCCATTACTTCGTCAATGAACTTGTCGAGGGGCATGGCGCGGGGATCGCTGGCGCCGCCCATGAGATCGGTTGCTACGTACGGCGGGACGAGTTCCAGAACCTCGATATTCGTTGCCCTGAACTGGTAACGGAGCGAAAGCGTGTAAGAGTGGATGGCGGCCTTGGTGGCGCAGTAGGTGGGTGTGAGGGTTAGAGGCAGAAAGGCCAGTCCCGACGAGACATTCATGATGGCGGCATGAGGGCGGCTTTGAAGGTGAGGCAGAAGCGCGGCGGTCATGCGGATGGGGCCGAGAAGATTGGTGGCTATCATGGCCTCGGCGTCGGCCAGGTCGGGCTGCTGGGCATGCAGCTTTTCAGCGCGCATGATGCCGGCATTGTTGATGAGCACATTGAGCGCGGGAAACTCGGCGGCGACCTTAGCGGCAAAGGATTTTATGGATTCCGGCCGCTCGATATCGAGCGTGAGGGACCTCATTCCAGGGTTAGCGGCGGTGGTTTCATCGAGCGCGGCCTGGCGGCGGCCGGCGATGATTACGTGGTTTCCAAGCGCGTGAAAGGCTTGAGCAAGGCCGCGGCCGATACCTGAACCGCCGCCAGTGATGAGAATCGTGTTGCCTGAAAGATTCATACGCGCTCTCCTTGTTCCCATTTGCATCATAAGAACTTTGGCTGAATTCCGTCTCCACAGGGAGCATTAAACCTGAGAAGATAGAAAGAACGCCTGTAGGACAATCCCCAACCTGTGCAGGTCTGCTTGAGGTGAATACCCCGGAATGCGTAGTGTTGCTCTAATTTACAACCCGGCATCGGGCCAGTATTCGGCCCGGCGCAAGGCCGCGGTTGAAGAAGTTCTGGGTGTAATGCGCAGCGCCGGCGTTGAGGCCGACGCGTTTGTGAGCGAGACTGTGGGCAGCGCCGAGGAGTTCACGAAGCAGGCAGTGCGTGAAGGGCGCGATGCGATTATTGCGTGCGGCGGCGATGGCACGGTGCACGCGGTGTTGCAGAGCCTGGTGGGAACCGAGACTGCGCTGGGAGTGATTCCGCTGGGAACGGCGAACGCGCTGGCCTCGAACCTGGGACTGATTGGGAGCCCGGCCAAGGCCGCCCGCAAACTGGTAGACGCGGTGCCAACGCTTGTTCCGGTTGGGCGGATTCACTTTGAGAATGGCTCAGGGCCTGAATCGCGCTATTTTCTGGTGGCGGCAGGCGTGGGCGCGGATGCGCTGCTGATGTCGCGCATGGAACCGGGGCTGAAGCGCAAGCTGGGTTATGCGCTCTACATGATCGAGGCATTCAAGATCTGGGCGACCCATCCGTTTCCTCTTTTTGAGGCGTCTTTCTCCTCGAATGGCCTTGGACCTGAACGCACGACGCAGGTTTCGCAACTACTGGCGGTGCGGATTCGTTCGTTTGGAGGAGTGCTGAACCAGTTTGTTCCGGGCGCCACGCTTCACAGCGATGCGCTGCACCTGATTGCGTTCGGGACGCGCAAGCGGCTGGATTATTTCAACTTCCTGATGGCGGCGCTCGCTGGGCGGCATAGTTTTGCAAAGAATATTGAACTGGTAGAAACCGCGACCGTTCAGTGCCGGGCCATCAACGGCGACACGCTGTATGTTGAGGCCGACGGCGAGGTGCTGGGGCATCTGCCAGCACGCATGGAGTCAGTGCCCGACGCCGTGATGCTGCTGGTGCCGAGGGGCGCGCAGCCGTAGGGGCTGGCTCTGTAATCGGGCCTCCAAATTAAGGCTGGAGACTCTCCGGTATTGCTTGACACTTAATACAAATAGACGTATTTATGTATATATGAACGGATTGGTGCGTCCGCTTGTGTGGATCGGTTCGAGCCGGCGTGACCTGAGTGAGTTTCCACGCCCTGTTCGACGTGACTTGGGCATTGCTCTATTCACTGCTCAGCAGGGACAGGCTGATCCCGCAGCCAAGCCGATGAAAGGTTTCAGCGGTGCTTCTGTCGTTGAAATTGTTTCAGACTACAGAAGCGATACGTGGCGGGCAATATATACCGTCGCTATGCCGAAGCGGTATACGTTTTGCACGCATTCCAGAAGAAATCGAAGCGGGGCATCGCTACCCCAAAAGAAGACCTCGACCTGATCAAACGCCGATTGGCTGAGGTAGAGCGATTGCACCGGGAGAGGCAGAACTAGCATGAGTGCGAGGTCGAACAAACACGTCAAGGTTGAGCAGAGCAGCGGCAATGTTTTTGCTGACCTTGGATTTCCTAACCCTGAGCAGGAATTATTGAAGGCGAAGCTCACACTTGAGATCTACCGCCTGATAAAACAACGCTGCATTAGTCAGGCCGAAGCAGGCGAGATTCTCGGCATCAAGCAGCCGCACGTCTCGGCGCTGATGCGCAACCGGGCAGGCTCGTTCTCTCTTGAACGCCTCATGAAATTCCTTACCGCTCTCGGACAAGACGTGCACATCAGCGTGAAACCAGCCCGCGGTCGGCAGGGCCAAGTCTCGCTGGTGGCGTGACGCAACTGGGCAGGTTGTTTACTTCTTCAGCGGCTTCCTGGCGAAGTAATACAGCGAATACGCCAGCGCGGCGAAGCCCAGCACGGCTACATAATTGCTATCGAGGAAGGTGTGGGGCAGGTTGAGCAGGTCGCGGTTGCCGTAATAGGTGGCCTCAACGGCTTTGAGTCCGACACCGATCAGTCCGGCAATGCCTCCTGCGGCGATGAGTCCCGATGCAAAGAGCGAGCCTGACGAGATGTCTTCGTTGTCGCCTTTTTCACCCGCGCGCTTGGCGGCCGCATCTACAAACCAGCGCACCAGGCCCCCGCAAAAGATGGGCAGCGTGGTGCCAATGGGGAGATAGGCTCCCACCGCAAAGGGCAGCGAGCGGATGCCGAGCAGTTCCACGGCGATAACCAGAGAGACGCCGATCAGGACGAGTCCCCAGGGCAGCTTGCGGCTCAGAATGCCGTTGATGACGGTGGCCATGAGGCGCGCCTGCGGTGCGGGGGCGTTGGCCGAGCCGATGCCCTGAATCCAATGGACCTCAATGCTGTGCGAAGAGTTTGAGTAGAGATATTTGCCGTCCTGAAGCTCGGTTGAGCCAATGGAGTTGAGCAGAACGTACTCGGACTCCTGGTGGTTGGTAGTGGTTTTGCCGTCGGGGCCGATGACGGGAATCACATTGGGAAGCCCGTGCGCGCCGCTCTCGACGGAGACGCCGGAGTGCACGGCGTTGATGTCCCATGGCTGCGAGGCTGCGTGGAACTCCTGCAGGCCGACATTCATCAGGTTGAGCGTAAAACCGATGACGAGCGTGGAGACAACTACGCCGACCATGAGTGCAATCTGCTGCAGGCGGGGCGTGGATCCGACGATGTAGCCGGTCTTGAGGTCCTGCGATGTGTCGCCGGAGTTGGATGCGGCAATGCAGACCACGCCGCCGATGGTGATGGCAAGCGCGCCGAAGGCCGGTGCGGTCCAGCCCTCCATAAGGAAGACCGCGGCGGTGGCCATCAGCGTGGCGATGGTCATGCCGGAGACGGGGCTGGCGGACGAGCCGACCAGGCCGACGATGCGCGAGCTGACCGTGACGAAGAGAAATCCGAAGACGACCACAAGCAGCGATGCGGCGAGATTTGCGGCCCATCCGACGAATGCGCCGGGGACGGGCTTGAACTCGAGAAAGATGAACATGCAGACGACGATGAGCAACGAGCCGATGAGCACGACCGACATGGGCAGGTCGTCTTCAGTGCGAATCGGCTTGGCCTGTACGACGCCAGCGCCGGGGCGCATGGTTTTGATGCCTGCGGTAAGCGCATTCCAGATGGTGGGGATGGTCTTGACGAGCGTGATGACGCCAGCTGCTGCGACAGCGCCGGCGCCCATAGGCTTGATGTAGGTGGCCCACAGATCGAAGGGCCCCATTTGCCCGATGGGCACCTGGCCGGGATAGACCGGGCTGGGCAGCGCCTTGCCGAAGAAATAAATGAGCGGCATGATGACCAGCCACGAGAGCACGCCTCCGGCAAAGATGATGCCGGCGACACGCGAGCCGATGATGTAGCCGACGCCGAGATACTCTGACGTGGCGTCGGCGTTGATGCTGGATCCTTTGAGGATGTGCTGAGGGCCGAAGTCGGGTTGATACCCCGGCGAACTGGGCCACGCGCTCAACAGAAATTGGTTTTGCAAAAAGGTGTAGAGTCCGCCCAGGCCGAGGCCGAGAAAGACGCGGCCGGCCAGCGAGCCGCCCTTTTCACCGGCGATCAGAACTTCAGCGCAGGCCGTGCCCTCAGGGTAGGGCAGCACGCCGTGCTCCTGCACAATGAGCTGGCGGCGCAGCGGGATCATGAACAGGACTCCGAGCCATCCGCCGATGAGCGCCAGCATGAAGATGCGGGAGTACTCGAGATCGAAGCCGAGAAAGACCAGCGCAGGGAGAGTAAAGATGACGCCCGAGGCAATGGACTGGCCAGCGTTGCCGGTGGTTTGGACGATGTTGTTCTCGAGGATCGATGCGCGGCCGAAGGCGCGGAGAATACTGATGGAGAGAACCGCGATGGGGATAGATGCGGCGACGGTGAGACCGGCGCGCAGGCCCACGTAAACAGTAACGGCTCCGAAGATAAGACCGAAGAAGCAGCCCAGAGCAATGGCGCGGAATGTGAACTCGGGCGGTCTTTCGCTAGGCGAAACGAAGGGCTTAAAGTCAGACACTGGAAGCCTCCAACAAGCCAAGTTGCATGCAAACCCTGAATGGGTGAGTTTAGCAGCGCAGGGGTCAGGGTGTAAGCGGGAATCCGGGGCAGCCCGTTTAATTCGCGGACGAAGTGGGCCCGATTGTGTCAAGCTTGCCGGTGGGAGGACCGAAGCCATGATTTTTGGCGCGCACGTAGTCTTGTACAGCAAGAACGCTGAGGCCGATCGCGATTTTCTTCGCGACGTGCTGGGGCTTGCGAACGTAGATGCGGGTCACGGGTGGCTGATCTTCGCGCTGCCGCCGGGGGAAGTGGCTGTTCATCCGGCTGAAGAGAATGGCCGGCACGAACTTTACCTCATGTGCGACGACCTGGCAGCCGAGATCGCGGCGCTGGGGGCAAAGGGCGTCCAGTGTTCCGAGGTGCACCAGGAAAGATGGGGCTCGATCACGCGGATTCAGCTCCCCGGCGGGGGGAAGCTTGGCCTATACGAACCGAAGCATCCGATCGCAATTACCCGAGAGTAGCGAATGACGCGATATACTTCGATGCGTCTCACTCGGAGCAATCGATGACCGACCAAAACCCAGCCCCTGCGCAATCGCGCCGTCTGCTCTCGCTCGACATTCTTCGCGGCGTCACCATTGCGTTCATGATCATGGTGAACAACAATGGCGGCGACGGAGCGTGGGCGCAGATGCATCATGCCGCATGGAACGGTATGACGGCTACCGACCTGGTGTTTCCCACGTTCTTGTTCGTCGTGGGTGTGTCGATTGTGTTTTCAGTCCAGGCGCGGCTGGCGAGGGGTGAGTCGACTACGAGACTCGCATGGCACACGGTGCGGCGCACGGCGATCCTGATTCTTTTCGGGCTGATTGTAAATAACTTCCCTTACTTTCACCTTGCGCACATGCGGTTTTACGGTGTGTTGCAGAGGATCGCGATCTGCTACTGCGTTGTGGAGCTGTTCTACCTGTTTGACCGGCGGGTGTGGACCAAGGTGGCGGCGCTGGCTGCGGTGCTGGTTGGCTACTGGGCGCTTGTGAGTTTGGTTCCGGTGCCGGGAGCAGGCATGCCGGGGAAAGATTTTCCGATTCTCGACAAGGATCGGAACATTGTGAACTGGTTTGACCAGCAACTGATGCCCGGGCACCTCTACGAAGATTGGGAGCCGAACAACGCTGCCCGCTTCCACAATGTCCGCGATCCCGAAGGGCTGCTGAGCGATATTCCCGCAATCGGTACGGCGCTGCTGGGCCTGTTGACGGGTCTGTGGCTGCGCGGGCCAAAGAGCGTGAAGCAAAAGGCGACAGGTCTGGCCTCGGGCGCTGCATGCTGCCTGGCGGCAGGGTTTTTCTGGTCCATCTGGTTTCCGCTCAACAAGAAGATGTGGACGAGCCCGTATGTGCTGGCCGCGGCTGGGTTTTCGATGCTGGCGTTCGCGATTTTCTACTGGGCCGTTGAGGTGCGAGGCTGGGGCAAGACGGGCGCGGGCAAGGCACTGGCGTGGCCGTGGATGGTCTACGGGTCAAATGCGATTGCGGCGTATATGGTGAGCGAGTTGCTTGAGACCTGCGTGAATCTGACTCACCTGCACATCAGCTACATGGGCAAGCTGGTCGATCCCTTCTGGTACTGGACGCTGAAGTTGCAGGCATGGATTCCGAATGCAGGCTGGGCGGCGTTTGCGTTTTCGGTGTCGTACGCGGTGGTGTGCTTTATTCCGGTGTGGGTGCTTTACCGGAACAAGGTTTTTCTCAAGGTGTGAAGGGGCCATTCGCGACCCGGGCCAACAGCCAGTCGATGGCCGCGTCCTCGTCTTCGATCTCGATGCGCAGGCCGGCGGTCTCCAGCGGCAGCCTGGCGGGAATCGAAGACAGCTGCGGCGCGAGGCGGACGCGGTCTTTTTCTGTGGTGACAAGCGCGACCGCCTGCGAAGTACGCGCGGCGTCGAGGACGCAATCGATGTCGTGCTGCACGTAGCGCTGGTGATCGGCGAAGGCGATGCGGCTGGCTACGTGGAGTCCTGCGCTCTCAAGTCCGGCAAAGAACTGGTCAGGGCGCGCGATGCCGCAGAAGGCGACCACGGGGCCTTCGATCGCCGGGACCTGCATGCGGCGGTGCAGGCGCCAGACGGGGCCGATCCAGCGACTGGACTCGGAGCTACGATCGATCTTGATCACTTCTTTCAAATACCGCTCGGCTTGCTGATCGTCGAAAGGGATTGCGAGGACCGTTGCGCGGTGCATTGCATGCAGCGGTTCACGAAGATTCCCAGCTGGTAATAGGCGATCTTCGATATCTGCCGAACTAAAAAGCAGAATGTCTACGTCGCGATGAAGCTGGCGGTGCTGGAATCCGTCGTCGAGGAGATGAATGGCGCGCGCTGGGGCTAAAGCCCCTTCACTTTTCCTGGCTTCATCGGCACGACTGAAGTCGTGCCCTGATACATCACTTGGCTCCGACTGCGCATCCGCGAAATATCGTCCCGCCAGCAGTCCAGCATGGTAGCGCCGGGCTGCGACGTAAACGGGAACCCCGGTCTCGCGGGCAATCACCAGCGGCTCGTCGCCGAAATTCTCGGCTGTTCCGTTGGGATCGACACGCGCGGGAGCTTTGCCGGTGCGCCCGTAGCCGCGTGAAAGCACGTCTACATGCAGTTCCCGTCCAACGAGCGCTCGGGCGAGCGCAATGGTGAGCGGGGTTTTGCCTGCGCCGCCGGTGGAGAGATTGCCGACGCTGACGACCGGCGCGCCCAGCCGGCGAACCGGCTCAAGGCCTGAGCGTAGACCCAAGCCGCGCAGCGCAATCCCGAAACGATAGAGGGGAACCAGCGGCGCAAGCCAGGGGCGCGCTGCCTGGGTCATGCACCATGCTCCTTCACGAGGCCGTGCAACGCCTTGATGGTGCGGCCCGTTGCGCCCGCCTGTCGATTGAAGACCTCCCAGGCGCGCTTGCCCATGGCTGCTGAGTCCAGAGGGTCGGCGAAGAGGCTGATGAGCGCCGTCGCAAATTCAGAGCGCTTGGTAATGCAAATCGCCTTGTGCTCAATAAGGTCGTCGACGATGGTGCGGAAATTGGCATAACTGGGGCCCATGATGATGGGAACCCCGAACTGTGCCGGCTCAAGAGGGTTGTGGCCGCCTGATGGAACCAGGCTGCCCCCGATAAAGGCCACTGACGCGACCGAGTACATTGAAGCCAGCTCGCCGATGGTGTCGAGAAGCACAACCTGGCCGGGGCGGACAGCCTCGCGGAGCACCTCAGCTTCAAGGTCCCAGTGGCTGCGGCGAACCCATTTGAGACCCGTACGCTCGATGCGGTCGGCGACGAAGTGAAAACGCTCGGGATGGCGAGGCGCAATGACCAGGACCAGGTCGGGATTGAATCCGAGGAGCTGCGGCCACGCCTCAAGAATGATGGCCTCTTCGCCCTCGAGGGTGCTGCCGGCAACCAGAAATCTGCATTTCGGCGCCAGTTGCTTGATGAGGATGGTGGCGTTGGATTCGTGCGCCGCCCGAATGTCGAATTTAAGGTTGCCTGACACCAGTATCCTGTCGGGTTTGCAGCCGATGTTCTTCAGACGCTCGGCGTCGTCGGGGCTCTGGGCCAGCAACAAGGAGAGCTGCGAAAGGATCGGCTCCCAGATGCTGCGGAAGAGACGGTAGCGCGGGTACGAGCGGTCAGAGATGCGCGCGTTGATTACCGCTACGGGGATTTTGCGTTCAAAACATCCGGCCAGCAGGTTGGGCCAGAACTCCGTTTCAACCAGAACCAGCATGCGCGGCTCAATCGCAGTCAGATAGGAGGTGACAGCCCAGGGGACGTCAATGGGACAATAAAAGACGCGGTCGGAGCCGAAGCGTTCGCGGGCCAGCGCGTTGCCAGTTTCAGTGGTGGTGGAGATGAGCAGGCGGAAGCCGGGGAAGGCCCAGTCAAACTCGCTGACGAGCAGGCTGATGGCAAGCACCTCGCCAACCGAGACGGCATGGAGCCAGATTACGGGCAAACTGCGATCGGCCCGGCGCATGGCGAGTTCGTGCGGGACTTGCCCAAGGCGCGCAGAAAGCCCTTCGCGGCTCTTGTCGGCGGCCGATTTCCGCCACAGCCAGAGGGGGGAAGTAGCTGCAAGTACCAACAGAAAGGCCAGGTTGTAGAACAGCATAACGAGCGTATAGCGCGTTTCTGCTGCCAATCGTCTAACCCAATTTGTCTTCATGATGTCTAACTTTACGATGATACAGTCGAGGACGGTGAGAATTTCGCGACCCATCCCTCTGTTTGCGCTTTGGCTGGCTTTGCCGGTTCTGGCCAGCGATCATACGCCGCCGCCGGTGCAACCCGCCACATCTTTTGCGGCGGTCGAGGTCCACGACAAAGAACAAGTGGCTATCGCAGCTGAGCCCTACGACACCAAGAAGAAGGAATCGATCTTCAAGGTGGACTACCTGAGCCATGGGGTGATGCCGGTGCGACTGATTGTGACGAACCTGGGCGACCGTCCGATTTCGCTGCGCGACGCGCGGATTCTGTTCGAGACCGCGACCGGCGATCGCATTCAGGCAGCCGAGCCGGAGGACGTGCTGCGGCTGATGACGCGCAAGGACCGCGAGGGCGGCAAGATACCGATGCCGGGCCCGATTCCGGCCATCAAGACCAAACCAAAGGGCAGCATCAAGGAAATTCAGGACGACTTTGACACGTTCGAGTACCAGGCGCTGGCCGTGGAGCCGCATACCACGCGGGCGGGTTTTCTGTTCTACGATGTCTCCGACTTGCCGCATCCGTTGCGCGGCGGAAAGCTCTATCTGAAGGAACTGCGCAACGCCGACGGCGACGAACTGTTCTACTTCGAGATTCCTTTTGACAAATACCTGCAATCGAAATCGAACGAGATGGATTGAGTCGAGCGGGCAGGGGGCGGGGGTTTTGTGTGGATCCGCACGGATTCTGTGTGGATCTGCGCAGTTTCTGGGAGAATTACTGTGAAGCGACTGGCGCCAAGCTATTGATTCTGTTGAAGGCGGTCACGGCGGGCTGTGGAGCGACTGGCTCCAAGCTGTTGATTCTGTTGGAAAACTGCGCTTCTGCGTGGTTCTCGGAGAAATCCGGAACGGGGCGTAAAAAGGCGCTGGGTGGTTCGCCGGCGACTGAGAGGCTGATGTCGTTCATGTCTCTGGACCGTTCCTTTCCTATTTAGATTGTGCGCCGGAGCGGGGTAATGACCTGCAGATGCCAAGTGCATGGGATTCAATGAGGCGGAGTGCAGTGCTATTGACGGCTTGTGGGATTGCCGGTTTCCCCGGTCCCCAAATGCGAGGGAACTGGGGCACCCAGGGTTGTGCTGGGTTGAGAATGTTGGGTTGAGGTTCGTGGTCTCCCACCCATCGAGCAAAAGACGCTCGATACATGGGGCACGGTTTCATCCATGGCGGGTCGGCGATGCCGGTGGGGGCTTGTTACAAGGCTCCCTTCGTGGGCGCCCAAGCGGATCTTTTCGGAGCCTGCTAGGCTCCCAGCGCTGCTTCATCAGCTTCGATCTGGGCGCGCAGCGACTCGGCGGTCAGCTGGTCGGCTTTGCGCAGGCCGGGAAAGGCCGTCGCCCAGATGCCGGCGACGGCCAGCGAACCGATGCCGCCGATGACTGTGGCGCGGACTGCGCCCCACCATTGCGCGGTAAGACCGCTTTCAAATTCTCCAAGCTCGTTGGACGCGCCGATGAAGAGCGCGTTGACGGCGCTGACGCGTCCGCGCATGGCAGAGGGCGTAGCCAGCTGCACGATCGAGCCGCGGATGATGACGCTGATGGTATCTGCCGCTCCCGCGATGGCAAGCGAAATGACTGACAGCCACAGCGAGCGTGAGAAACCGAAGACGATGGTGAACGCGCCGAAGATGGTGACGCAGATGAAGAGCCAGCGCCCGGCGCGCCGGCGCATGGGGAATCGAGCCATGACCAGCGACATGATGACAGCGCCCATGGCGGGCGCGGCGCGCAGCAATCCCAGCCCGCGCGGGCCCTGGTGAAGAATGTCGTGGGCAAAGATGGGCATGAGCGCCGTGGCGCCGCCCAGCAGAACAACGAAGAGGTCAAGCGAGAAGGACCCCAGCAGCATGGATGCGCGCCGCACATATTGGAAACCGGCCAGCATGACTTCGAGCGAAAAGGAGCGATGCTCCATGCGGCCGAGGCGAATGCGCAGAGTGCTGACGAGAGTGACATACCAAACCAGCGTCGCGAGGGTGAAGAGATAAACAATGCCTGCGCCCTCAAATCCAGCGCCGCGCAAGTGCGCACCGAGCGGAAGCGTGAAGAGCAGGCCGCCGAGCGCGGGGCCGGATATGTTGGCAAGCTGAAAGATTGCTCCGCCCCATGTGACGGCGTTGACGAAGTGTTCCTGGGGAACAAGGTGTGGAACGAGTGCGGAAGCCGCTGGGCCGGAAAATGCGCGGCCAGTCCCGATGACAAAGAGCACTGCGTAGATGGGCAAAATGCTTTGCGTTCCGCGACAGGCCAGCAGCAGCAGCGTGAAGCTGCAGACTATCTGCAGCGAATAACAGATAAGGATGACGAGACGCCGGTCAAAGCGATCGGCGGTGTGGCCCGCGGGAAGAAGAAAGATGAGTCCCGGCAAGAACAGCGCGAGACCGGTGTAGCCGAGATCGATGGCGCGGTGAGTGATGGAGTAGATTTGCCACGCAACGGCGACCGATTGAGCCTCCGCGCCAAGGACGGCCATGACGCGCGCAAGCTGGTAGCGGCGAAAGTCGCGCGAACGAAATGCCTCAATACCGCGTCTGCCTGGTGGGGAAGTAGATGGCATGTTACATATACAAGCCTAAATTGACGGAGCAGACCGCGCAAAAGACTCGCAAAAGATTCAAAAAGTTTACTGCATAAAACCGAATTTCCGGCCGCGCAACTAATGCAGACAACCTGTGTTCATCAACTTGCTTGAGTCATGTTGCAAAGGGCTAAAAGAGCTGTAACCCTTGGCCGCATGATTCATCTAACAGAGCGTAAGTGAGGCGATTCGAGCCGCTGGGCAAGACTTAGCGGCGAGCCGTCTCGGAGGTGAGGAAAATATGAAAAACACAGCATTTGCAATAGCAGTAAGTGCAGTGGCCGGTTGCATGCTCGCAGCTGTGCCGGCATCTGCGTCGAATGACAATCAGCAAGGGCAGGGACAAGCGGTGATTACCGTTCTGCCCGCTAAGAACGCGGCTACGGGCGCCATCAATCCACAGGATCTGAACCTGAAGGTGAACGGCAAAGCGACAAACATAACGGGCGTGGAACCTTTGCAGGGCGCGAACAGCAAAGTCGAACTCGTGGTGTTGATTGATGACTCGGCGCGCAGCGGCCTGGGCAATCAAATTACCGACGTTGCTAACTTTATCAAGACACTGCCACCGAATGCAGCGGTGACAGTTGGTTACATGATGAATGGGCGCGCCGCGCTTGCAGGACCTTTCACCATGAATCGCGACCAGGCAGTAAATGCATTGCGAATTCCCATGAGCGTGCCCGGAGTGGATGCCAGCCCGTACTTCAGTCTTGACGATCTGGCGAAGAACTGGCCCTCGCGCAACACCGATGCGCGCCGCGAAGTGGTGATGATTACCAACGGCGTGGATAACTACGATCGCCGCTACGATCCAGAGGACCCGTATGTGCAGACTGCCATCAACGACTCAATCAAGGCGCACCTGATTGTCTACTCGATTTATTGGGAGGATGCGGGCCGCTTTAACCGTAGTGGTTTCGCAGCCAATGCCGGACAGAACCTGCTGATTGAAGTGAGCGATGCCACGGGCGGAAACAGCTACTGGATAGGGATGGGCAATCCGGTTTCGCTGGTTCCGTACTTCGACAACATCAAGGAGCGGCTCAACAACCAGTTTGAGCTGAGCTTTGCAGCTCCCTCCAGCGGCCACCCTCAGCTTGCCAACTTCAGGCTGAAGGCGAATGACGGGACGAAGCTGGACGCGCCGCAGCAAGTGGTGGTGACTGCCAACGGCACAGCCGGCGGCGGGCAGTAATCGAACAAGCACATTGTTAGTGAATGAACTGCGGCCGGTCCTCGCGAGGGGCCGGCCGTTTTGTTTGGATTCGACCAGGAAACGCAACGCGTAGAATTCGTTTTCCTTTTTTCCTTGTGAGTCTCCTAAGGGGTACAACGCAAGTGAATATCCGTGGTCTGGCGTGCCGAGTTGCGAAATTCATAGACGATAAAGAATGCGTCCCCATAGGAAGCCAGGTGCGGGCGAGGACGCCCACACGACAACCGGGCCGGAGCCCGGCGCTACCTTCCGCGTCGCCGTTGGTGGTGTCCTGTTATAACAATCGTGATGACTCCGGCCATCGATACTACCGCGCTTACACGGCGATTCGGCGACTTTACTGCCGTTGACGAAGTGAACCTGACTGTGGCGCGGGGGCAGTTCTTCGGGTTTTTGGGGCCGAATGGGGCCGGCAAATCGACCACCATCAAAATGCTGACTGGGTTGCTGGCGCCTACATCGGGCAGCATCCGGATTATGGGCGAGGATCTCAAAGAAAAGTCGGCCGAGATCAAGCGGCAGATTGGCGTGGTGCCCGAGGGCATGGCGCTGTTTACGCGTCTCACGGCCAATGAGTACCTGCGCTTTGTGGGGCGGATGTACGGCCT
>JBEKCW010000061.1:0-16799 GCA_050014675.1 Occallatibacter sp. | reverse complement strand
ACTTGATCAGTCGGGAGTATGCTCTGAGGCTCTTGCGGGCCAGTTTGCTTTCGCGATCGACGATTTTGAGCAGCTTGAGCGCGTTTTTTGCGCGAGCGCTGCGGAGATAGTCGAGAAGACGGGCCAGCGACGGTCCGTTGGAGCGATCGCGCAGGCTCAAGGCATTGCTGGTGAGGACGTCCATATCGCGCACGCCGCCAGCGGCCCTGCGCAGATGCTTGACGGGCTTGATGAGACGGCGGGCATGGTGACCACCGTCGGGCGCGAGCGCCGAGGCGATGGACTCAATGCGCCGCGCCTGAATGCGCAGCTTGTGCACATCCTCCGGCGGAGGGTTCTTCTCGATATGCTTGAGCGATTCGCGCAATTTCCGAAATGGCTCGCGCAAGTGTTCAGGGGATTCAGTCACGATACCCTTTTAGTTTTGTAGGTTTTACCATTCGATTGCAAGAGTTTACTCGAACTTTCGTGCACAAGGTAAGCAAATCGTAACAGTACGGCGATGCCGTAGAGTTGATGATGTGAACGGGCTGCTTGTAGTGGATAAACCGGGTGGCATGACCAGCCACGACGTGGTCAACCGCCTGAGAAAGATTACCGGCGAACGATCGATTGGGCATCTGGGCACCCTCGACCCGATGGCGACGGGGGTGTTGCCGCTGCTGATGGGCAAATATACCCGGCTGGCGCAGTATTTTTCGGCCGCGGAGAAGAGCTATACCGGCACGATTCGATTTGGGTTTGCCACAGATACCTACGATGCGGAAGGCGAGCCAGCGGGGCCGGACACGTGGCCGGAGTTCGATGGCAAGATGACATTGGAGGCGGTGCGCAAGGGCGCGGAGCGCTTTCTCGGCGAGAGCATGCAGATGCCGCCGGCGTTTTCGGCCAAAAAGATTGGCGGCAAGCCGGCTTACAAACTGGCGCGCGAGGGCAAATCGCCGGAACTGACGGCGGCCAAGGTTCGTATCGATCGTTTTGAAATAACCGCGATGGAAGATGCCGAAGCAAGCTTCAAAATGACGATTACTGCGGGCGGTTATGTGCGGTCGGTTGCGCACGAACTGGGCCAGGCGCTGGGTTGTGGCGCGCACCTGGCGGCCCTGCGGCGGGTACGCGCCGGGGTTTTCACGGTAGAGCAGGCGCATACGCTTGAGGAGTTGCAGCCGCTGGCGGGGCAGCTGGGAGAGCTTGAGAATTTGTGCGTGCATCCGCGCAGCCTGCTGACCGAGATGCCTTCGGTGACGGCCGACGCGCAGGCGCTGGGAAAGCTGCGCAATGGAGCGCAGGCAAATCTGGCTGATTTTTCAGATGCGCCGCTGGTGAAGGTGTTTGCCAGCCAGACCGAGCTGGTGGGGATTGCTAAACGCGTGGCGGGAACGCTGTTTCAGCCGGTGGTGGTGTTTAGTGCGCAGTGAGACGGTGAACATCGGGAAGCGGGCATTGATCAGCCGCTTAGCAGCTCTAAATCCCGTTCACCCTTTCACTTCTTCACTTCTTTACTGTTCACATTCTTACTTCACCAGCAGCGGTTTGAGCACCGGCAGTAGTGTTTTAGCTAGTATTTGCGCGCCCTTGGCCGTGGGGTGGATGCTGTCAGGCTGGATGGTGCCGGGAACGTGGATAAGGTCTTTGTAGATCATGGGCACGAATGCAACATGGTGTCGCGCGGCCATGGTGCTGTAAACCTGCTGAAAGGACTTGATGTAGTCGGGGCCGTAGTTGGGCGGGAGCGTGATGCCGGCCAGAAGCACGCGGACATGGGCTGCCTGAAGCGAGGAGAGGATCTGATCGAGGTTGTGACTGGTCTGGTCGAGCGGAAGGCCGCGCAGGCCGTCGTTGCCGCCGAATTCGACAATGACTACGCTGGGATGGAGCGCGAGGATTGAGGGAAGGTCGTCGACTGCGTCTTTTGTTGTTGCGCCGCTGGTGCCGCGGTTGAGAACGGTGTAGTGGTAGCCATTGGCGTCGAGCATCGGTCGCAGGTCGTCGGGGTAGGATTGGCCATCTTCAAGTCCGTAGCCGGCTGTGATGCTGTCGCCGAAGCAGACGAGAACGCGATCGGCGCCGCGCGCTGACGAAGCGGCGAGAAGAATCATGATGAGCGAAACCAGAAGAGCGCGGCGAACGTCCACAGATTAAGTGTAGAAGAGCAGGGGACAAGGGAACGAGGGGGCATATCGGGTGATTGAGCTGCGCGATGTAAGAAAGTGGATTCAGAATGGCGCACGGCGCGTCGATATTCTGAAGGGAATCAGCCTGACGATTCCGGCCGGGCAGTTTGTGGCCGTGGTGGGAGCGAGTGGCAGCGGCAAGAGTACGCTGCTGGGGCTGATGGCGGGGCTCGATACTCCCAGCTCGGGCGAGATTTGGCTTGACGGAACTCCCATTCATAACCTGGTTGAGTCTGAACTTGCGGTCGTGCGCGGGCGCAAGATCGGGTTTGTGTTTCAGTCGTACCAGCTCATTCCCACGTTGACGGCGCTTGAAAATGTGCTGCTGCCGTATGAGCTGAATGTTGAGGGCAACGGACTAAGCAAGGCGCGGCAATTGCTGGGCGAGGTGGGATTGCAGGAGCGTGTGGACCACTACCCGATTCAGCTCTCGGGCGGCGAGCAGCAAAGAGTGGCGCTGGCGCGCGCGTTTGTGGTCGATCCGCCGATTGTGATGGCCGATGAGCCAACCGGCAATCTCGACTCGACCAATGGGCGGCTGGTGCTGGATCTACTGCTCGATCGCAATAAGCGCGCCGGCACCACGCTGGTGCTGGTGACGCACGACCCCGATGTGGCGCATGAGGCTGACCGCAGAATTGTGCTGAAAGATGGGCTGGTGGTGGAGGATACTCTTCCCGGTTCTCCCAAATCTCTGGTCCAAAGCGAGGAAAAGAATGGCTAGCCGGATGCTGAGCTGGAGCCGCGCCGCGTCCATCGGCTGGCGCGATTTGAAGTCTGCGCCGGGCAAGTTCGCCTTTGTGGTGGCGAGCGTTGCCATTGGCGTGGCGGCTCTTGTGGGCGTGCGCGGACTGAGCGATAGTTTCCGCTCGACGCTGATTGGGCAGGCGCGATCGCTCATGGCCGGTGACCTGAGCGCGCGCATCTTTCATGAGCCTACGCCGGACGAACTTGGCAAAGTTGCGGGAGTTCTGAAGCACAACGGGAATTCGATCCGCGCGACCTGGGTGACCGAGACCATTTCGATGGCGTGGATGCAGAAGGCGCAGACGCCGCTGCTGGTGTCGCTGAAAGCCGTCGACCCCAGCGAGTATCCCTATTACGGCACGGCAGAGCTTGATCCGGAAATGCCGTTGAGCCATGCGCTGAACGGAGATTCCGCCGTGGTGGCCGATGAGTTCCTGATCCGGATGAATGCGCAGGTGGGCGATTCGCTGCGGCTGGGCCAAAAGACATTCAAGATCGCCGCGGTGTTGAAACAGGAACCGGACCGGATCACTGCCGGAGCAGGCCTGGGCCCGCGTGTAATGATTTCTGAAGCGTCGCTGAAAGAGTCGCGCCTGATTGCTCCCGGCAGCAGGGCAAGCGAACGTCTGCTGGTGAAGCTGCCCGATGTGTTGCCAAAAGGAATGACCGCAACCAGAGAAACTGCGCAGGTGCGGAGCCAGCTGGAGGCTGCGCTGCCCGATGCGCAGGTAATGGATTTCAGGGAAGGGAATCCCGCGCTGAGCCGGGGGCTGGATAATGCCACAGCGATTCTGAGCCTGATTTGCCTGGTTGCCATGGTGCTGGGCGCGATTGGCGTGGCCATGGCCATGCATGCGCACCTTGAACAGCGCGTGGACACACTGGCGATTTTGAAGGCGATGGGCGCGGATTCAACCGATCTGCTGCGAATTTTCGTTTTGCAGACGCTGGGACTGGGCCTGGCCGGCGCGCTGCTGGGGGTGGTGGCGGGAGTGGTGGTGATGATGGCGCTGCCGTCGGCCTTCGGCAACTTACTGCCGGTGCACACAGTGCTTCAGGTGCCATGGAAGTCAGGCCTCGCGGGGATGGGTACGGGCGTGCTTACCACTCTGCTTTTTTGCCTGCCGCCGTTGCTGGATGTGCGCAGCGTTCGACCGGTGCTGGTGTTGCGCAGAATGGTGGAGCAGGGCGCTGGAGGATTCAAAGGATGGGCTGAACGCTGGCTGCGCCGCTGGCCCCAGTTGCTGCTTTCCGCCGCTCTGGTTGTGCCGCTGGTGGCCATTGCGTGGGCTCTATCCGATTCGGCTGTGGTGGGCTTGAGCTTTGGTGTCGCATTTGCGGTTGCGCTGGTCGTGTTGCTGGTGCTGGCTGCCTTGACGCTGCTGGCGTTGCGACTGTTCTTGACGCTGACACGACTGCGTCTGCCGGGCTCGTTGCGCCATGGGCTGGCCAATCTGTATCGGCCCGGCAATCAATCGGCGCCGGTGCTGGCTGCGCTGGGAACGGGCGTCATGTTGATCCTGGCCGTGTATCTTATCCAGGCCGAGATCCTGCGCGATCTGCGTCTGACCGCTTCGCCGAAGCTGCCGAATATTTTTCTGATTGACGTGCGCAGCGAAGAAGTGGCGGGCGTAAAGAACTTCTTCGCGCACCGGCCGGATGTGACGCAACAGCTCGATCTGCTGCCGGTAGTGATGGGCCGATTTATTTCAATCGACAACAAGCCGCTGGAGCAGTTCAAGGGCCAGCATTTTCCCATACGAATGCTTGAGTCTGCCGAGCTGAGCTGGGCCGATAGCGCTCCCGAAGGCATCAAGGTCTCGCAGGGTGCATGGTGGAAGAGCTCGAACGATGCTGCGATCGCCATCAGCGAGGGACTGGCAAGCCGTTTGCATCTGCATGTGGGAACGCAGATGGAGTTAGAGACCGGCGGCACGGATCGCATGCTGAAGGTTGGCGCGATCTACAAACCGGACGGGCAACACCTGAGCGCAAGAGTGGAATTCTTTGTGCCTTCGGGGTTGATCAAGAGCCAGCCGGCGACGTGGTACGGAGGCGTACACATCGAACCCAGCAAAGTTGGCGCCATGGAGCGAGCGTTCTTCGCGGCCTATCCCACCATTACCGTGATCAATGTTGCCGACGTGATGGAACGGATTGAAAGCGTGGTGGATCAGATCACGTTTGTGGTAAGGCTGCTGGCTGGTTTCTCGATTCTGGCAGGTCTGATGATTCTGGCGTCGAGCATCGCCAGCACGCGCTTCAGACGCATGCGCGAGGCGGTTGTGCTCAAGACTCTGGGCGCCACCCGCATGCGTATCGTTCGCACCTTCAGCGTGGAGTTCAGCGTGCTGGGATTGCTTGCCGGCGCGGTTGGCGTGGTGTTTGCGAATCTGCTTACCCGCGTGCTGCTGCACAGGCTCGAAATCGGTTTCCACGTGGAGTGGGGAGCGACTTTCATTGCTCTTTTCGGTACCGCGGTGCTGGCCACTGCGACAGGCTGGATTGCGAGTTACCGGATCCTGGGGCTCAGGCCGCTGGAAGTGCTGAGAGAAGAATGATAAGGGCACGGAACCAGGGAACAAGGGAACCAGAATGCAAGAACCAGGGAACAGGGAATCAGGGCGGGCAACCTGAGACTGATTTTTATTTATGGAATGCCGGCGACGGGAAAGCTGACTGTGGCGCGGGAGCTTTCGTCGCAAACCGGGTTCAAAGTCTTCCACAACCACCTCGCGGTCGATTTGCTGCTTTCAGTCTTTGACTTTGGCAGCCCGGAGTTTGTCCGTCTGCGCGAAGAGATTTGGCTGGCGGTGATGAAGGAGGCTTGTAACACCGGAATCCCCGGACTGATATTCACGTTTGCACCGGAGAAAACCGTACGGCCGTCATTTGTGAGCGAAGTTGAGAAGATGGTTTCTGAAGCTAAGGGACAGCTGGACTTTGTGGAGTTGGTTTGCCCCCTGGACGTATTGAATCGGCGTCTGGGCGATGAGTCGCGTAGCGGGTTCGGGAAGCTGACGTCGGTGGAACTATTCGAGGAGCTTCATGCCGCCGGCACCTTCGACGCATCGTCGATGCCGAAGCCGGAACTGAGCATTGACACCAGTGTGTGCACGCCTATTGAAGCGGCAAGGGAGATTATCCGAGCGCTGGAGCTGGCAGAATGAGGTACTACACCTCCAGGCGGATTTCAGCTTGCAGCGGGACGTCGAACGATTGCCGTAAAGGGGCAGGCAGTTTGACCCGGGCTGGGAATGTTTTTATGATGAAAGGGTTAGGTCTTCGACTGTCTTCACCGGCAGCTAGTCCAAACAGGCTGCGCAGGGAACGCTCGTTCCACTGCCGTTGCCCCCTCGTTCAATGGTAGGACAGCTGACTCTGGATCAGCATATCGGGGTTCGAATCCCTGGGGGGCAGCCAAGATCTAGTTCTTCAAGGTTCGCTCTAGTTTCATCCCGTTTTTCAATTCTCCTATAAATCATTGATTTTACAGCGTATACTGCCGACATCTCGTTCGCAGCGGTCCGCGTCCGTTCGCATGCAGCCGGACCCGACACCGGGTATTTTGAGGGCATTTTTGACCTCCGATACCCGGTTTTCTGATTTCTGGACCAAAAGTGATACCCGGATCGATACCCGTTTTGCCCCATTCTGTCTATGCAGCAAGGACTTCGATCAGGGGTGAAAGACGAATGCTAACTGATACCCAGGTGCGCAACCCAATAAAGAATATGTTCTTGGACACGTTGCTTAGTTGTTCCCGTTGCTCCGGCGCTTGGTCCTGTCGATGGCGGCCAATTGGCACCCGCGGCCATCCTATTGCACGGCAAGGTTAGCTTGTCATGCGTGGACGGCGGCCATCTCATTCGTGGTTAGCTCAATCGCAATCTCAGGTGGCGTCAAGAGCGTGTTGTGAACAAGGCAGTGATGCACAGAACGCATCAGGCCCTCCCTCTGTTCTTCCGTGAGAGAGACCGGACACACAACTTGCACGCGAAAGTTTCCAACGCGGGCTGGCTGCTTCAGTTTTTCGGCGGTCACTCGAACCTCCACGCCTGTCTCAGCGAGATTGCGTGTCTTCAGATATTGCACGGCATAGAAGGCCGCACAGGACCCCAACGAGGCGAGCAGCAACTCCGGAGGCGTCATGCCGGAGCCTTCCCCACCGTTCTCCGCTGGCTGATCGCAAACAATCGTGTTCGATCCGGACTGAATGAGGAATTTTACGCGCTCAAGATGCTTGATTGACACTTCCATGAGAATCTCCCTTGCTAAAGGAAAGAAGTCACGCCGGCGGCAAATCGTTACACCGCGGCAGAAATATTCTTTGTGAGTGGCATACCCAGCAGGCGCTGGTATTCCTGGGTGAGCATGGATCGCAGGCGAGGCGCAACGGCAGGGTCGCAAGGAACCTTTAGCGAGCGGCAACGGTCGATAGCGCCACGCAGATCGCGGAGAAATGCAACGCAAGCCGGGCAGGCCTCAATGTGCTCGCGCATTTGGTCGCATGTGCGCGGTTCAATTCGGCCATCTAAATACTCTGAGAGGTTCAAGAACAAGTCGCGGCATTCTGTGGCGCGCTTCACGCTTTTCGGCTTCATATTGCTGGTCTTCTTGCTGGCCTGCTTCTTGATACCCGACTGCTTTGAGGCGTTGTCGAGCACTCTGGTCATTTCTTTGCGCACTGAGAGACGCGCCCTGTGTAGTCGAACCCGAACCGTTCCCGGCTGCAGATCGAGAATCTGTGCGACCTGTTCGGTGGTCAGCTCCTCCATGTCGTGGAGCACTAGAACTATGCGTAACTGAACCGGGATTCTCAGGACTGCCTGGTGCAACAGGTGGTGCTGCTCTGCATGGATAAGATTTCCTTCAGGGCTCTCGCCTGCATCTTGCAGCAATCGCCCCAGCTCAGCTTCGTCTGGCATCAATTCATCCAGTGAGAAAGTCTGTATCGGAGCATGAGCCGGCTTGCGGCGCATGCGCCAGCAGCGGTTTCTGGTGACGGTATAAAGCCAGACTGCAAGAGCTTGCGGGGTCTGAATCTTGGCCAGATGCCCCAGGGACCGAAAGAGAACTTCCTGCATGGTGTCTTCGGCATCCTGAGGGTGGCCGCAGACCTTCATACTGAAGGAATACACAGTGTTCTGAAGCAAGCCGATCGCCTCTTCGACAGCCTCCGGAGTGTTGCGCTGCAAAAGCTCGGTGGCTCGGATCAGTTCAGGTCGCATTGGATATGGATTCTCAACGGTATGACCAGTATATTCTTCCTCTATTTGCGACGAGGGCCGTGATCGAGGCCGAAGCCCGCTATCCATCAACTAACAACGCAATAGAAACGGCATTGACCTTACTGGGCGCACTGTTCATCGGTGCAAGTCCCTGGCAGCGTTGCCTCAATCATGACAACGCAGAGTGGGGAGACCTGCCTCAGCCATTGGCGCGACTTGCGCATATCAGGGCCGGAGTCTGAGTCGAGCCACGCGTGCAGCAAGGCGATAGCGAGTTTGATCTCGGCGCCGGGGCGTCTGGCCTCGAGGCGAAACATCTGACGATAGACTTCGTCCTTCAAAGCTTCGCCGTGCCTGCGGCGAGAATGGCTCGACCCGGTTTCAAGTTTCCGCGCATTCATTGCTGTTTTGATCCTCTTTATCGGTCCACGCTGTAGTTTGCATCCTTCAGGCCCATTGCACGGAGGATGGTCATTCCCGGGCACCAGTTAGTGAACGCTGATTGCAGCAGGTTTAGCCCGACGAAAACCGTAAGCCACAGCCAGTAGAGCGAAAAGTAGTGAGCAAGGGCGAGCGACAACAACGCCATCACGCCAGCCATCAGGCGCAGTCCACGTTCAACGGTCATTGAGATTCTCCTTGATTGGGTTCGGACTGATTCCTGTGAGCCGATTGACTGCCGGCGTGAACCATGTAGTAGAGCACCGGAATCGTCGGCCACGACAGGAAGGTCGAAGCAACCGCTCCCGCAATCAGCGATAGTGCCAGTCCCTGAAAAATCGGGTCAGTGAGAATCACGCTTGCGCCAACCACAACTGCGGCAGCCGTCAACAGCATCGGGCGGAAGCGCGTTGCGCCGGCATCGATCACCGCCGCGGCCAGAGGCATTCCCTGGCGGATGCGAAGTTCGATGAAGTCGACAAGGATGATCGAGTTGCGCACGATAATCCCGGCGCCGGCAATGAAGCCGATCATCGAGGTTGCCGTAAAGAAAGCACCCAGCATCGCGTGAGCAGGCATGATACCGACCAGCGTGAGCGGGATGGGAGCCATGATGATCAGCGGAACAATGAAGGAACGGAACCAGCCCACCACTAGCACGTAGATGAGAACGAGGACAGCGGCAAACGCCAGGCCCATATCGCGGAAGACCTCGATCGTAATCTGCCATTCGCCGTCCCACTTCATCGAATAATGGTCCGTGGACTCCGGCATTGACGCGTTATTGCGGGCCAGCGTGTATCCGGCCGGAAGCGTGAGATGGTCGAGAGTCTTGTTCATTTTGAGAATTGCGTAGACCGGGCTTTCCACGGCTCCAGCCACGTCGCCTGTTACATACACCACGCGATGCAGATTCTTGTGATAGATGCTTGGCTCGATGGTTGTGTGTTCGACGATCAACAACTCTCGCAGAGAAACCATGCCTCCGTCCGCGCCGGGCAAGCGGAGATTGTCCAACGCCTGCTCTGACGATCGATCGGCGCGGTCTAATTCGACAATTGCAGGCACAGACTCTCGCGCAGTCTGGTCGTGCATCAGGCCCACCTGGGTGCCCGAAACAGCCAATGCCAGGGCATGAGTTACATCTGAAACCGAGATGCCGTGTTGCGCAGCCTTGACCTCGTCCACGCGCATCACCATCCTCGGTTGCGGATCTTCGACATACCAGTCGGTGTCAACAACACCTGGTGTGTTTTGAAAGATCGACTTGATCTGTTGCGCTACCTGAGTTTGTCCTGCCAGGTCCGGACCATAGATCTCTGCAACCAGCGTCTGGATCACCGGCGGCCCAGGCGGCACTTCGCTCACTTGGACGCGCGCTCCATACGCGTTGCCAATCGCATCGAGCAACGGACGAAGCTGCTTGGCAATGGCGTGGCTCTGCACGCTGCGCTGCTTGGCAGGCAGCAAGTTTACCTGAATGTCGGCCTGATTTGACTGACGCCGCATGTAGTAGTGGCGCACAAGTCCATTGAAGTTATAGGGCCCCGACGCTCCCGTGTAGGTTTGATAGTTCAGCACCTCCGGTTGCTGCGAAAGTTCTTCGCCAAGCGCCTGGGCCACGCGCGCCGTCTGCTCCAGCGGCGTGCCGTCGGGCATATTAATCACCACTTGCAGTTCGCTTTTGTTGTCGAACGGGAGCATTTTTACGCGCACCAATCCCATGGGCACCAGCGCCATCGAGATTGCGAGCAACAGAGCCACTCCGATGAAGAACAGGGCGCGATTTCGCCCGGATTGGATCAGCGGCGTCATGATGCGACAGTAAAGCCTGGTGCGCCAATTCTCGGTCTCAGGCTCCAGTGCTTTGGCTCCTTCAAGATGCCGGCCAGCAAGCCGAAGGGCAGCCCAGGGCGAGACCACAAATGCGACCATCAGCGAGAAGAGCATGGCCGCCGATGCGCCCACCGGAATGGGCCGCATGTATGGCCCCATCAGGCCGCGAACAAAGGCCATCGGCAACACCGCGGCGATCACGGCAAAGGTAGCCAGAATAGTGGGGTTGCCCACCTCGGCAACTGCTTCCACCGCGACTTCGCTCATTGGCCGGCCATGATTCTCCGGCAACCTGAAGTGGCGCACCATGTTCTCGACAACAACGATGGCGTCATCGACAAGAATGCCGATCGAGAAAATCAAGGCGAAGAGGGTGACGCGATTGATGGTGTAGCCCAGGAAGTAAAACACCGACATGGTGAGCGCCAGCGTAACCGGAATGGCAAGCAGGACAACGCCCGACTCGCGCCACCCCAGGAAAAGCGCGACAAGCAGAGTCACGGACAAGGTTGCCAGCAGAAGGTGCTCAAGCAATTCGTCCGACTTGTTTTTCGCCGTCTCTCCGTAATTCCGTGTCGTGGTCACCGTCACGTCGCTGGGTATGGTCATGCCCTGCATCTCATGCACGCGCTTCAGCGCGGCAATGGAGATATCGGTGGCATTGGTTCCCTTGCGCTTGGCCACGGTAATCGTAACCGCCGGATATTGACGTGCTCCTCCCTGGCCGGCGATCGTCGTGCCGTAGACCATATAGTTAGCCGGTTCCGCCGCTCCATCAACAATCTCGCCGGCGACATCGCGCAGGTACACCGGATGTCCGCGCACCACGCCCACCACCACAGCTTCCAGATCTTCGCGGCTGTTGAAGAGATTGCCCGCGTCAACGCGGACCTCCTGGTTATTATCGGAGAAGCTGCCCGCCTGCAGACTTGAATTTGCGGCCCGCAAATGTCCCACGATGGCCATCGGCGACAGGCCGTAAGCATTCAGCTTTTCCGTGCTCAAAACCACCCTCATCGTGCGCGGAAGTCCTCCGATAATCGTCGTCTCCGACACATCGGGAATCTGCTCAATATTGTGTTGTATCTCAGCGGCAATAGCGCGGAGTTTATAGCCGTCGTAATGTTCACCCCACAGCGTCAGCGCAAGGATGGGTACATCGTCGATGGAGCGGGCCTTGATGATAGGTTGTGAGACTCCCGGCGGCATCCGGTCGAAATTTGAATAGAGCTTGCTATAGACCTTGATCAGGGCATCTTCCTGCGGCGTGCCCACCAGGAAGCGCACAATTACCAGACTCTGTCCAGGAGCCGACGTCGAATACACATATTCCACGCCCGAGATTTGATGCACGAGCGTTTCGATCGGCAGAGTAGCGCGCTCCTCCACATCCGCCGGGGATGCGCCCGGCATGGCGGTGGTGATGTCCAGCATCGGAACCAGGATCTGCGGCTCTTCTTCGCGCGGAATGATGGCGACCGCAAAAATTCCAATGGCCAGCGATGCGGAAATGAACAACGGCGTCAGCTTGGAATTGATAAATGAGTGAGCCAGCCTTCCGGCTATTCCAAGTTCTTGCTTCATTGCTGGACCCCGGCGCTGAACTCAATGCGTTTACCGGCAAAGTCGTGGTCCAGCGGTTCGTCGACCAGCTTCTCGCCCGAAGAAATGCCCGATAGAACTTCCACAAGATTCCCTTGTGCCGCGCCCAGAGTAAGATAGCGAAGTTGTGCAACTCCTTGTTCGTCGAGAACGTATGCGCAAGCCAGCGAGCCACGCAAAACAACGGCTGAATGAGGAATAAGGATCGCCTGGCGAGTGCCGTTGGCAAACTCCGCCGTTCCATACATGCCGGCACGCAACTCGGTCGAAGAAGGCAAGTCGATCTTTACGAGAAAGCTATGGCTCGATGGATCGGCCGCAGGCACAATCTCCGCAACAGTCCCCGTCATGCTTGTCGAACCGGCGCCATCGATCGCAACTTGCACCTTCATCCCCTTATGAACCGCGCCAATTGCCGACTCATCCACCGTTGCATCCAGTTGTAGAACTCCAGCTTGATCCACCTGGAGTAACGGCACGCCAGGTGCGGCCATGGTCCCTGGATCGGCCATCCGCGCCGTTACCATGCCGGAGTAAGGAGCAGCCAGACGTGTATACCCGAGCATGGTGTGCGCGCTGCTAACCTGAGCTCGCGCCGCTTCAGTCTGCGCACCCACAGCCTCGAGGTTCGCTGTTGCAGCCTCGGCCCGCTGCGAGACTTCATCCATCTCCTGCGGACTCACGCTCTTCTCGGACTCCAGTTGCTTGTACCGATTTAGCGTGCTGGTCGCCAGAGAAGCGTTGGTTTGCGCCGCAACTTGCGCGTTTTTGACCGCATTCAAGCCCGCCTGCGCCTGCTCCAAAGCCGCCTGCAAAGCCGCGTCGTCCAGCACCACCAGCGTTTGTCCGGCGCGCACGCTGTCTCCCTCGCGCACCAGCACCTGCTGGATGCGGCCCATTACCTGCGCCGATATAACTGTGCTTTCCCTGGCATGAACAGTGCCGGTGGATCGCAGGTTCACGGGCACCGATTGCTCCTGGCTTTCAACAACCCGCGCCTGCACGGTTTGTAAATCCGCGGGGCTCGCGGAATCAGTAGTGTGACAACCGGCCACCGTCGCCGCGGATACAGCCAGAAAACTCGCCAGCAATACATTCTTCATTGCAATTCCTCCGCCGCATCGGGAGTCAATGTCCCAGTCGCATATAAAAGTTCGGTGTAGGCCACCGCTTTTCCGTAAACGGCATGCCAGTAGTTGGATTGGCTCTGCCGCTCGGCATCCTCGGCTCGTAGCAGATCGGTGATGGTGGCAAGTCCCGCACCGTAACGATTCTTCAGAATGCGCAGGCTCTCGGCCGATTGGTCCATGGCGGCCTGCGCCGTCTCCTGCGAGAGTTCCGCCGTCTTCAAGTGAATGTGGGCCTGGCTCACTTCGAGCCGCAGGTGTTGCTGAGAAGTGGCGACCTGCGCGTCGATCTTCCGCATCGCAACAGCCTCGCGCGCGAGTTGGGCGCGCTTGCCAATAGGCAAGATGTCGACGCTGATCTGCACGCCAGCCACCCAGTTGTTGCCTCCGGGCCCGGCAAAGGAAGATTGATCTTCTTCCCAGTTGCCATAAGCGCTCACGCGTGGGCCAAAGTCCGATTTTGCCGCCCCCAATGCGGACGCCTGCGCCGACTGCTCCTGACCCAATGCCTGTAGATCCGGACGCGCTTTTTCGGCCGCCGCAACCTCCTCTTCCAACGTGTTTTGCTGGAATGTGTGCGGCTCGATCGGCTTAAGTTCAGTTGCATTCAGTTCCGGGTCGCCCATCGCATCGCGCAACTGAGCCCACGCCAGTTCCAGGTCGCCCTGCGCGGCAATCAACTCCTGCTTGCGGGCCGACACATTCACTTCAGCCGACATGCGGTCCGATTCCACTGCAAGGCCGGCCTTGACGTGCTCATCCACTGAGGTCAGCATGACCGCAGCAGTTTCCTGCTCATGCTGCGCAACATCTATCTCCCGCTGCGCATAGAGCACCTGCTGGTAAGCGCCCACAACGCGGAACACGATCTGCTGGTCCGTCGCCTTGGCGTTTGAGAAGGCACTTTCCCGCGAGAGATCGGCGCGATGAATCTCCTTCTGAGTCTTGAAGGAATCGAACGCCGTCCACGAGCCTGAGAAGCGCGTAGAGAAATTGCCTATAGCCTGGGGAAAGTTTAGCGAGTTCAGCGCAAAATCAGCTTGAGTGAACTGTCGCTGCCGGAGTCGTGTGCCAAACGCATAGACGGGATCGTTGCCGCGCGAGATATCTTCAGTAAAGTTGAGTTGCGGCAGCAACTGGGTGCGCGCCATTGTGGCCGCCGTCCTGGCTTCCTGTTCATCGGCCAGGGAAATTGCGGCCTCGGGGCTTTGCCTCAGGGCAACGTTAACGGCTTGCCGAATCGTCAGCGGCTGCTGCGCGACGGCAGCCAGTTCCTCCAAGCAAAGCAAGAGAAATAAGACCGCAGACCGAGACAGGCGAGAACAGATCTGATGAATTGACATCGGATATCGCATTCATCGGAGTAAATCCACAAGACTTGGAATTCGTTACAGAAGAACCGGAAAAGACCTACCTGAGACCGTGAAAAACGCAGTGACAGCCTACGATCAAAATCGTGAGCAATGAAACGCTCAAGAACTATTCGTAGCGCCCATGAAATGGGGGGAAATCCAGGTAGGGACTGAGAATTCAAGGTTACGATCGGATGACCCCTACTCTTCATCGGAGACGCCTCGGAGACGAGTTTTGGAGCAGGTCTCCGAACTTAGATTGAGGAGTTTCCGATCAAAGCGAGCGACAAGTGTGAAGTTGCCAACTTCGTGCCCAACTTCGCGCATTCTTCCCCGGGGGTGCCTAATGGGGGACACCGATATCGTTCGATTCCTGTTCGCGCATTTTTTGTCTTAACGCAATCTGTTCGTCGCTGAGGCGGGCATCGTAAATGGATCGGTGCTCAACGGAACGGGCAATCAGCGCCGAGAGGGCGGCGATCAGAAGGAGCGGCAAAATGAATGATCTGTCCCTGCCGGTAAGCTCCATCATCAGGACAACGGCCGAGATCGGCCCCTGAGTGGTGGCGGACAGCACAGCGCCGGCGCCGAGCAACGCGAAGAATCCAATAGGCACTCCCGGCCAGAGCGTGGTCCAGGCGTGCCCCAGCGCAGCGCCGAGTAGAGCCCCAAAAGTGAGGGAGGGCGTAAACAGGCCGCCGGGCACGCCGCTGCGCATGCACAAAATGGTGGCGAGCGGCTTCAGGAGCAGCAGGGCCAGCACCAGCGGGATTCCAACCTGGTCAGTAAAAAGTAACTGCGATAGGTCCTTGCCGTTGCCGAGTATTTGTGGATACCACACTGAAACCGCTCCCAGCAGCCCGAGGACAATCGCGGGGGCTATGAATCGCTGCCATCCGCGCGGCTTGCCCTTGTCGGCCCAGCGAACGAGCCGAACATAAAGGATGGATGCGAACGCGAAAATGGGAGCTGCCACGATCGCCCACACAATCACAGAAGTCGAAAGCGGGAACGATGGAATGATGTAGGTGGGCGCGTCGGGCAGCGCCACCCAGGAAACCCCAGTCGCGATGAGCGAGGTAAAAAGCGCGGGCAAAACAAAGCGCAAGGCGAGCTTCCCGCGCATCACTTCCAAGGCGAAAAGCGCACCGCCCAATGGAACGCCATAAGCTGCTCCCATGCCGGCTCCAGCACCACAAGCCACCAGCAAGCGGCGCTGCTCGTCGGAGAGTTTGTCGGTATCGGCGAAGAGATTCGCGAAAACAGCTCCGGCCTGCTTTGGCGCACCCTCGCGGCCCATGGATGCGCCCATGCCGACAGCGAAGATGGATAAGACAGCGCTGCCCAGAGTTCGCAGGATCGGCATGCGTCCGGCGTAGAACCAGATTGCAGCCGTTGTATCGATGCCATTCCCGCTGGAGACCTGTTTGAGCAGCAATTGCCCGGCGCCAACCAGAATCGCGGCAGCGAGGAGAACGGCGATGTGTCTCGACACGCTGGCGCCACGCGCAGCGGCAAGTATGTTTGTGCCGGATCCATGCCATGCGACGTGCTGGACGACTTCAAGCAATCGAGTCAGGGCAGCAGCTGCCAAACCCGTCGTCGTTCCAATCAAGCAAACCGCCAGCCAAAATCGCAGTGCGCCCGGACTCGCCAGCGTGGTGGGGATGGCTCCGCTGTTCTTGGCAACGGGTGTCGGCATGAAGAAACTATACTAACGAACGCTTTGCGTTTGCTGCTTCCGGGCGGCCATTGATACAGATCCTCGCAAAGGCCGCCCGAATTCGCTTCCGCGCGTGATACTTCAGTCTGGGCCTGTGCAAGCATTCATTTGAAACGATCCGCTAACAAATGCTCTGCAATTCGTATGGCATTGGCGATAATAGTTAGCGAGGGATTGACTGCGCTGGCAGAGACGAAACAGGATGCATCGACGACATAAAGGTTGTCGAGGTCATGGGCTTTGCAGTGCGGGTCGAGGACGCTTGTCGTCAGATCGTTGCCCATGCGGCAGGTGCCGTTCTGGTGGCCGACACCCTCAAGAGGGATGCGCTTCTTGAAGTACGCGTGTAGCGGAATTGACGTGCTCGCATGGCCTGCCTTCTTGAGGATGCCGACCCATCGGTCTTTGAGGCGCTCGAAGGACTCGACGTTGTTTGGCGTGTAGGAGAGCTGAATCCGCCCCTGCGCGCTATCTGTGACGGGCTCGGATTGGTTAGTGCGGCCGGTGTCTCCGGACGGGTGGGCGCCAACGAGACCCGGCTGCCAAGCCTCAACGGAGAGCGGAGT
>JBEKCW010000060.1:0-16843 GCA_050014675.1 Occallatibacter sp. | reverse complement strand
TGGGCATTTTTCACTCCTTCAGCACACACGCAAATACAACCGCTGTCAGTTCTGCGGCACCAGCTGAGACAGGAAAAACGCGAACAGCACCAGAATGCCCACGATCATGCCCACGGCGATCCGCAGCCGCACGTTGAACGACGGCCTTGGCGAACCCAGCCGCGGCACCATGGGCCAGGCGAAGAGCAGGCCGCAGGCGCAGCCGCCGACATGGGCGTAGTTGTCGATGCTCAGCCCCTTGTGCAGCACTTGAGTACCAACGCTGATTGAGAAGCCAATAAACAGGTTGATGGCGGCAAAGTAGATAACCGAGCGGCGCAGTTTTTTGAGCTCGATCGGGGGTACCGGTAGCCGGTTCGACTTGAGCAGAACAATGAGCGCCCCGGCGATGCCGAAGACCGCACCCGAGGCACCGGCGCCGGCCGGAAAAACAACCGATCCACTTTCGTGCATGGGCCAAACCCAGTTTACGAACGTCGAAAGCAGATTGCCCGCCGCACCGGTGAGGATGTAAACGGCAAACACGCCAAATGAGCCCATGAGCGGCTCGGCCAACAGCCCCAGGTTCCACAGGCACCACATGTTGAGGGCCAGGTGCAGGACGCCGACGTGTAGAAACATGGCGGTAACGATCCGCCACCACTGGCCTTCGATGAGTACATTGCCAGCGCTTGAAGCGCCCCAGTTCATCAACTGCTCGACAGTCGGGCTGACCGGGCTGACGCCCCTGGCAACCATGGCCAGCCACACCAGGCAGTTGATGCCAACCAGAATGTGCGTAGCAGGAGCGGCCAGCCATACGGGCTTGCGGCGGCGCGGGGCGTCTGGCGGTGCGCTTTGGAAACCGGCTGCCGCGTTCTCGGGCACATATTTTCCGCTGGGGCCATCGATAACAGAACCTGGCTCGCCGGGATTGTATTCAGGGGAGTTACTGCCCATAGTCTCACTCTAATGCATCTGCTGTGCGCCGCGGCGCGGCTTTCGGTCACCAGGATGGTGGTTACCGGACTAACTCAGCCTTCAGCTGTCAGCTGTCAGCTGTCAGCCAATCCGTGCATCACCGGACCCCGGAAAAAAGCTGCCGAGTGCTTGCACCGTTCGTTGTTATCGTACGGAGAGGCTGAAAGCTGAACGCTCGCCAGCGCCTCTCTGCCTTATCCTGATTCTGAGGCCAAAAAGGAGTCAATATTTTGCAATCTGAAGGCGGCAAGAAGCAGGTGCGGCGGGCGCTTTTGAGCGTGACGGACAAGACCGGGCTGGTGGAGCTTGCAGAGGTGCTTTCGAGTTTCGGAGTCGAGCTGATTTCGACCGGCGGCACGGCCAAGGCGCTGCGCTCGTCAGGGCTCGCAGTCAAAGACATCAGCGACCTGACGGGCTTCCCCGAGATGCTCGACGGCCGCGTGAAGACGCTGCATCCGCGCGTGCACGGAGGGCTCCTGTACATCCGCGGCAACAAGGAGCACGAAGCGGCTGTTGCCGAGCACGGCATTGAGCCCATCGACATGGTGGTAGTGAACTTGTACGCATTTGAAAAGACCGCGGCCACGCCGGGCGTGAGTTTTGGCCACCTGATTGAGAACATCGATATCGGCGGCCCGTCAATGGTGCGATCGGCGGCCAAGAACTTTGAAGATGTGGCGATTGTGACCCGCGTGGCCGACTATCCAACTCTGGTCGAAGAACTGAAGGCGAATGACGGGGCGTTGACGCGCGAGACGCGCTGGAAGCTGGCGAAACAGGCATTTGCAACTACCGCAGCTTACGACAGTGCAATTGCAGGCACGCTGGAGCAGATTGAAGCTACGCCTGGGCCCGAAGAAGCTGCGGCAATCGATTCCGCGGCCTTCCCCGAGACGCTGCGCATTATCATGCCGCGCGCGCAGTCGCTGCGCTATGGCGAGAATCCGCACCAGAGAGCCGCGCTTTATGCAGATGGCACCGGGCTGGGAGTTGCCGGCGCGAAGCAGTTGCAAGGCAAGGAGCTGAGCTTCAACAACCTGGTCGATCTCGATGCCTGCTGGGAGCTGGCACAGGAGTTTGACGAGCCGGCGGCGATCATTGTGAAGCACACCAACCCCTGCGGCGCGGCGATTGGCGCAACGGTTCTTGAGGCCTACAAGAAGGCCCTGGGGTGCGACCCGGTTTCAGCATTCGGCAGCGTCATCGGCATCAATCGCGAGGTAGACGGCGCCACGGCCGATGAGATTGCCAAATTGTTTGTTGAGGCCATCGCCGCGCCGGCTTTTACTGCTGAGGCGCGCGAGCGGTTTGCGGTGAAAAAGAATTTGCGGCTGGTGGAAGTGAAAACTGCGCCGCCGAAACCGCTCATCAAGCACGTGTCGGGTGGGCTGCTGCTGCAGGATGCCGATACCGGCCGCGTGGTGGAGGGCGAACTCGACGTGGTCACGTGGCGGCCGCCCACGGCCGAAGAGCTGCGCAGCCTGCTGTTTGCCTGGCGAGTGTGCAAACACGTGAAATCAAACGCGATTGTTTATGCGCGCGACGGGCAGACCCTGGGCATCGGCGCGGGACAGATGAGCCGTGTGGATGCGGCAAAATTCGGCGCGCAGAAGGCGGTGCTGCCGCTCAAAGGATGCGTAGCTGCTTCCGATGCCTTCTTCCCGTTTCCCGACGGGCTGGAAGCTGTGGCTGCGGCCGGCGCAACGGCGGTGATTCAGCCAGGCGGTTCGGTGAAGGATCAGGACGTGATTGCCGCCGCAGACAAACTGGGAATGGCAATGGTGCTTACAGGAATTCGGCATTTCAGACATTGATTGCAGCCGCGGGCGGCGCCGTGCATCAAAGCCTCTGTGGCCTTCGGGTTTGCCGCGGCGATTCAACGAAATTCGCGCCCGGGAGCACCCACACGCGACAAATGGCGCGTAAAATCGTCTTTAACAGCAGACGGCTGAGAGATCGACGGTCGTCTGCGCAGCTTATTGGCTCTGCGGAGGACCTTTGTGCACCATCCACGGAGCAAGAAACAGCGCGGAATCCCCTGAATGATGACAAATAGACTTTATTTCCCGCCTTTCCGGCTTGCCGTATCAGCCGCCCTTGCCGTGCTTCCTCTAGGGCTTGCACAGGCTCAGAACGCTCCAGCGGCCCCGGCGAACAAGCCGCAGCAGGCGCCAACCCAGGTTGCGATGGCTGATACCAGGACTACGACGTCTTCGACGCCCGCGCCGAACCGCGCCGTAGCTTACTATCATTTGGCGCTGGCGGCCACCTACGAGGACGATGCTCTCTCTGACGGACGGCCCGACGACATTACGCGCGCCATTGAAGAGTACAAGCTGGCGCTCGATGCCGATCCTGATTCGCCTGAGCTGATGAATGCGTTAGCGGACTTGTATTTCCGCACGCCGGGTCACGAACACGATGCCGAGGTTACCGAGCGTACGCTGCTGAAGACATCGCCCGACAACGTGGATGCGCACAAGATGCTGGGCCGCATTTATCTGCGCCAGCTCGGGGAAAACGAAAACGGCGTTTCTTCAACGTCGCCCTCGGGCAACGTGCTCGACCAGGCGATTGCCGAATTTGAAAAGATTGTCTCGCTGCTGCCGCGGAGTGTTGAAGACCGCATGGTGCTGGGCCAGCTCTACACCGTGAAACACGATCAGGCGAAGGCTGAAGAGCAGTTCAAGATTGCGCGTTCTATCGAGCCTGATTCAGAAGACGTGGTGCTGAACCTGGCGCGGCTCTATGCCGAGAGCGGCGACGTTCAGCACGCCATCACGGTGCTTGAGTCGGTTCCCGAGAACGACCGCACGCCCAAGATTGAGTTCACGCTGGGCGCGGCCTACGCGCAATTGAAGAAGCCCAAAGACGCGATTGCCGCGTATCAGCGCGCCGAGGATCTGGAGCCGGGCGATCTGCGCACCATTGACGCTTTGGCCGAAGCGCTGTTCAACGACAACCAGTACGATGAAGCGCTGAAGCAGTACCAGCAGCTTGCCGCCGCCGATCCAGAAAATCCCGAGGCGCTGGTGCATATCTCTGAGATTCAGCGCCACCAGGGCAAGTACGAGGCTGCGCTGGCCAGCATTCAAAAGGCTCTGAAGGTCGACACGACCAGTCTTGAAGCCGGCTATAACGAAGGCCTGCTGTACGATGTGCTGGGCAAATTTGGAGACGCCGAGCAGGCTTACCTGAGCATGCTCGATCAGTCATCCATCTCCCATGCCAACGGCGCCTATACCGACGAAGAAAAGAACAACCGCAGCATATTTCTTGAGCGGCTGGCCGGAGTCTATCTCGAAGAGAACAAGACCGACCAGGCGCTGGCCACCTATCAGAAGATGATTGACCTGGGCGGCGACAGCGCAGCGCGCGGCTACCAGGGCGAGGTAGACACATGGCGCGCGGTGCACAACGTTGAAAAGGCCGTTGAGATTTCAGAAAAGGCAGTGGCTGCGAACCCGAAGAACCGCGACATCAAGCTGATGCTGGCGCAGGAAATTGCCGATGCCGGCAAGCCCGACGACGCCATTAAAATGGCCAGCGAACTGCTGAACAATACGCCTGACGACCGCACCGTGGATTTCGCCATCGCCCAGATCGACGTGCGCGCGAAACTCTGGAAAGACGCGGAAGACGTCCTGGCCAAGGCCGATCCGTTGTGCACCAAGAAGGAGGATCGCACCTATCTCCTCTTTATGCGCGGCGAGCTGGCTGACCGCCAGAAGAAGATGGACCAGGCCGAGGGATTCTTCCATCAGGCGCTTGAACAGGATCCCAGCAACGCAATGACGCTTAACTATCTGGGCTACATGCTGGCCGACAAGGGCGTTCGCCTGCCCGAGGCGCTCAACTACATCAAGAAGGCCGTGGATTCTGAGCCGACCAATGGCGCGTATCTCGATTCGCTGGGATGGGTTTATTTCAAGCTGGGCCAGTTTGAGCTGTCAGAAGACAGTCTGCGCCAGGCTGCCGAGCGGGACCAGACCGATCCCACCGTGCACATGCACCTGGGCGACCTATATGAGAAGACAGGGCGCATCCGGCTGGCTGCGGCGCAATGGCAGCTCTCTCTCGATGCGTTTTCAAAATCGTTGCCGGCCGACTACGAAGCCAGCGACGTGACCCGGGTCCAGAAGAAGCTTGAAAGCGCGCGCGTCCGCCTGGCCAAAGAAGATCATGCCATGGACCCGCAAGCCAAACCGGAATAAAAGCAGCGCACTTGCGCGTCGAAATAACGGCGGCCAATTCACTTCGGATTGGCCGCCGTTTGAATTTGCGGCGACACGCACATTCGCCGGCTGGACTTTCAGAGCCTTCTATTTGGCATGCGCAGCGGCTGCGGCCAGATAGAGATCCACGTTGCTCTTATCCACCAGCGATGTGCCTGTGTCGATAAACGCAGGGTAGGGCGCGAACGCGTCTGAGCTCCAATCCTTGATGAGTTGCGCGGGGGGATTGTGAAAGATCTCGTCCAGCGCTTTGAGGCCCACGTATCCCATCGTGAACGGCTTCTGCACGACCGTTGCCTCAATCACGCCCTCCTTGATTCCCTTGAGCGTATCCGGATTCACGTCCCACGCAACCACTGTGCGGTCGGTATCGTGACTGCGCTTGACCGCCTCCGCCACCAACTCGCCCGAAGCCGATTCTAGGCAGATGAAGGCATCGATCTTATTGGCACCGGTCTGGGCAATCAACTGCTGCGTTCTATCGAAGGCAACGGTGGTTGCACCCTTGATGTCAATCACTTCAACAATCTTGATTCCTGGCTGCGCGGCAAACGCATCCTTGAAGCCCTTCAGCCGCTCATCCGTGTTGGGCTGCCCGGCGATGGTAAAGAAGACCACATTGCCCTTGCCGCCCAGTTTCTCAACCACGCGGCGCCCGCCCAGCCGGCCCGCGTCCAGGTTGTTGGTGCCGATAAAGTAGAGCCTGTGGCTGGCTGCGGCGTCTGAATCGATGGTGATAACTGGGATACCCGCGTCGACCGCTGCATCGATCCCCGGCGTAAGTACCGCAGCATCGGAGTCCGAGATCAGAATGCCCGCCGGCTTGGCGGCAACGGCACTCTGCAGTTCGGCGAGCTCATCCTGAGGGTCGTATTTATCGGGCCCTACTGCCCTGGCAGTCACGCCGTATTCCGCTCCCGCCTTCTTGAATCCGGTAACGGCGGTCTGCCAGTAGGTGGTCGACATATTTGCGGCGACCAGGTAAAAAACTTCCTTGGGCGAGTGTCTTGCACCGCATCCCGGGATGAGTGCCAACGCCAGGGCTGCCATGGTTAACGCCATTCCCTTGATGAGTTTCATTGTTTCCTCACATTCAGCGAGAATTCTTTCCTGCGGCCAGCGTCGGCCGTTGCCGATTTCCGCGGGGCCGCCAGAAAATTCGGCAGGATAGTACTCCGCAGTATGTTGCGTTGTCGATCTTGCAATGCATACAGGCGTTTATAGCGGTCGCAGCCTATGAAACTCGGTGACCACCAACACCGCTAAGATCGCCCTGTGCTAACCCCTTTTGCGGTATAACCAGACCAGAACCGCGAGCGAAGCTGTCCGATCGCGAAAAAGATATCCGATGACGATCGAAACCGAATCCCGCATTCAGTTGCCGCCCGGCATTGCCGTTTGTGGCGATGAAGGCGCGGAGCTGACGCGGAGAACCTATGCGCAGCCGCCGCACGCCTATCGCACGCCCTTTGCGCGCGACGCGGCGCGGATTCTGCACTCGAGGGCCTTCAGGCGGTTGGCCGGCAAGACGCAGGTCTTTACGCGATTGGCGGGCGATCACGTCAATCACAACTATCTCAGCGATCATTTCCGCAGCCGGCTGACACACACGCTTGAGGTGACTCAAATTTCGCGCACGCTGGCCGGCGCGCTGGGCCTGAATGTGGGGCTGGCCGAGGCGCTTGCGCTGGTGCACGACATCGGCCATCCTCCGTATGGTCACGCGGGCGAGAAGGCGCTTGATGCCGCGCTTAAGGCTCATGGCCTTGGGTTCGATCACAATCTGCACGCGCTGCGCATTGTCACCTGGTTTGAAGAGCGGTATCCCGCATTTCGCGGGCTCAATTTAACGCTGGCCGTGCGCGAAGGCATCATCAAGCACTCGCGCGATTACTCGCCGGCTCAGCATCCCGAACTGGCCGAGTATTTTCTCGACCAATATCCGCCACTCGAAGCGCAGTTAATCGATCTGGCCGATGAAATTGCGTACCTGACGGCCGATCTCGACGACGGGCTCGACTCGGGGATTCTCATGCTCGACCAGGTGCGCGAGGCGGTGCCGCTCTTCCGCGAGTTCCACGACGCGGCGCTTGCGCGCTACCCGAACGTAGCTTCGCGCCTGGCCGCTTATGACGCGCTGCGCCGGCTGCTGAACGCGTTTGTCACCGATCTGCTGACCGAAGTGCACGCGCGGGTGAAGCAATTGGGTGCAACCACGCTCGCCGACGTTCGTCGGGAGCCGGCGCGCGTGGCGAGTTTGAGCGCGGAGATGGAGCAGGCGCGGGCAAATGCGAAGAGTTTTCTCTACAAAAATTTTTACAACTCGCCCAGCCAGGACGAACCGCATGCGCACGCAGAAGAAGTGGTGGCGGGAGTGTTCGCCATCTTGATGGCCGAACCGGAATTGATGCCCGCCGATCACCAGGCGCAAATCGCGACCGAGGGCCTGGCGCGCACCGTAACCGACTACATCGCCGGCATGACCGACAGCTACATTGAGCAGATGTGGGAGCGGTGCGGTGGTTGATTAGCCGGAGCGCATGAACTACTTTGCTGGCAGAAATTCGATCTTTGCCAGATCCTCTACAGCCTTGAATCCGTAGTCGGCGGTAACCAGTATGCGATCGGTTGATTCCAGTGCCAGCCCTATTGCAAAGCTATCGGAATAGGCAATCTTTCTGTCCACTGAGAGAGCGGCGGCTCGTACCGCTCGTTCGCAGGTTGCAGCAATAACCACGGCCTCACTTGGGAGTAACTTGCCCAAAAGGCCGGGCTCAGCCGCCGGCCCGAATCGCTTGCGAAAATTTCCGGCAACCTCGCCCCATTGGACAGCGGAGACATAAACTTCAGCTTGTTTCGACGCACAAGCCAGAACGATCCGTTCCACGCGCTCCGCCCCGGCCTCGTCATCGGCGTAGCGGATCAGAGCTGATGCGTCGAGAACATACGTTGTCATCTTCCGCTCTTACCAGCCCTTTTCGCGCAGGTGCCGCTCATGTTCCAGCCTGCGATCTTCGAGCAGCAGATCAGTGCCCGACGGACCACCCGCCGTCATTCCGCGGACAGACCTGATCCGGCTGAGTTTTGCATCGAGGCTCTGGGCATCCACAATGATGCTGCCATTCTCGACTCGGAACGAAAGCTCCGTTCCACGCTCGATGCCAAGCTGCTCGCGAATCGCAACCGGGATCACAACCTGGCCCTTGCTGCTGACTTTGGCGACGTTTTGTTCGAGAGTCTCCATGGCTTACATTCTAGCACAAAGTAAGACATTAGCTCTTAGGTAAGACATATATTTAAAAAGTAAGACTAGAAAATGAGGAATCTTACTGTTTCCTCAACCTCTTACTGCTTACTGCACCAGCCCCTGAGGCCTCAGCCGACGCAGATCGAGGGCGCAGGCCACTGCATTTTGCGCGTTCAAGCGCAAATTGTCGGTCGCCGCCCAGAGCCACAACCGCGAGACTGCGGTTCCGCGCGCCGGGATCTCGGGACGCAGCCGCACCAGCACATCATTCTGGCCGGTCGCGGCAAGATTCGATGGTGAATCGGTGTCTTCAAGCACCAGGTCCACGCGTTCGCCGTTGAGCGCCTCTTCAAGCGTGGAAACTTCAACGGGCCGCTCAAGCTCAACAAAAATCGAAAAGGTGTGACCGTGGAATACCGGCGCGAGGACCAGCTGAATGGCCAGGGACGGCCAGCGGCCCTGCGACAGCGCGTGATAGTGGCGGCGGATGCGCGCTTCGGCTGTGGCCAGGCTCACTTTTGAGCTTTCACCCATGCCTCCCAGCAGGTTATAGGCGGCCTGCGCATCGTAAACGTCGCGGGGCAGCGTTTGGAAGCTGAGCAGGTTGATCGTCTGCTGGTGGAGCTCATCCATGGCGGCGCGGCCAAATTCGCTGGCCGGTTCAAGAACCGTGGCAGCGACCGAGCGTATCGGGGCAGCCTCTTGCAGGCGCTCCATCAGGAGTCCAAGAGCAAGAGCGGCCGGATGGGCCGGAACAACAGCCGGGGTGAAAAGGTCGACCGAGCCGGAGTCGGCGCCGAGCCATGGAGCGCGAACCAGCACGCCGGTTTCCTGGTCGAGCACACCAGAGAGATCGAGAACCGTGGAACCGGCCCGCAGCGCCTGGCGCCAATGCCGGCGGGTCAGGTCTTCAGAGCCGCAAAAAAAAGTGAAGTCAGTACGCTCCAACGTTTCGGAGGAGAGAGCCTGAATAAAGGTGACCTCGTCACCCACCTGATCGATTTCTCCCTGTGCCTCTTCCTGGTCGAGCAGGGAGATGTTGGCGTCGGCCAAAGGTGAATCAGTGAGCGCATCTTTGAGTTCGCGGCCAAGCAGCGAAGAGGCTCCGGCAATGGCAATCTTGTACACAGTCGTCCTTTTGAGAAACAGCAAGTTAGCAAGTCAGCGAGTCTGCTCGCCGGCAAAATTGCGAATGGCGGATGATAACACTGAAGCGCTTAGATCAATCGGTAAATCTCGGCCCCAGCTGTTCCGGTGCAGGTTCGGGAGCAGGTTCAGGCGCAGGTGGTTCGGCTGCAGGGGGTGCGGGTCGTCGACGGCGGCGAGACCATCCATAAGCCGCGCGGGCCCAGATGCCCGAGAACATGTACGCCAGCGCCCCAAAAAACAGAATCCCTTGCGAATAGCGCAGCGTGATGTAGATAACCACGGCCAGAAGGAGAAGAAGCTGGAAGGGATGACGGCGTGTGAGGTTAATTTCTTTGCCTGACCAGAAGCGCCAGGTGCTGACCATCAAAAAGCCGGTGAGACCGACGAGGATAAGCCAGGGAATGGCGACCCACCACTCAAGTACGGGGTAGGAGTTAAAGAAGTGCACCGTGGCCGCGAGCAGTCCGGCAGCGGCCGGAATCGGCATGCCGACAAAATACTTGCGATCAGGCCGGCCCGGGTTGCGCGGCTGTGCATCGTGGCTGATGTTGAACCGCGCGAGCCTGCACGCTCCACAGAGCAGAAACAGGAAACAGACGAACGCGCCCGCCTGCACAATATGCTGCCGCAATAGAGGGTTCAGCGAGTCAGGCAGAAAGTGAAATCCCCAAACGAAGGCCAGCAGGCTGGGAGCAACGCCAAAGGTGATCACATCGGCCAGCGAATCGAGCTCTTTGCCAAAATCGGTGGCCGTGTTGGTGAGTCGCGCAATGCGGCCGTCGAGCGCGTCAAAGGGGATGGCAAAAAGAATGGCCACGGCAGCCCAGTTGAGGTGCACCTGGGTATCGCGGGTGATGGCGTCGACGGTCTGGGTGATGGCAAAGTAGCCGGCGCCCAGGCTGCCCGCCGTAAACATCGACGGCAACAGATACATGCCGCGGCGCAGTCTGGCCCGGTTTCTCGCGCGGGTCTCCTGCGCATCGAGGTGATTCATGCGCCCTCGCTCTCCGGCTCATTTGGATGCACATTGGCCGAGGCCGACCGGTCCGATGTTCGCACCGGCACCGCCGCAACGGCTTCGAGCATCTCGGCCAGCACGGTAGCGCCGCCATTTACCTTGTCGCCCGCCTTAACCCGCAGAACGGCATCGGCGGGCAGAATCACATCGACCCTTGAGCCGAATTTGATGAGGCCGACCCGCTGCCCGCGTTCCACTCTGTCGCCCGCCTTGAAGTTGAAGACGATGCGCCGCGCCAGCAGCCCGGCGATCTGCTTGAAAACAACCTCAATACCCTCGTCTTTGCCGTGGCCCTTGACTGTGACAATGTTCTGCTCGTTTTGCTCGGCAGAGTGGGGGTTCATCGCGTTCAGATACTTGCCCTTCTGATACGAAACCTGGCTGAGAATACCGCTGATGGGCGCGCGGTTTACGTGCACGTTGAAGACGCTCAAAAAGATGCTGATGCGCAGGCGGTCGCCTGCGGGGGTCTGGATGAGGATGGTTTCAGTAACCTTGCCATCGCCGGGCGAGACAATCTGGCCGATGCCGGTGGGGATGGCGCGCCGGGGGTCGCGAAAAAACTGCAGAAAGAAAATGGCGAGGAGAATGGGGGGCACGCTCCAGAACCAGTCGCAGGTAAGCCACACCAGAATCGCTGCGACCGCTAAAAGGCTCAATCCGTATATGTAACCATCACGAACCATCGTCCCAACGATTATACGGCGAGCCGGGAATTGGCCGGAGGCGAGGCTGAGAAACGAGGCGGGAAGCGGGCCATCAATGGCTGGCGGAGGAAGGCTGCCGGTTGAAGACTACTGCGGCAGACACACTTGCCGACACCCAGCCTGTGGGTCGCACGCATCGCCCGTTTGCCGAGCCGGGAGGCTCGCGCAACAGAATCTATGCTATGGCCATGGACCGGCGCTCAAGCGCAAAAATCAGGTCCTTGGCATGCAGCTTGAGCTTCTTCAAACGAACTTCCTCAAGCTGTTCATCCGCGCTTAGATAGGGCTTTTGAATCAATTCATCCAACCGCTGAGCGTAGCGACGATGTTCCGCGTGCAGGCGATCAATCTCTTCACCCAGCGTTGAATCCTTTATCTCGTCCATCAAGCACCTCCGTGCGGCGGTCCCGGTTTTGCAGCCAACCGATGCTCCCGTTATTTGCAGAACATTCACATATAGCTCCGTTGCGTGTAGTTCCGCAAGTGGGAAACGAACAGAAAGTAATGGTGGGCTGTGCAAAATTGGGAGAGCCTGCCTGCAAGAGTGATAGAAATCACCTGAGAGCGCTGAAGATAGGCGGGGCTGGGACGTCTTTTCAGGCTGTGAAAACCATGCGCCGAACGCTCAGCGCAGCTCGCAGGTCATGAGCACCGCGTCTTCAACCGGGCTGGAATAGTAGCGGGGACGGCGGCCGGTCTCATTGAATTCAAGAGAGTTGTAGAGACCGATGGCGGCTGAATTTGAGGCTCGGACCTCGAGGTGGAGGGTCTGGATGCCGGCGTGGCGGAGTTTGTTGACGAGCTCAAAGAGAATCTGGCGGCCAATGCCGCGGCGCTGAGCCTTTCGAGCGACGGCGATGTTCTCGAGCTCGGCTTCAGGCACGACCAGGCTGGCGACAGCGAAGCCGAGAACCTCGCCGGAGCCGCGGTCAGCGGCGACCAGCGCGATCCGGCGCGAACGAAATTCGCCGGAGAGCATTTGGCTGAAAGTCTCTGAGGGCCAGTGGGGGGCCTCTTCGAGTAACTGGACGAAGCCGATGATGGCCGCCAGGTCCGACTCGGCCAGGTCGCGGATTTCGATCTTGGCGGGATTGATTGTCATGGCTCGCTTCTCAAGACTTGCTCGTCCGGGACGGAGCCGGCGCTGCCATGTTTGCTGGGCCGAAGATCTCGGCGTCGGAGCGCCGAAGGTAGTGGCCGTCAAGCAGAGCCAGATCCTGCGCGACGCCAGCCACCAGCAACGCCTCGCCAATGCGCATTGCGTCAGAAGCGCGCGGCGCGGCTACACGTACCTGCTGCGTTTCTGGCCAGGCTGAAATAAGCATCGCGGCAGCACCCTCATCGCAGATGGCGATGCGAACCGGCGCGGGCTGGATGAGAGCCAGTTCTTCAGGCCCGGCCAGCAGCTCTTCTGCATCGCGGCCGGCGCGCTCGATACGCAGAAAAATCTCGCCGCGATGCGCATCGAGAGCAGCCGAGGTCACTCCGGACTTGCGCGCGAGCACCTTGAGCCGCGACACGGCTACTACGGGAATCCGATCGGCTTCGGCCAGGCCTTTGACTGCGCTCAGCCCCACGCGCACGCCGGTAAAGCTGCCCGGACCGTTCACGGCAACGATGCCGCCAAGGTCGCCGATCGACGCGCCGGCCGCCTCAAGCAAACCAGCAACGGCGGAAACGAGGGTCGCCGAATAGCTGCGCCCTTCAAGCTCAGTCTCACCCAGAATCTCAAGGTCGCGCCCAGCCAGCCGTCCCAGCGCCACCGAGCCCGCTGGCCCGCAGGTGTCTATAGCCAGCAGGAGTTTGCCGTGCATGGGTGCGCTGAATGGATCGGCAGATGTCACTCATTCATGATGACACGCGGGGTTCTCGCCCCTTAATGCAGTGGTATATTCTGCGCAAAATGCGCAATGAGGATTTTGACGCCTGGCTGGACAAACTTGCTAGCCTTTCCCTCGACGATGGGGAGAGGACGGCTGCACATGTCTTGTATGTTGATCAAAGGCGAACAGAACTTATCGTTGAAGTTCTCTCTTCGAATCGCCCTTATCTGAGCAGCGATCATCGCGCATTTGTGATCCCATTCGGACGAATTCTCTCCATAAACCCTCCGCCTTCCGGTCTGGCCCCGCGTCATTCATTACCTCCGGACGACCCTTGCCGAGAGCAATATGAACTGTTTGATCGAATTGCCTTGTTTGGCCCAATCATCCTGGTCTTGGTGCCTGGCAGCCTCTTCCTGTTTATCTTCCTTGGGAGCGTTCCGTTCGGCGTACAAATGGCTTCTGCGATCGTCTACACGACTGCGGTAATCCTTATGACATTTGGGGCGGTTCGAGGCCAGCAGCCCTACGTTTTTGCCTGCCCGGTTGTGCAAGGGCTGATGTGGCAATTGGCGAAGAGGCACCTCTGCTACCTCGCGATATTGTTTGTGATCGAGACAATTGCACTAAGTCTCCGCCCTCACTTGCCAGCCGAATGGCTCGTGTCCAGCGGCAAATGGATGCCTCCGTTTTCGACAGCGCTATTCATTCTGGGATTGATTCCTTGGGCGATTCAGTCCTTCACGAACCGCTCGCTTCTTGAGCGAACGCACTTGGAGTTTCCAGTCCTATAAACAAAGCGTGGGTCGGGAAACCCACACCACAATCCGGCACCTACACCGCGGCCAGGGCCTGGTCGAGGTCGGCGATCAGGTCTTCTTTATCCTCAATGCCGATGGAGAGACGGATGCGGCCTTCGTTGATGCCCATTCTCTGGCGCACTTCTTCGCTTACCGAGCCGTGCGTGGTGGTTGCCGAATGCGACGCCAGGCTTTCCACTCCACCCAGCGATTCGGCGTTGAGGAAGATCTTGATTGCGGCGAGGAACCGCGCCGCTTCATCGCGCGATTTGAGCTCGAAACTCATCATGGAGCCGAAGCCCTTTTGCTGCTTGAGGGCGAGTTCGTGTTGCGGATGGGTTTTGAGCCCCGGATAGGCGAGCTTTTGTACCTTGGGGTGCGTGGAGAGGAATTCGGCCACAGCGCGGCCGTTCTCCTCATGCTGGCGAACGCGCAACGGCAGCGTCTTGATGCCGCGCAGAACCAGGAAGCACTCGAAGGGCGACATGACTGCGCCGGCGGCTTTCTGGATGAGCAGAAATTTTTCCTTGTGCTCGGGCGTGGAGCCGATAATGGCGCCTCCCAGGCCGTCGGAGTGGCCGTTGAGGTACTTGGTGGTGGAGTGCATGACGATGTCTGCGCCGAGCGCGAGCGGGCTCTGCAGCACCGGCGACAAGAACGTGTTGTCTACGCTCACTTCGGCGCCGTGCGCGTGGGCGATCTTCGCCACACCGGCAATGTCGGTGAGCACCATGAGGGGATTCGAGGGCGTCTCGATGTGCACCAGCTTGGTATTCGGCTTCATCGCTTTCTCGACGGCTGCAAGGTCGCTGGTGTCGACGTACTCAATCGCGATTCCGTAGCCCGAGATGATCTGGTCGAAGAGGCGGACGGTGCCGGCATAAACGTCCTGCGAGCAGACGACGTGGTCGCCGGCGCGCAGCATGGCAACGAGCGCCGCGATGGCGGCCATGCCGGTGGTGAACAAGTGGCCGCTTGTGCCGCCCTCAAGCGCCGCCACAGCGGTCTCGAGCCGGTCACGCGTGGGATTGCCGGCGCGCGAGTAGTCCCAGCCGCGGTCGGTGCCGATGCCGGTGAGCTCAAACGTCGAAGAAAGATAAACGGGCACATTCACCGCGCCCGTCAGCGGGTCGGGATGCTGCCCTGCATGAACGGCAAGGGTCGAGTATTTGTAGTCGGACATGAATTCAGCTTTTAGCTCCTAGCTTCTAGCTCCTAGCTTATCGTGCGGGAGCCGGGGCGTTGGAATGTCGAACAGTGAACTGCATTGAGCGAAATGCGGGATGTGAGAAATGAGTGGCGAATTGCGGGAGAACGTCCTTACCGGGTCATATCGGCGGGCTGTTTTTGCTTGGGGACTACGGGGAAGTAGCCGGTGCGGGTGCGGACGGTTAGCTTGCTCTTGCCTTTGGCCTGGGCTGTGACCTCGACGCGGCGGAAGCCCGGCTCCGAGGTGGGCTTGGTGGAGTGGTAGCCGAGCGTGTACTGGCTGCGGATATCGCGCGCCACCTCGGCGGCAATTTCATCCACATCTTCAATTGACTTGGGGAAGAAGGCCATGCCGCCCGTTTCGCCCGACAAAAGTTCGAGGGAGCGGCGAGCGTGGCGCACCTCGGCATGGGACATTTCGTCGCCAAAAAGCAGGCCGATGGTGTAGATGACGGGGCCGGAGAGCTCCTGCACGCGGTGAATGGTCTGCTCAAGATTCAGCGTGGATGCATTATCGTCGCCATCGGTGATGAGCACCAGCACCTGTTTGGGCCGCTTGGCATCTTCAACCAGGTGATCGGCCGTGGCCACCACCGCGTCGTAGAGAGCGGTGCCGCCACGGGAGTCGATGTGCGACAGGCCGTCGCGCAGCTTGTTGATGTCGTTGGTAAAGTCGCAGTCGATGAAGGCTTCGTCAGAGAAGTTGACCACAAAGGCCTCGTCGTCGGGGTTGGAGGCCTGGATGAGGTCGAGCGCGCTCTTGTTGACCGAGGGACGCTTGCGGTACATGGACCCGGAATTATCGATGACCAGGCCGATTGAAACCGGCAGATCGGTGTGCTGAAAGCTGAGCAGCGTTTGTTTGACGCCGTCTTCGAGGACGGTGAAATCGTCTTTGGTGAGGTTCTGGACGAGCTGCGAGCCGTTGAGCACGGTTGCGTTGAGCACCACTTCTTCAACATTGGTGCGCAGCACGTATCCGGGGCCCTGTTTGCCGACCGGTCCGTTTCCTGGTACGGCGACGGTGCCCTCGGGCGCGCGCACGGGGTCGCGATCCACGGTGAGCGGGGCACTTTGAGCCGGTGCGGTCTGGGCCGGCGAGGACTGAGCGCTGCCGGCCGGGGCAGGTTGCTGCGCGGCCAGGGCGAGCGCGGTTCCGACTGCCAGAACCGCCAGGATCACGTTATTGCGAAGGCGCATAGTAGCCCGAGCGAGCATATACCGATAGTGGAGTCATTCCCGGAAGCGAATTGACCTTCACCTTCACTTTACGCCACTTGCCGTCGTGGGTCAGGTCCCTGGGCTTGTAGCCAATTACATATTGGTGACGCAGCAGCTTGGAGATGGTTTCAGCCGCAGGGCCCCATTGATTGGGATTTTCAACGCGAATGAGGAGTCCACCGCTTTCCCGGCTGAGATCCTCGATGACCTGCGTCGACTCGCGCTCCTCAAGTGTGAGTGCGTATTTGTCAACGACGGCGATTGAATCAATTTCGACGTCCGACTTGCGAATCTCGTCCAGCAGTTTGCCCTCGGAGCGATGCGAGCCGTTGTCGCCGCCGTCAGAGATTACCAGCAGAACCTTGCGCTGGTTTTGCGCTGCCTTCATCTTTTCAAGGCCGAAATCGATGGCGTCGAGCAGAGCCGTGCGGTGACCGGGTTGCGCGTTTGCCAGACCGGCTTCGAGCTCAGCTT
>JBEKCW010000059.1:0-25304 GCA_050014675.1 Occallatibacter sp. | reverse complement strand
GGCCGCACCTCATGCTGAACCGGGCGAATCGTGGGCATGATAGACTCCGGTTGCAACGGAAATCGATTTCAATTACGGGAGTAGGAGACGATGCTGAAACGCTGGTCGAGTGTAATTGCTTTGGTTGCGGCCGTGGCCGCGGGAACGGTTTGCGCCGCGCAGGGCGGAGCGAAAACTCCCTGGGTGGGAACGTGGGCGGCATCGCCCATGGTGGCGCAGCCCAATTCCATGAGGCCTTTCGCCCTCACAACGCTGCGCCAGATTGTGCACATCTCGAACGGCGGCAACCAGGTGCGCATCCGGTTGAGCAACGCGTTCGGCACCGATCCGCTGACCATTGCGGACGTGCATGTGGCCGTGAGCGCCGGACAGACCGCGATTAAGGATGGCACAGACCACGCCGTCACTTTTGGCGGCGCGGCCAGTATTCGTCTTGCGCCGGGAGCTGAAGTATTCTCCGATCCGGTGCCGTTGACCGTCGCTCCTCTCTCTGACCTTGCGATCAGTTTCTTTTTCCCCAACCAGGTAATGCGCGCGGAGACCTATCATCAACTCGGGCAGCAGACCAACTACCAGGTGAATGGCGATCAGTCGGCCGCGGCAACCCTGAGCGATGCCACCAAGTTCGACTCCTGGTATTTCATCGACGGCGTCGACGTGCCCGCGGTTGAGGGCTCGCGCGCCATTGTTACCGTGGGCGACTCAATTACCGATGGCTACGGTTCCACTCCCGACTCCAACCATCGCTGGCCCGACGATCTGGCGGCGCGGCTGAAACAGGAGCATGGGCTCGAGAATGTCACGGTGCTCAACCAGGGCATCAGCGGCAATCGCGTGCTGAATGAGGGCGCCGGCCCCAGCGCCGTTTCGCGCATCGATCACGATGTGCTGGCCCAGGACGGCGTGAAGTACCTGATCGTGCTCGACAGCATCAACGACATCGGCCGCCTGGCCTCGAAATATCTTGCGCCGGAGGACAACATCACGGCAGCAGATCTTGAATTTGGATTGCAGCAGCTTGCCGACGCCGCGCATGAGCATGGAATCAAGGCATACGCCGCAACCATCACGCCCTACGGCGGCGCAGGCTACTCCTCTGATAAGGGCGAGCAGATTCGCGAGGCTGTAAATAACTGGATGAGAACCAGCGGCGTCTTCGACGGCGTGGTGGATTTCGACAAGATCACGCAGGACCCGTCGAATCCAACGCACTTTAACCCGGCATACGACTGCGGCGATCACTTGCACCCGAACGACGCGGGCTATAAAGCGATGGCTGACGGCATCGATTTGAAATTGTTTGCGAAGTGAGCTTCCGCAATCGCGTCAACTGCTAAGCAGGCCGGCAGATTGAGAATTGCCGGCCTGTTTATCGGGGCCGAGCTTCGCCACTCTGCGTTCCGGCCTGGGAGGGGACGGGCTGAAGCAATCGAGGTGAATGTCAAATTTGCTGCCTTCCAAATTCCGCAACTGCTCTTCAACCAGTTTTTGTACCTGCCCGGCATCGCCCTTGACGCGCAGATTCACCAGCAGTTCGTGACGGGCCGCGGGCGACGCATCCAGATTGCCTTCGACAGTTGGTTCGTCGCCATTGGCGCAGACGGCCACTTTCAACCAGCCGCTGGGTGAACGGTCAAACACCTTGAAATGCGCAATTGAAATTCCAGCATCGGTAAGCGCAGCGTGAAGATTGTCAAAAAATGGGCCGCTCGCAAGGGCTGGAGACAGGGGCACAGCCGGCTCAAGAGTAAAGCTTAGATTGAGCCACGCCAGAGCCGCTTCAGCGCGAGCGTACTGTGCGTAGTCGATGTCAAGAGTCGCCTTTCCTGCCTCGATCGCTCCTGAAAGAATCTCATCCATCCACTCCGCAACTCCTTGCCCGGACTTTGCGCTGACAAAACGCGCCTCTACGCCGGGCAGGCTGGCTGCGTCTGGGTAGAGATCGGCCTTTGTGATGCAGACCAGGTCGGCTTCGTGCAGTTGCTTTTGAAAAAGAAAAGCAACGGGCGAATCGGGATCCTCGTCCCGCAGCGCATTGGCTCGCGCAGGATCGACGAGCACGGTAAACGGGGCAACCTTGTAACGGCCAGGCTCTTCGCGCAACGGGCCGAATACAGTGGCCGAAATGTCTGTGCAGCTTCCCACAGGTTCGGCAAAAATCACATCGATGTCCCGCGTGCGCAGTTCGTCGAACTTCGATACCAGGTCAGTTAATCTGCAGCAGAAACATCCGCCCGTCACTTCTCGCGCGATCACGCCGTGCGTCTCTGCAAGACGCGTATCCACCAGTTCTGATCCCTGGTCGTTGAGAACGACGGCGCAGCGCAGGCCGCGCTTTTCAAGAACACGCGCCGCCGAAAGAATCAGGCTGGTCTTTCCCGAACCAAGAAAACCGCCCACGATCACGATCCAGGGTTTTTGCGGATGTGCCGCTTCGCTCATCCGTGCACCATGATCGTCAACTCGTCATTCGCGGCAAGGTTCTGGGGTTCATCCAGTGTCACGACCACGCGTTCACCGTTGTGGCTTACGCGATTTGCCAATGCCCGGCCGCCTCTCTCGATATGAGCGGTCGCGCCCGTTGCGGCAATCTCGCAGGAGCGGCAGGCAAGTTTTCCGCTCAGCACCTGGATCGAAAACAGTGTTCCGCCGTTTTGTTTGCGCAGTGAGTAAGTGCCCCACCCGGTTCCGGTTGACCAGAAGCATTTGAAATTGTCGCGCTGCATGCGCGGAACAGCCACAACGGCCGCCGCAGCGCCGTCGTAAACAAAGCCGCTGAGAGCCACAACAGTGGACCACGACGACATGGCGCGCGCATAGTGGTGCCCGCACTCCGGTTCGTCCCACGGGTTGCGCTTCTCGCCATCGTAGCGCGCGCGAATATTCTCGACACACTCAACGCCTTCTTTTACCATCTCCCAATTCATCATCAGGCTGGCCACCAGATATTCCTGGCCGGTCCATGCCTCGGCGTAATAGGGAAAAGGAATGTGCGGGCGCTCGGCCTTGCCGTAGTCGCAAACCACCACCGCCGCTTCTTCATTCAGCGCGTAGGTTCGCTCAACATTTTCGTGATCGGCGAGCGTTGGCTTGTAGTTGTATTTGTAGATTGAGCCAAGCGTGGCGCGAATGTTTTTGGGCGACACCAGCGGCCCCATACCTCCAATCTCAGCAAGGTATTGGCCGATCAACTGGTCGGCCAGACAGCCGCCTCCAACCTGGTACTCCGGCAACTCGGTGTTATCAGTTCCCATATCGCCGCGCAGGTTATTCGCAATCTCTTCCTTCTTGTATCCGCGTACTTTCTGTATATAAAACTCTCCGTTGAACAGATTCTCGTCAGTCCATTTGCTTCCCTTTTCAAACACACTTTTGTACGTATCTGCTGAAGCCGTATCGCCCATCGCGCGCGCCATCTGTTCGGCGGCTCGCAATGCGCCCAGGTAATAGATTCCGCACAGCGGGTTGGGCCCGTAAAACTCCACGTCGTAGGTGTTGTGCTGCACGCCTTTCATCACGCCGTCGCGATTGGCGTCCCATCCTCCGGGAACCCACGCAAACTCGATCGCTTTCTTCACGCGGGGCCACAATTCTTCAAGCAGCGCCTGGTCGCCGGAGATCTTCCAGTCAAGCCAGGCATGGATAATCTGGCCCATCTGGCCGTCGGCCGCGGCGTAACCAAAACGCTCCTTGCCGGGTGGCAAAAACTGGCGGAAACGCATCGCGCCCGCGTCGTCCATCGAATATCCAAAGGCGCTGCGCCGCAGCGACCGCGCATACTGCGGAAACAGGAATGCCGTGGCCGTCTCGTAATTCCACACATGCGTGCAGTTGCCAAAACAACATCCCCACGCGTCGTCGCTGCCTTCGAATGCGTGAAACTCGCCATCAGCGGTGCGGAAACACGTAGTGGTCGCCAGCGTTGAAAGGTTTGCGCCGGCTGCCTCTTTCACTGCGGCGGGCAGCGTGCTCTCGCGCAGCGCATTGGTAAACATCCGGGTCCGCGTTTCCAAATCTTCTAAATGTGCTGCCGTGTAACCGACCGCATCCCACGCGCTCTTGAATCGAGTGGCATACGCATTGCCGACCACGGTTTTGCCCTCGCCCTGCGGCGCAGCCCAGCCCATCCAGTCGGGTGTGCGATTGGGAAATCTCCAGCCGAGGAAAAACTCAAAACTCGCCGTCTGCCCCGCGGGAATCGTCTTCTTGAGACACAGCACGCCCACCATGTTGTGCGGGTCGGGTGTCGCGCCCAACTCGCCTTCTTTCGAAAATTGATCCCAGAAATGCAGCGGAGCATTCCACCAGCGGCCCGCCGGCCATCCCTCCCAGTGTGAAACGTCTGCGCCGCTCACGGTGGCCGCCAGCACCAGCTCGCCGTTCATCGGGTCGTCTGCCGCGAGCGCCGAGTTACTCATTACCAGTCCCGCAATTCCTGCTTCGGTGCGGTAGTCGTTGCGCCGCCCGTTATCCAGCTTCTGCCGCGCATCGTCGTCCTGTTCTCTCTTGGTCGTCACCGGGTTCTCGATTGAGAAAGCAATGCTGACGGCGGCTGCCTTATGCCCTGGATTGGTGACCGTATAGCGGAGAATGCACACCGGCAGTCCCGAGTCATCCGGCTCGTGCGGAATGAACGGCGAGAAAGCATCGAGTGTGACATTGACAGGGAGCGAGCGGTCTTCGAATTCGATGTGGGCCAGCGGATACTCGCCGGTAAACGTCGCCGACTCCAGCCGGCCGAGCCCGGGAACGTTGCCCGAGCCCAGTCCGTCCTGGCCTGCATAGGGCGGCTGAATGCGCGACTCAAGCACGCGTGCCACCGGCATTCCGCCTTCAACCTGCGCCCAGATGGCCGGGAATGCGTACGGTGGCCGGAATCCCTTGTTGGGCCGGTTGAACATCTCCCAGTCCACCAGCTGGCCGCGCCCGCCAAGCCCCAGGCTTCCTGCGGCCACGCCGCCCAGCGGAAACGAAATCATCTTGAGATGCCGCCCGTGAAACTGTCGCGGATAACTGGGTAGTGCCTGCGAGCGGTCTTGTGCTGCCTGCGCCGATTCTGTCTGTGCTCGGCCCTGCTCCGCGTCCGCGGCGCCGCGTTCCGCGAGCGTTACCGCGCCCACCGTTCCAGCCGCTCTCTTCAGAAAACTCCGGCGATCAAGTTTCAGTTTGTCTGCCACTCCAGATTTCCTTTCACATACGGTTCGCCTGAATTGTATCGTCCGTGAGCCGGGCATGAAGTGAGTTGACCTGATGAGAAACAAACAGGACGGGATTTGCCGGGTGGGTGGAATAGGGCGACATGATAGCTACTCCCCGGATGGTAGGATGACATGCCAGGTATTCTAACCATCCGTGACCCCACGCAAACTACCGATCCGCCGCTCATGAGCTGGGCAAGCTACAACACGAACAACCAACTCGCGGCGACCAATCAGGCGCCCGGCGGCGTTCCCTACGATGAATCGGGCGACGTGCTCAACGACGGCTTGAACCGGTATCTCTACGACGCCGAGGGTCGCATTTGCGCGGTGGCCAGCACGCCCGTCGCCGGCTTGACCGCCATGACCGGCTACATCTACGACGCCGATGGCACGCGCGTAGCCAAGGGCAGCATTACAACGTGGAGCTGCGATCCAACCATCAGCGGTTTCGCCACCACCAACGATTACATCATCGGCCCCTCGAACGAGCAGATGACAGAGATGGGCATGGGCGGCGTGACGAACGGCACGACCACCACCGGCTTGACCTGGCAGCACACCAACGTATGGGCCGCGGGCAACCTGCTGGCGACCTACGATAACGACGGGCTGCACTTCTACCTCGACGACCCGCTGGGCACGCGCCGCGTGCAGACCGATTACGAAGGCGTCGTGGAAAGAACCTGCGTCAGCCTGCCCTTCGGCGACGGAGAGAGTTGCGGAACGACGCCCACAGAGCACCTCTTCACCGGCAAAGAACGTGACTCCGAATCAGGGAATGACTACTTCGAAGCGCGCTACTACAGCAGTGCGATGGGCCGATTCATGTCCCCGGATTGGTCGGCAAAAATCATGCCCGTACCGTATGCGAAGCTGGACAACCCCCAGTCGCTCAATCTCTACGCCTACGTTGGCAACAATCCGCTGATCCATGTGGATGCCGATGGGCACATCATTGACGACAGTGCTTTGAAAGACAACAAAAAGTACCAGCAATGGAAGACGAACTACCTCTCCCATGATGGAGCCCAAGCCCAGTGGAACGCGCTAAATGACAATAAGAGTCTGACTGTTCACATGGGTTGGGATTCTAAGGGTACTTCGTCTTCGACTGGAGATTTCAAATTCAATGCCGCAGGAAATTTGACTGAAGCGACAGTAACCTTAGCCGCAAAGACCGGCGATTCGAGTTACCACATGAGCGCTGAGGCTGGTTATGTTCACGGTTCGACGATTACCGACTCAAAGCTGCAAGGGGCATACGTTGTCGCACACGAGTTTGGGCACGTCGAACAGGCCTTCGTTCTTGGCGGCAAGGACGTCATCGACCAGAGACACGCAGACGGAGAGTTTACCCAGCAAAAATACTCGGAAATGGGAATTCAGAACGCTCTTAAGGACCCAGCCGTCGCTGCGGCAAATCAGCGTCTGATGGATACGAGTCATCAGTTGGAGACTGGGGCGGACCAACGTGCGTGGGATATAGTGGGGCCAAAACAATGAAGGAGCATATCTTCCTAGCCATTCCGCTGTTGCTCCTGACCCTTCATACGCAAGGGCAGAAGCAGCAAACACGCACGGCGGAATCTCTGTCATGCACGGACTCTCCACTTCTTGCCGAACTGGGCAAAGCATCGGGAGCCACCATCCTGAGTTCGTATGGATACCACTTCAACGAAGCTTGGGCATGTACCAAGATCGAGTCGCCTTGGGCTGCCGGAGCAAGCCTGCTCCATTTCCGAAAGATTAGTGCTCAGTCTGACGACGCAACGGCCTTCTCCGTGATTGAGGTGGCCGGAGTGACGCAAATCTGGGTTATCCCGACCGAATCAGGGATGCTCGAAGTGCAGAATGTGGAAAGCGATCCCCATAACCTTGCGGCCTTCAATGCTCTGTTGCGCTCCCTTCCCAAACCGCCATCGGGTCCCGTTGAGTGGAAAGCAGTCGGAAAGCTGTACATGGCTCTGCTTGGTCACACCGGGGCTGTTCTTATCGAGCCGCCTCCAGGCCAACCGGGTTCCTGTAACTCGGAAGGCGAATGCACCGTGGCCTTCTCGGATCGTATACCCCATGCAAAGGAGCCCTATACCAAGTGGACGTTGACCTTCAGTGTTGCCAATGGTTCTAATCCGGCCAGGCTTACTGACGCTGTGAGGGAAGTGGTCTCATCCGCTGAAAGTCAGACGGAGCCAATTGGCCAACCGAATGGCGTTCTGTTGAGTCACGAGTCGGGCCATGTCGATCCGCCGAAGCAGCAATGAGCCTACGACGCGAGGTGATAGCACTATGACGGACCCTGGCGTTTGTGAAACCGATGTGCGTTTTTCACGACCTCTGTTTACCGGCAAAGAACGCGACGCCGAGAGCGGGAATGATTACTTCGGGGCCAGGTACTATGCAAGCTCAATGGGACGCTTCTTATCGCCCGATTGGTCGGCGAAGATCATGCCGGTACCGTACGCCAAGCTGGACAATCCGCAGTCGCTCAACCTCTACGCTTACGTGGGAAACAATCCGCTGACGCGCTTCGATCCAGACGGTCACACCGTTCCGAGCTCTTGCGCGGACAACTCGAAGTGCTCGATCACTGTAAAAGTCAACGTGATTTTGGATAAGAACGCTAAATTGGCCAAAGCTGATGTGAAGGCCTTTCAAAAGGACTTTTTGGCCAAAGCGCAGAAGGATTTTGGCAACTCGAACATCAAGTTGGATTACTCGTACACCAACGGATCGATGAACGACGATGGTTCCAAGGTCACAGGTGCGAAATCTGGCTATCTGAATTTTGTCGTCACTGATAAAGAGCCTGGCGGAACTGATGGAGGGTCTTTTACGACAAAGAATGGGACTGCTCTGAGTTACATAGATATTGGTGGGTTAGGCAGCGGTGCAGGGCCCAGAAGCTCAAACATTTTTGTGGATAGCAACGTTTTTGAACATGAACTTGGCCAGCAGTTTTTAGGCACGCAAGGAACGCGGACTTGGGATGCAGATGTAGTCAGGCAATTCACTATTGATCCAATCAATACCGATCAAGGTTGGGGAATTCCCTGGGCCACCAACCCGCAACAGTGAGGAGGAGAGATGCGATTAGCTCGATTCGTGGCGAAGGTTCTCCTGATCCTCATCGTTCTTGGTGAGATGCTGGTCGCGTGGGAGCTGTGGAGACATGGACCTCCGATGGATATGGTGGTTACATCGGACAGAGTAAAAGAGGCTGGTGAGCTTTCGTTTAAGATGGTTCGTGTTTCGCCCAGCGCCAGTGACTGGACCATACTCGTGGTGGTAATTGGACTGCAAGTTGCCCTGGCATGGTTCCTTTGGTGGTCCAGGCGCAAGTAGGAGATCGCGGGCCGCTCCGGGGCGGGTGGCCCACTCATCCCGGGCTGTGCCCCGTTCATCGCGCTTTTCGCGATGAGCGGGAGCTGGAGTCGAGGTTAGATTTCGGAGATCGGGGTTATCGATACGATGCGAGTGCGGGCCTCAATCCGAGTGATGAATACATCTATGACGCTGCCCTTCGCTTGTCTCTTCAGCGCAGCGTCTACACATTCATCGATTTCTACCGGCAAAGAACGAGATACCGAATCCGGGAACGACTACTTAGGGGCAGGGGCTGTAACAGATCGAATGCCAGCTACGGCGGGGCGGGCAACCTGTTATGACGATTTAAGTGACCGCACGATGCCGAGGAGTAACGAGTCATGAGGAAGAATTCAGTTTTTTCGGGCCTCATCTTTATGTTGACCAACGCAACAAACACGACGTTAAGCCTGTTCGGCAGGCGAGCGTGCGGCTTGGCACTGCTGTTGTTTCTGTGCGCCGCCGTCAAGGCTCAGGTTCCCGACCCGGTGAACGCCGCCATGGCTCCGCAGCCGGGTGAAGGGCACCACTATATTGGAATCGGCGCCGAAACGGTCAACCCGGCCGACGGCACCCTGAGCTTCGATCTGCCAATTCAGCCGCCGCCGGGGCGCGGCCTGACCATGCCTTTCGGAATCCGTTACAGCGGCCCCCAGGAATTCTCCATCACTAATCTCAACGGAGAACCCGGCACACTCAATTGGCTAGATTGGATAGGCCTGCCAATGCAGTTTTACGGCTGGCAGTATGACCTTCCCTTGCTGACCGCTCAGAACAAAATAATGGGCACGGCGAGTGAAATCGTCCAGAACGGTAACTCTCCGACTGGCCTTTCTTATATCGCGGGACAATGCGACGGCACTGGCAACTATGTCTTTCGGGGATTCGACAGCCGCCAATATACGCTTTACCTGGGCGACACATACCAAGACCCGATGATTACCCTGTTTCCGTGCCCAACATCATCGCCAATGCCCAATGTTGGGACAACCAGGTTTTCTATTCGACGGTGACCGACTTGGCCAGGTTGCGGGGCTGATCTACGTCGCAGCCGCGTCGCACGGCGATGTAATAGGCCAGCAACTGCAGCGGCACAATCTCAATGATGGGCGAAAGCAGGTCGGGCGCGGGCGGAATGTAGATAACGTGCTCCACCAGGCCGCCGATCAAGGCGTCGCCTTCAGTGGCTACCGCGATCACGCGGCCGGAGCGCGCGGTCACTTCCTGGATATTCGAAAGCGTCTTTTCGTAGCGCAGCTTCGAGGCCGCGTCGGCGGGGTCGCGCGTGGCAATCACCACCACCGGCAGCGACTCGTCGATCAGCGCATTGGGCCCATGCTTCATTTCGCCGGCAGGGTAACCCTCGGCGTGAATGTACGAGATTTCCTTGAGCTTGAGCGCGCCTTCAAGGGCGATGGGGAAATGGATGCCGCGGCCGAGGTAGAGAAAATCCTGAGCCGAAGCAAAATCCTTTGCCAGGGCCTCGCACTGCGGCGAGCGGGCGCGCAGCACCTCTTCAAGCTTGGCGGGAATGCGGCTCAATTCCGTAATCAGCTCCACCGATTGATCGGTGTTGAGATGGCCGCGCAACTGGCCCAGCTTAAGCGCCAGCAGAAAGAGCGCGGTGAGCTGCGAGGTAAAGGCCTTGGTTGAGGCAACGCCGATTTCGGGGCCGGCGTGGGTGTAGATGGCTCCATGCGCCTCGCGCGCCACCATTGCGCCCACCACGTTGCAAATGGCGACGGTCTTTGAGCCCAGGGCCTTCATTTCGCGCTGCGCGGCAAGGGTGTCGGCGGTTTCGCCCGATTGCGTAATCAGCAGGCCCAGCGCATTAGGGTCGGCAATAGGATCGCGGTAACGGTATTCGCTGGCGTAGTCCACATCCACCGGCAGGCGCGCCAGCCGCTCGATCATGTACTTGCCCGCGAGCGCCGCGTGCCAGCTGGTGCCGCATGCGGCAATGTTGATGCTCGAAGCGCGCGCCAGCTCGTCGTCGCCAATCTCCATCTCGCCCAGCAGCACTTTGCCTGAGTCGAGCGAGACGCGGCCCCGCGTAGTGTCGGTCACGGCGCGCGGCTGCTCCCAGATTTCCTTGAGCATGAAGTGCTTGTAGCCGCCCTTTTCCGCCTGGATCGGGTCCCACTGGATGCGCGTCAGCTCCCGCTCAATGGGGTGGCCGTCAAAGTCGGTCAGCTCAACTCCGTTGCGCGTGATGATGGCCATATCGCCGTCGGCGAGAAAGTAGATATTGCGCGTGTGGTGCAGAATTCCGGGCACGTCGGAGGCGACAAAATACTCACCCTCGCCCACGCCGATCACCACCGGGGGCCCCAGCCGCGCCACCACGATCTTGTCGGGCTCGGCAGCCGACAGCACCCCCAGCGCAAAGGCGCCGGTGAGCCTGTGAGCCGTGCGCCGCAAAGCCTCTTCGAGCAGAATCGGCCGGCCTTCAGATTTGGCCTGGCGCTGAATCTGCTCAATCAGGTGGGCGATCACCTCAGTATCGGTTTCGGTGGCGAACTTGTGCCCCAAAGCTGTGAGCTCGCGTTTGAGCTCAAGATAGTTCTCGACAATGCCGTTGTGAACCACCACGATGCGGCCGGTGCAATCGCGGTGCGGGTGGGCATTTTCTTCAGTGGGACGGCCATGCGTGGCCCAGCGCGTGTGCCCAATGCCGTAGGTTCCATCGAGCGGGTGGTCGAGCAAAACCTCTTCAAGGTTGGCCAGCTTGCCTGGCGCACGCCACACTTCCAGCGTATCGCTCGATGGCGAGCCCACGGCAATTCCTGCCGAATCGTAGCCGCGGTACTCCAGGCGCCGCAGCCCACCAAGGATGATGGGCACAACTTTCTTCGGTCCTACGTACCCGACAATGCCGCACATGGCACTATTCTAAGCGACAATTCGGTTTACGCCGGCGTAACCTTGAAGCTATTGATGAACCGGTAGTTGTTCCGCGCGCGGCGGCCGAACATGTTCCGCCCGGCGGCCCAGGTTTCGGCGCATCGCCGGGTAGCAAATATGGGTACTGCCATTTTCCAGCAAGTTTGGCTAAAATGACATGCAATCCCAGCGTCAGGCGTCTGGTTGATGCGGAGAGCTGTTCAGCGATGTTTGGAATCGGCGATCTTAAACGCAAGCTTCACAAGTTAGGCTACCCTGAGCAGCCACGCGCCGAGCGACTGCCTGCCGCCAGGCTTGCCGCCCATTGCGAAACCGAGCTCAACCGCATTGATGCCGGAGTCAAAGATATCAGTTCGACCGGACTGTATCTGGTTACCGAGAAACGCTTCACTACGGGCGAAGTTGTTCACCTGACATTGCAGGCGCAGGGCTCTGGAGTGGATCATTCACAGCTTGAGGTCGCGGTAGAGGCTCGTGTGGAGCGCCAGGGCCAGGACGGCATCGGCCTCTCATTCGTTTTGCCCGCCGGGCTCGACACCAATCTGTGGGGCGTCCTGGTAAAAAACACGGTATATCTCACCCAGGCGAGCGAGATCGCCCACATGTTCCGGACGCTGCGCGTCATCCTCTTCCTATGCCGCCTTTGCCAATCGGGAGCCGAGGAAGCAATCATGTTGATCGGCGGCCAGCTTGACCCGGCCAGAACGCAATGCGTCTTTGAAATCGCGCTCAGCGCAGAAAAACTGCTGGCCACGGAACCCAACGCCGACAAGATGCGCGCCGACGGCAAGCTGGTGGCGCATATTATGCGAGAAGGCTCGTGGGCCCACACGGTTCAGCAGAAGCAGCTCTGGATCGGTCTTTTCGCGAATTCGTGCAAGCCGGAAGGATGGGACGACTCGAACATCGCCTTTGCCGACATGCTTGTGAACGTAACTCCGGCCCAGGCGACGATCTTTATCGATGGCTGCAGCCGGGCGCTTGAATCGATGCGGGAGACTGACACCACGCCGCCCCATCGGATCGTAATGTCGCCCCGCGGAATGACCGACCTGACCCACCAGTACGACCTTACCAGGGTGGCCACGGATGTTGCGTATCTTTACAACCTGGGCGTGCTCGACCGATTGTTTGACTTTACCTCGTACGTCGACACCGAGAGCTTCGATATAACGCCGAACGCCACGGGAATCGAACTCTACCGCCGCTGCCGCCCCGGACTCGGGTGCGTGCTCGATACCTCGGATGAACGCCCCGAGCCGATCGACCTCGCGACGGCCTTCAAGGATTAAGCAGCTAAGGCGTTCTATTCCACTATTTCGTAGCTGAATTCTTCAATCACCGTGTTGGTGAGCACATCGCGCGCGATCTGCTCTATCTGAGCCTTGGCGGCTTCAGGCGTGAGATCGTCGGCCAGGGAAAGCTGAAAATACTTGCCCTGCCGGACCGCCGTTACACCGGCGAAGCCGATCTTGCGCAAGGCGTTCTGGATGGTTTGGCCCTGGGGGTCGAGGACCGATGTCTTCAGCGTGACATAGACATGCGCCTTCATTATCCGTGATTATAGTAGTTCCGGCGCATGCAGGGGGCCTGTTTGTCTTTTTACCGGACCGGCTCAAGTAACCCGGCTCCAAATTCCCCATCCCCCCGCCGAAGAAAGAGGAAAAATGGTCAACTACCTTGAATTGCCAGTGGGCGATCGCTGCCCTGAGATCTTCCGCTGTGTCATCGAAATCCCCAAAGAAGGCGTGCAGAAGTTCGAGTACGACAAGCAGCTGCATGTTTTCAAGCTCGACCGCAACCTGCACTCGCCGGTCCACTACCCCGGCGACTACGGCTTTATCCCCTCAAGCCTGAGCGACGACGGCGACCCGCTCGACGTGCTGGTGCTGGTGCCCAGCCCCAGCTTCCCCGGCTGCGTGCAGGAGGTGCGTCCCATCGGGCTGCTTGAGATGCTCGACCAGGGCGTGCTCGACGAAAAGGTGCTGGCCGTGGGCAAAAACAATCCCCGCTACGCCAACGTGTGGAATTACACCGATATCTATCCGCACCTGCTCAAGGAGATCACGCACTTCTTCGCCATTTACAAGGACCTGGAGGGCAAGCGTGTTGAAGTGAAGGGCTGGCGCGATGCGGCCTACGCGCGCGACCGCGTAACCCGCGCGGTAAAGCTGTTCACCGATGGCAAGGCGGGCAAGAATCATGAATCGGGGAAGAAGTCGAAGGGCTAAAGTAATTTCAGAAATATGGTAGACCAAAGCCGCAAACGCCATGCGGGTTTTTCCTGAGGAAAAACCCGCATGGCGTTTGCAACTTCAGTGTTTGAAACCTTTGCAGTTAGAACTCCAGCCGCAGTGAGCCCTGCAACACACGGGCAGAGAGATCTGCGCCCTCGGGAGTTACTGTTCCCGGAATGGCGCCGAACTCGCTGGGTGAGTTTGTCAGCACCATGTTGTTCTGGAAGCTCGGCGACTGAAAGCTCGGATGGTTTAAGGCATTGAAGGCGTCGCAGCGGAACTTCAGGTTGACACCTTCCTTATAGATCGGGAAGGTCTTGCCAAGCCCGAGGTCCGCGTCGAAGAAGCCGGGGCCACGCAGGTTGTTGCGCGAACCCATCTCAAAGCCCGTTGGACCTCTCCACTGGGTAATGGCCGTCTCGGGATTCTTGAAGGAAGAAACCACGCCATTCGCCACGCTCACATGGGCCTTCTGAAGTCCTCCCAGGCTGCCGCTCAAAATCGCAGGGTCTTCGTTGGAGTAGCTCATGAGGAAGGCAATCGAGTTGGCCATGTAAGGTGTGCCGGTATGGTAGCTCGGCAGGCCGCTCAATTCCCATCCGCCGACAATCTCGTTGACCCACAGTGGAGAGTTCGCCATCAAGCTTTTGCCGCGGCCAAACGGTAACGTGTAAAGAACGTTGCCGTTTAATACCTGGGTCTCGTCGAAGTCCGAGTTTCCACGGCACAGGCGCGGGCGCAGGACGTCGCAGATAAAGCCGTAACCCTCGTATGCATAGGAGTTGGCAACGAAGGAAGTGTTGTCGATGGAGTGCGACCACGTGTAGTTAAGGTCGAACTCCAAGCCATGGGTGGTGTTCTTGTGCAGCGTAGCCAGCAATCCGTCGTAATTTGAGAAGCCCAGGTCGGTGAAAAAGGTGTTTTCAGAGAGCTGAGCGGCCATGCCCACATTGGCAGGCAGCAAACCGTAACCGGACATCAGGTCGACAGTGTCGGCCACGTCGCCACGCGCCGGATACGGCGCCATGTTTTCCGCAATGTAGGCCGTGTTGGATATGCCGGTTCCGTTCGGGTACAGCACGTTCTCAAAAAACGGCTGTGCGGGAATGGCGCTGGCGGGGGCATTCGGATTTTGGCGCAGCCATGTAGTCATGGCGGCCATGGCCTGGCTCAGTTCCTGCCCTGACACCTTGTCAGGGAAGTCGATCAATTGCTCGGCATCGGCCTGCGCCAGCAAATGGCGTCCCAGGCGGCCTACGTAACCCAGCCTGAGGAGGAAGCCCCCACCGAACTCCTGCTGAATGCCCAGGTTGAACATGATGTTGTACGGCGTGGGCAGATTGTGATCGACAGAAATGTTGAACGCTCCGCCATTGGCCAAACCGCAAGGCCCGGCCGAGGGGCATTCAGGAGAATAGGGGCCCACAAACGGAATGAGGGGCTTGGTGATTGCCGGTGGGGTCGGTCCCGGCGGCGGAGCGCTGAGAGACGTAAAGCGCGTATTCTGGACCAGCGAATTATATGCGGCGCTATTGGTCATAGTAGCCGGCACGCCATAATCCGACGTTCCGGAACTCTCAAACAGGTAGGAGTAGGTTGCTTCCTCCTGCAGGAAGGCATTGACGACCGTCTCGTCAAATACGATGCCGCCGCCGCCATTGATCACCAGCTTGCGGTTTGCGGTGGGTGTCCACGAAAAGGCGATACGCGGAGCAAAGTCCTTGTTGTCCGGTTCGTAGTAAGGCGCAGCGTGATTTGCTTTGCCGGCCAGGTTGTATTCGACGTACGGCACCGCATTGGTGCCGCCCGGCAGCGACTCGTCGCCACTCACGCCGGCTTTACTCTGGGAGATGCGGGCGTTCATGAAGTCCCAGAAGCTCAGGTTCTGATCTGCCTCGACGCCGTGGATCTCATAAGGCACGGTAAAGTTCTGATAGCGGATGCCGTAGCTCAAGGTTAAATTCGGCGTCAGCTTCCAGGTATCCCCGAAATAAGCTTCCGTCTCGTAATAGCGGAATGTGGTCTGCAATCCGCCGCCCTGCGGCACCACGCTGCCCGCTGCGTTGTAGTTCCAGGTGTCGTTGGTGTCTTCAAAACGGCCCAACGCAAGCACGAGCGCCGATTGGTAGATTGTCAAGCTGGTCTGGCTGTTGTCGATATCGGATGGATCGAAATTCCAGTTGCTTGATCCATTCGTGGGCAGTCCGGTAATAAAGCCGCCCAATCCGACGATCGGACCGTTGTAGTCACCATAGGTGGCGTAATGCGGTTGCGGGTACTTGAACGAGCCGCCGAACGTAAAGCTGTGACGCCCCTTCTCCCAGGCGAAGTCGTCGCGCACCACAGGGATCGGGAAGTAGTACGTCGAGCCTCCAGCGTTGGCGTAGGGGCCGGACAGGAAGTAGCCTCCGGTGGGATCTCCATCGTAATTGAACTGGTTCGCGCCCTGCGGATTATAAGAATCGGGCGTTCCGATTTTGGCGACGTTAGCGCCCCAGATCAAGCTGTTGGTCTTGTTGTTGCCGATCGTCCAGTCCCAACCCACAACCCACGCATGGCTGGTGTCGAGTGACGGGAAGGTCTCAGGATCGCCGGGGAACTGCACTGGGGAGTTCACCGAATTGATGTTGTTGTAGGTAACGCGGCCAAAGAGGTGCTGGTTCTTGAAAGGGTCGAGATCGACTCTGCCGACGTAGTTCTTTTCGATGAAGGGTTTGGGAGCATTGAAGCGGTAACCTGCCGTATTGATCAAGTCGCCGGCGTCGCCGCTAAAGTCGTTCGGCGAGGGGTAGCATTGCCGGTTGCCGCATTTGCCGGTCAAGAATGAGAACAAGCCCGGATCGAAACCGACGCCCTGCGGATCGTAGCTCGCCACCGTCGTCGCGTTCACGCTGCTGGTGGTGCCGGACGCAACATTGGTGTAATAGTTGATGGTTTCGCTTTTCAGGAAGCTGTCCATCGGCACGGTACGGACTGCGATGGTTGAAAGCGCATCGTGGCGGCCGTTGTAATCGAAAAAGAAGAAAGCCTTGTTCTTCCACATCGGGCCACCGATATCGCCGCCGTACTGGTTGCGGACCAGCGGGGCACGTGACACACCTTCGAAATTGTTAAACCACTCGTTGGCCTCGAGATCGGTGTCGCGGTGATATTCGTTGATATTGCCGTGAAAGTGGTTGCTGCCCGACTTGGTGACCATTTCAAACTGGCCGCCGCCGCCGGCGCCGGCGCTCGAGAGCATGCCGGCCGTGGTGCCGCGGAACTCCTGCACCGAGTCCACCGGGGCATTGCCGACGATATTGGCGAAACTTCCGTACCGCTCGTCGTTCACGTCCAGCCCGTCCAGCGTCACGCGGCTCTGGTCCTGGCGCGAGCCGGTTGACGAGCCGGCTGTTGCGGATGAGCCGGTGGTCATGCCCGGCTGATCAACCATGAGGCCCGCTGGAGAGTCGCGGGCCATGACCGGCAGATCCTGTACGAACTGCATCTGGAAGTTGTTGCCCACCGTCGCATCGGTCGTATTCAGGGTCACTTCCTGATTCTCTGCAGATACCGACACCGTCTGGGAGACCGTGCCAATCGCCAACTTTATATTCTCTGAACGGGTGGTGCCCACATTCAGGTACAGGTTGGTCAGCACCGAAGTCTGGAAACCGTCGTGGGAGACTGTTTCTGTATACCCTGGGCCGGGCGCGACGTTCGCAATGGTGTACGAACCTGTGTCATTGCTCACGGCTTTAAAGGTAAGGCCGGTGGACTTATTCACCAGCACGATCTTGGCGCCGGGTATCACCGCGCCGGAGGCGTCGGTGACTGTACCGGAAATTGAGGCAGCGTCCTGCGCCTGAATAAAAGGAGCAGAAAACACGGCCAGAGCAATGGCGATAAGTACAGCAATCTTCTTCACGGAAATCTCCATTGGGTCTCCTCGGAGAATAGCGACCAGATTTGAAGTCTTGATACACAGATAGAAACGGATAATAGCTAGTTGGCAATTCTCTTGCCAAAACTAATGTTGTTTTGAATCATATACTTACATCAAATTTTCTCATACAGAATCTACAATTATCCGTAGAATTTCGGACAAAATATGAATAAAGAAATAAAAATGTGGGGCGACAATATCTCAAAAGTTGCTTCATGAGTGATTCTCCAGCCACTTAATCCCCGTCCCGAGAAGCCGTAACCGGGTACTGATGAACGGAATTTTCCGCCTGGCATCCGTTGTCATTGTCCCCAGAATTTTTCCTCTTTCAAACCGCTTACCGAGTGACCTCATTTATCGGGAGCCCACCGGGAATGGGTTGGTTCCGCTGGGCGGTTTGGCAGGTTCAAGCCCTTGTCAGCCGCCGAATTTCCTTTGGGGGAATTCGGCCCACTTGCGGTCAATAGCGCCGCAGTCTGACTCATTGAATTTTAGGCATTTAGCGCCTGCAGGTAATTATCCGGCTCCGGCGCACAATCTAAATAGGAAAGGAACGGTCCAGGGACATGAACAACATCAGCCTCTCGGTCACCCGCATCGCGTATCTGTTCGGTGAATCACCCAGCGCTTTTTTACGCCCCGTTCCGGATTTCTCCGAAAACCACGCAGAAGCAGTGCAGCCGTGAGCCTCTCCAATAGAATCAATAGCTTGGAGCAAACTTTCCGCACAGATTACCTACAGAAACCGCACAGATCCACCCAGGAACTGTGCGGATTCAGACAAAATCCGCCTTACCCTTCAGCCTCAGGCGCAGGCCGCGGAGGGCGAACCTGCTCGCGTTCGGCGCGCCAGGCTCCGGTGGTGACCCAGTAAAACACCGGCCCGAGCAGACCGATGATCACTGCGAACAACAGCGACGAGACATTGCCGAACGAGGTGTTCGGATCGCCGAGCTTTTCATTGCGCGACGCCCACAGCGCGTAGCCGATCAGCGAAGCCGGCCCCACGCCCAGCATGCAGGCCGAAACAAAGTTGCCGGCGCTGAATGGCCGCTTGAGTCCCGGCTCGCGAACGCGCAGCACCACCAGCGCCACAAACTCAAGCAGCAGGCTTGTTCCGTAGAGAATGAGGTCGATGGAGATGAGCCGCTCAAACGGCAGCTGGAGCGCCGCCGCCCACGCCACTCCGCAGACCAGCACGCTCACCCACGGCACGCCGCGGCTGTTGCGTTTGGCCAGCACGCGGGGCAGCATGCCGTCCTGCGCCATGGCAATCGGCAGGCGCGTGTAACTCATCATGAGCGCGTTGAACATGCCCACGCCGCAAATGACGCCGCCAGCCACTACCGCCCACACCAATACCTGGCCGCCAAGTGAACGGGCTGCATCGGCCCATGAGCCGGTAGTGAAACCCGCGGGCGACAACCCGCCAAACGCCATTGCCGCAAGTGGCAACACGTAGGTGAATGCGGTCAGGATTGCCGCGTAGATCATGGCGCGCGGATAGTTGCGCTGCGGATTCTCAACCTCTCGCGCGACCGTCGATGCGTTGTCCCAACCCATGTAGTTCCACATCGCCACCAGCAGCGCGGTCGAAATGCCCGCGCCCGCCGCCGGCCTTCCCCACGCAATTGCAGGATGCACCGCGAAGCCATGCCAAACCCCGAGCACGACGAACACTGCGAATGGCGCCAGCAGCAGCGCGCCGAGCTTGACTGAGTCCTCACCCACCTCAGGCGCGCCGCGCAGGTTCCACGCGCAGCACACCGCAACCACCGCAAGCTTCCATGCGTAAGCACGCCAATCCGCAGTGAGCGACGGCGCCAGCGCGCCCAGGTAGAGCGCGAAGATTGAAGGGTAGAGCGCCATGTCGAAGACGCTGGCGGTGAGCGAAAGCCAGCTCTCCTGGTAGCCCCAGAAGGGACCCATCGCGCGGCGCACCCACACGTAGAATCCGCCCTCGGCAGGGATGGCTGCCGCCAGTTCGCCGATCATCAGCGCAGTGGGAAGGCTCCACACCAGCGGCAGCAGCAGAAGGATAAGGATGGCTCTTCCGAATCCCGCGCCGCCAAGAATGTCTTCGATGCCGTAAGGCCCGCCCGACACCATGAAATAGGTGGCCGCGATAAGCGGCAGCATCCTGATGGCGCGGCGAGCGGGCTGGGGACGGCGGAACACAATGTGAATCTAACAATAATCGGCGGGCTGATGGAGAGAAAAATGCCGACGCGGCCCAGATTTTTTGGCCCCGATTGCAAACGCTGTCGTCAGACGAAACAGAGAGGCCCCACGTTCCGGTATAATCGCTCTCAAAGCGCCGGAGAGATGGCCGAGTGGCTGAAGGCGGCGGTTTGCTAAACCGTTGTACGGTCAAAAGCTGTACCGGGGGTTCGAATCCCCCTCTCTCCGCCATGAACTTGAAGGGCCCTTCGACTTCGCTCAGGATTTCGGCTGCGGGCTCATCTATGCATCGCCGCGCTTACTCAATCGGGCGCATCCATGCGTCATCGCACCTGAATCTATTGTCCGGTGACCCCGCTTCCATCGCAGGCGTGACACGCAAGCTTCGATGAATCCCTTTATCCCATGCCGGGCCTCGCGTCTGCTGCTGAATGATCTGAATCAAGTTGCGGCTGAAATTGCCGGCGCTCCCAACGCCAAACAGCCGAGAGCAATACAAAACAGTTTTTTCCAATAGAAACTCTACTGAAGTCTCGACCCGAATCGACCCTGGCAAAAGCTAGAATGAATTCTGCGTGGGGAGGTTACCCCGTGTTCCGAATTCGCCTTTCCAGAACCTGCCTGCTGGCCGGCTTTGCGCTGACCGCGGTCGCCACGTGGACGCAGCTCGCCGCGACAACGTTGCCCGCTCAAACCATTTCTCCTGAAGAGCAGCGCGGAATAGACCGTGACATTGCTCAACACATTGGCGACGCCCCGGCAAACCCCGGCCCGAAAGCCCGGCTATCGGCATCGATGAAGCCTGCCGCCACTCGCGCCGCCATGCGCAAAGTGGCTGACTGGGAACTGCTGCACGGCCAGCCGTATTTCGACCGTGCCTGGACATCGAGCGCACTCTATACCGGCTTCATGGCCGCGTCTGTGGCCCTGGACGATCCGCAATATCGCGACGCCATGCAGGCCATGGCCGAGAAATTCCACTGGGAGCTTCAGTCTGAAGCTCCAAACGCCGATGACCAGAGCGTTGCCCAGACTTATCTCGAGCTCAATCTGCTGAAGCCTGCGCCGGAGAAGATTGAGCCCACGCGCGCGGCGCTCGATCGTCTCCTCGCCGGAGAGGCCGCGCCCATACCCGAAGTTCAGGCCAAGATTCCATGGTGGTGGTGCGATGCGCTATTTATGGCGCCGCCCGTGTGGTCGCGAATGTACGCGGCAACTCACGATACAAAGTATCTCAACTACATCGATCGGCACTGGTGGGAGACCTCTGACCTGCTGTACGACCGGCAGCGTCACCTTTACTACCGAGACATTACTTATCTGCAGAAAACCGGCGCGCACGGCCAGCCTGTCTTCTGGTCGCGCGGCAACGGCTGGGTGATGGCAGGCATCGCGCGCACGCTGGAATATATACCGCAAGATGAGCCGGATCGCGGCCGCTACGAACAGCAGCTGAGCGAAATGGCCGCGGCGGTCGTGGCAATTCAGGACGAGCGTTCAGGCCTTTGGCACTCAGACCTGCTCGATCCCGACGATTATCCGCAGCCTGAAACCTCCGGCTCCGCATTTATCACCTTTGCGCTGGCATGGGGAGTGAATCACGGCCTGCTCGACTCCGCTACATATCGCCCCGTCATCGAAAAAGCCTGGCGCGGACTTCTCTCACAGATATACGCGAACGGACGCCTGGGCAACATTCAACAGACCGGAGCCGCACCCGCACACTATCTTCCGTCTTCGAGCTACGACTACGGAGTTGGGGCATTCCTGCTGGCGGGAGCGCAGGTGGAACTGTTATCGGAACATAGCGCATCGCACAATAAAAGGCATGCGCCTTAAGACGTTGGCGGGACCACCTTCGATTGTTTCATTCGAGAACCTCTGTCGTGCCTCGCTGAAGTTGGTTGTCAGAATTTCGTTATCGTGGAAACCTCTCTTCTCTCGAGGGAAGTGGAGGAAAGGGCTTATGCGGTTCGGTCTGGTACCAATAGGCAACCGACGAGATATCATCCGTCAATGGTTGAAACTTATGATTTGGCCACCATCCAAGCGCCTGAATTGTAACCTTCAAATTGCTTTCAAATCTAATCGGGTCGACGACGTGCCACCGATAGAGAGCATGCTTTGGAACCTCGCCCGGATCTTTGCTCTCGTACGGATATCCTGAAAACGGAGAGGAGAATGTTGATCCAAATCCCCAGGCGCCGCCAAAGTAGTCTTCGGTCCCAGTCCCATTGATGGTCGGATACTGCTTGTCGCCATCTATATAGAACTTCACTTCTCCCTCGCCCCACCAGCCATCGGAGAGTTGTGTCCAGGCAATAAATGTACCTACGTATTGCCCCTGGCCTTCTACGCCATCGAGGATCACGTGCTCTGGGTGCTCTCGCGTCGTCAGGCTCCGTCTCCACTCGGCATGGAAGTAGGCTGCGTTGGCGGGAACTTCTTCCAGTGAGTAGCTGATCTGATAGAAAAATCCATTAATGGTCTCGGTACCCTGATTTTCTATGGTGATCCTCGCGCTCTTGCGAAACGGCATGGGCCAGTATGCGTTGAACCCTCCAGACGGATTCACGGCAACCATGAGAGAGGTCACGTTGTATCGAACTCCGTGTCCTTCGGCAAAAAAGTCGCCAAGGGGGACCTCGACCGAAGGGCTCGACTCGCCGTCCCAATAAAAGCGCAAGACGCAATCGCGGTAAGCCTTGGGATCCACAGTCATCCAGATATGCTTGATGATGCCGGGCCCTTTGACGTCTGCGAGAGTTATAGTCTGCTGCTGAGGCAGGTCGATGGCTGGGCGAACTTTCCAACCTTGTCCAAGCTCCGAGGCCGGATTATTTGCATCCGGCACAGCCTTGCCGCCGTTTCCTGGCTCTCCCGTTGGATTTTCGGCAGAGATTGATCTGGATTGAGCATGGCGAAGCAATGGAAGACTTGAAACGCCAAAGAAATCGTCATCTGCCCCGCTTGCCGCGCCGCTTTGCTGACCGGCAACAATATTCGGACAGGCAAAAACGCCCATGAACAATACAAGTGCCGCAGCTGTTCTTACTGTCGATAACATCCTTACGCCCTCCTGAGGTTAGTTTTCACCAAGCGTTCGAAGAAACTATTCATCGTGAGCCAATTGTAACTGGCGCTTATATCACTCTCGCTTGGTTAAAACTACCGTTCGGCTGGTGCTGTCTCGTGTTGAGCCTTCTGCTTGTCATTGGCCAGACTCTCGCTGGAGAGTTGAGCCGATGTGGAGGACGATGGTGGCGGAATGCGCTCAGCCCAATAAGTGGGTCTATTGCTCATGGTCAGAACCAAACGACCGCCAGATGCGATTTCCCGGTGACGCAACCAAGCTCGGTCGATTGGCCTGCCATTCAATGTTGCCGCGGTCACATAAATATTTTCTGTAGATAGGTTGCGCGCCTCGACAATAAAGTCCTTGCCTCCGGCCAGATGAAGTGTGGCCCGCGGGTACGCCGGACTGCCGATGAGATAGATGTCCTGGCCCGCATTGGGGAAAATGCCGATTTGTCCGAATATGAACCACGAGGACATGGCGCCCGAATCGTCGTTGCCGGGCAAACCGTCGGGGCCTGCATGGTAGTTTTTAGCAATAATCGAGCGCACGCGCTCGGCAGTCTTGTCGGGGCGGCCCGCCCAGTTATAAAGGTAGGGCGTCAAGAAGCCTGGTTCGTTGCCGACCTCATAGCGCCCCGGCACATCGAAGAACGCGTCGAGCCGGCGCACGAAGGTCTCCGGACCGCCAGATATTTTGATCAGCGAAGCCACATCCTGCGGGACAAAGGTTGAGTAAGTCCACGAGTTACCCTCGTAAAACGTCTTACCACCCCAGGTGCAAGCATCCAAGGCAGTAAATGGAGTAAGCCAGCTCCCGTCGCGACGGCGAGGCTGAATAAAGCCGGTGAAGCCACCTTCAGAGAAATCAGCGTGCCAGAGTTTCTTCCAGTTGGCAGATCGCTGGAGATATTTCCTGTAATCCGATTGATCGCCCAGTCCTGCGGCGAGAAGAGCTATCTCAAAGTCGTCGACGGCATACTCCATGTCGACCGAGCCGGGACGGTCGGAGCCTTCAATCGAGACGTAGCCAAGGTTGTGCCAATCGTCGAGGCCGCCGCGGCCCTCCTTGAAGTGATTGGCGGGAGAGACCTCGGCATCGTGGATCTCGGCCGCGAGAGCGGTCTTCCAGTCAATGCCCTTGAGCCCCTTGAGATAGGCGTCAGTGAGGATGAATTCAGCGTTGCTTCCACCCTGCGTGCGGCCGTTGTAGTTGCCGCTGCGTGCATCTGGCAACCAGCCCTCGTGACGGTAGATGTTAAGTAGCGAGCGGACGATAGCGCCCTGGCGCTCAGGAGCGATCAGGGTCAGCAGCGGCCCTGAAGTTCTGAAGATATCCCAAATGGCAAAGTAGTCGTCAAAGTAAGGTTCAGCCGATTTCCAAAGCGGATTCTCGCCGGTGCGGTCGGTCGGCATAAGCATGGTGTGATAGAGGGCAGTGTAGAAAATCTGCGCCTGCTCCGGTGTTTCACCCTTGAGCTCGACATTATGGAGAGCCTTGTTCCATTCAGCAACCGCTGAGGCGTGCACGGCTTCAAAGTCGAACGAGGGAATCTCTGAATCGACGTTGCGCCGCGCCTGCGCGGCGCTGACGAAAGAGATGCCGATCTTCATGAGTACTGGCGCGTTGGCTGCGTTTGCAAAAGTCAGCCACGCATCCGTCTTCTGTGTTGCTTTACCCTGCACAGAAGCCCGGTTAGGTTGGGGGACTCCATCGAGCGATATTCCCGAAGATACGGCGGGAGTATCTGTTTTCGCATAGAAATACACAGTGTAAGAATTGGGCTGCTCGTTCCACCCTCCAGTAACACTGCTTGAACCTTCAACTTCGGAAGGAGATAAGATATGAATCTGGGAACTTACTAACGATTGCGATTCTCCGAATCGCTTGAATGATTGCAGGCAGTGACTTACATCGAAAAGTAAATTGGCTTTGGCGCCTTCAGGGTAGCGAAAGCGGTAGATTGCTGAATGGCGCGCGGCGGTAATTTCGACACCGATGCCGAATCGGGTAAGCTTGACCGAATACAAGCCGGTTGAGGCTTTTTCGTCAGCGCGGGGTGAATCGGAGTAAGTAAGTGACGGATTGCCTGTGGTGGGCTGGACAAGTATGTTGCCATACTTTGCGCCTCCGCCGGTTCCGCTAACGTGAGTTTGACTGAAGCCGAGAATATTGCCGTCGGCACTCCAACCGGCATTCGGGTCGTCTTGCCCTGCATCCATGTCGGGACCGGGCTTGATCATTCCAAAGGGCAACGCCGGGCCAGGGAAAACATTGCCTCCGCCCGCTGCGCCCAGGAGCGGATCGACAGAACGGGCGAACTGACCCTGAGCGATTTGCACAAGAGCTGGAATTAGCAGGAACGCCCAAAAGATGTGAGAAGACGGCTTCATCGAGTTCCGAAAGATACTCCACCG
>JBEKCW010000058.1:0-27447 GCA_050014675.1 Occallatibacter sp. | reverse complement strand
TCGAGCCGGCGTTTTATCACACCGATATCGCCGACTGGGGAATGTCATCGCATCTCGCCCGTCACGCAGGACCGCAGGCATGCGTGCTGGTCGACACCGGGCATCACTACCTGGCGCAAAATATCGAACAGGTTGTGGGGTGGCTGCTTCATACTGGCCTGCTGGGCGGTTTCCACTTCAACGACCGGCGTTATGCCGACGACGATCTCACGCTGGGCTCGATCGATCCTTATCAGATTTTTCGCATCTTCCACGAGATTCACGCGGCCGCTACGGACGGCCTGAAACTCGACATCGCATACATGATCGACCAGAGCCACAACCTGAAAGGCAAAGTGGAGGCGATGGTGCAGACCGTGGTGGCGGCGCAGGAACTGTTCCTGAAGGCTGCGCTGGTGGATCGCGAGCAGCTTGCGGGCCTGCAGCAGAAATGCAACCTGGTGGCGGCTGAGGAACTGTATCGCGGCGCATTCTGGACCGATGTTCGTCCGCTTTTGAGGGAGTGGCGCGAGGCTCGCGGGCTGGCTGCCGATCCGCTGGCGGCGCTGGCTGAGAGCGGCTACGTGGAGCGCATTGCGCGGGAGCGTGAAAAGCGCGGCACGGCAGTGAGCAGCTATGCGTGAGGGTAGCTTAAAATTGGGGGTTTAAAGATGCGCGCCCTGGCGCGGCGCGAAGCGAGGAAAGTGCGGATGCCCAAGGCCAAGATCAAGCGGCTGTACCTGATTCCGATTCTTTCAAAGGCGCTCGACGTGATCGAGTTGTTCGAGCGCGATCATTTGTCTTTGACTCTCGAGGACGTCTATCAGCAGACCAACATCTCGAAGACGAGCGTGTATCGGATTTTGAAGACGCTGGTGCATCGCGGTTACCTGGCGCAGAACCAGAACGGCCAGTACCGGCTGGTTTCGCGGCCGCGGCGGCTGCTGTTCGGGTTCACCATGCAGAGCGCCGAACTGCCCTTCTCAACCGCCCTGGCGCAGAGTGTGACTGCGGCGGCGGCCGCGGCGGGCGTTGAGTTGCTTGTTCTGGACAATCGCTTCGACCCCGATGTTGCCGTGAGCAATGCGGAGAAATTTGTGGCCAGCCGCGTAGACCTTGTGCTCGAGTTTCAGGCTGAGGAGGCGATCGCTCCGCGCCTGGCCTACATTTTCAAGAAGGCCGATATTCCGCTGGTGGCAATCGACGTGCCTCATCCTAATGCGACTTATTTTGGAGTGGACAACTTTGAAGTGGGCTACGAGGCCGGCGTTATGCTGGCACAACATGCGCTGCGCCACTGGAAGGGGAAAGTGGACCGCGTGCTGGGGGTTGGATTCAGCGAGTCAGGCAGCTTTGTGCAGAGCCGGATTACAGGTGCCTTCGACGGCATTCGCGAGCGGCTGCCCAACCTTGCCGCGGCGCAATTTGTGCAGATTGATGGCCGTGGCATGCGCGAGCCCAGCCGCATTGCGATGCTCGAGTTTGTGCGCGGTGCAGGCTCTCGAGAACGCACACTTGTGGCCACGGCAACGGACTCAAGCGCGCTGGGTGTACTGGACGCGATTCGCGAAACCGGCGACGAAGAGAACTTCGCAATTGTCGGGCAGGACTGCATTCCCGAAGCGATTGAAGAGATGAAGAGGGGCACGAGCCCGATTGTGGGCTCGATTTCGCACGAGGTTGAAAGCTACGGCCCGCGGCTTATTCAGCTGGGCATTGCAATTTTGCGGGGTTATACGGTGCCACCTTATAACTACGCGCATCATCGCTCTGTGACTGCCGAAAGCTTGAATGCAGGGCCGGAAAGTTTTCACGATTCACCGGCTGAAATCGAACTGAATGAGCCCGTTGCCGAAACTCGCGATTGACGGGATTTGGCGATGGTTTTCGGGTTGTATGATTGAAGAGAGCGACTATCGAAATTCCTCTCAGATTGGCTGAATTATGACACCTGCAACATCTGTTACGTCCGTATTGAAATACCTTGATGATCGTTGGGACTCGAACCTTGCCGCCACGCTCGATGAGCCGGAGCTTTTGCGGTACCGTTCAAACCTGCTGGGCTCAGATTTGCGGTTGACCAACTTTGCCGGCGGCAACACAAGCTCGAAGATTACCGAGGCGGATCCGCTGACCGGGGAACCGGTTGAGGTGCTGTGGGTGAAGGGCTCGGGCGGCGACCTGGGCAGCATCAAGCGGACCGGCTTTGCCACGCTCTACCAGGAGAAACTGCTGGCGCTCGAGCGCAGCTACAAAGGCGCTGAAACTGAAGACGACATGGTGGCGATGTACCCGCTGTGCGCGTTTCGCAATAACCCTGTGGCGGCCTCGATTGATACGCCTCTACACGGCTTTTTACCATACAAACATGTGGACCATTTGCACCCGGACTGGGGGATTGCGCTGGCCGCGAGCGCCAACGGCAAAGAGCGCATGGACGAGTTCAACCGTGAATTCGGCCACCAGCTGGTATGGGTTCCGTGGCAGCGTCCGGGATTCGAACTGGCCATGATGATGAAGCGCGCGATTGAGCAGAATCCGGGCTGCGACGGCATTGTGCTGGGCGGCCACGGCCTGTTTACGTGGGGCGAAACACAACGCGAGTGTTATTTGAATACGCTGGCTGTTATTGACAGCATTGGCCAGTTTATTGAGAAGCACGGCGAGGGCAAAGTTGCTTTTGGCGGCCAGGCCATTGCCGCGCGCGACGACCGCAAAAAGCTCGCCATTGGGATTGCGCCGTTTTTGCGCGGCCGCATTTGCGCCCAGAACCGCTGGATTGCAAGTTTCAGCGACGCGCCGGATGTGCTGCAGTTTGTTAATTCAGCCCACGCACGGGAGTTGGCGTACCTGGGCACAAGCTGCCCCGATCATTTTATCCGCACCAAGATTCGTCCTATGTTTGTGCCGTGGGCCGCAGGCGAAGGCCTGGAAGAGTTGAGGCAGCACGTCGATCGGTCGATCGCCGAATATCGCAAACAATACCGCGCATACTATCGTGCGTTTGCGACACCCGCCTCGCCGGCAATTCGAGATGCGAGCCCGACGGTTGTGCTTATTGCAGGCCTGGGCATGTTCAGCTTTGGCAAGAACAAGACCGAGGCGCGCATCACGGGAGAGTTTTACACGAATGCGATTCACGTAATGGATGGAGCCAGCAAGCTGGCCGATGGAGATGCGGCTCCGGCGAGCAGCGCCGCGGCTCCGACGGTCGTTCCACAGTGCCAGCCCGGCATGGATCCGGCAAGCTTCAAGGTGTTCGCGAATTATGTTGCGCTTCCGGCGCTTGAAGCTTTCCGCATAGAGTATTGGGCGCTTGAAGAAGCCAAGATTCGCCGCCAGCCCGCTGAGAAAGAGCTGAGCAGGCGCGTGGCCCTGGTGGTTGGCGGGGCAAACGGAATTGGCCGCGAGGTTGCCCGCCTGGCCGCGGCGCGTGGCGCGCACGTGGTGGTCGCCGATCGCGATTTTGAGGGAGCCGTTGCCGTGCAGGCTGAACTCGCCAGCCTTACTTCGGCGGAGTTCACCTGTGCCGCATCGATCGACATTCGCAACCGCGAGGCGATTCGCGGCGCGCTCGATGTTGCCGTGGCAGCTTTCGGCGGAGTGGACATTCTGGTGAACACCGCGGCGATGTTCGCGTCGTCGCCTGACGGCGTAATCACTGACGCGCAGTGGGCGCTGACACTCGACGTGAATGTGACGGCCAATTATCTGCTGGCTCATGAATCCGCAAAGATCTTCGAGGAACAGGGTCTTCATGGCCAGGTGGTGTTTACCAGTTCGGCCAATGCGGTGGTAGCCAAGAAGGGAAGCGAGGCTTACGACGTGAGCAAGGCTGCGCTGTCGCACCTGGTGCGCGAGCTTGCGGTCTCGCTCGCGCCCAACGTTCGCGTGAATGCGATTGCGCCGGCGACGGTCGTGAAAGGGTCGACGATGTTTCCGCGCGACCGCGTGCGCGCTTCGCTGAAGAAATACAATATTCCTTTCCAGGAATCGTTCAGCACCGAAGAGTTGCGCAGCCGCCTGGCTCAGTACTACGCCGAGCGGACACTGACCCACAAGGCGATCGACCCGGCGGATTGCGCCGAGGCGATTCTCTTTCTAGCCAGCCCGCGCGCGCGCTGCACAACGGGACACGTGATTCCCGTGGACGGCGGATTGACGGACGCATTTCTGCGGTAATTCTCAAGGACCGCCATGCCAGAACGGGCACGCATCGCAATCGATCTGGGCGCGGAGAGCTGCAGGGTCTCGCTGCTGCGCTGGCATGGCTCAAAGCCGGCCATCGAAGTCGTTCATCGCATTCCTAACGGGCCCGTGCATCGCGCGGACGGGTTGCACTGGCCCATCGAAACGATACTTGCCGGACTTGAAGAAGGAATGCGCAAGGCCGCGGCGGCTGCGCCCGAGGGCATTGCCTCGATCGCCGCCGACTGCTGGTCAGTGGATTACGCGCGTCTTGCACCCGACGGCAGTCTGCTTGGCGAACCATTCTGCTATCGCGACGAACGAACCGTCGCAACCAAAGAGAAGGCTGACGGCATTATTGCTCCGCTCGATCTTTATGCGCGCACGGGAACGATTCCGCAACGCATCAATACCGTTTGCCAGTTAATGGCCGATGAGGCTTCGGGCATCGATCCGGCATTGCCATGGGCCATGTTGCCTGAGTACGTTCTCTACTGGCTGAGCGGGCAACGCGTGGCTGAATACACCAACGCCTCGCACACCGGCCTGCTGAGCCTGAAAACGGGCGACTGGGATGCGGAGGTCTTTCGTCTTCTTGGACTTTCAGTTACAGCTGCGCCGAAGCTGGTGCGCACAGGCACTGTGCTGGGGCGGTTGCGCGGGCCGCTGTCCGAGCTCGAAGCCTTTCGACATACAGAAATTATTGCGCCGGCTACGCACGACACGGCTTCGGCGATTGCCGGCATCGCCGCCAGTCTCGATGCGGGCGCCTATATCAGCTCGGGAACGTGGTCGCTGGTGGGTACGTTGACGCGCGTAGCGGTTACGACCGAGCGTGCGTTCAATGCGGGATATACGAACATTGGCGCGGCCACGGGCGAGCTGCTGTTTCACGCGCTGGTGAACAGCATGTGGGTGCTGAGGCAGTGCATGAATGCATGGGATGCCGAGGGACGCGGTTGGGAGATTGAAGACCTGGTGCTGCGCGCTACGGATTGCGATCGCGATCCGAAGGCGGTACTCGATATGGACGCGCCCACGCTGATGCTTGACTCCGGCATGCCAGGGCGTATCAATGCGGAGCTCGAGCGGCTGGGATTTGCGCCCGTCGCCGATGTGGCCGGAAACGAGCCGATGTTTGCGCGGCTCATCTTCGAGAGCCTGGCGGCGCGTTACGCGACGGCAATTGCGAATCTCAGGGAAACTCTTGGCTGCAGGATCGAGCGCATTGCCATGATCGGCGGCGCCACGCGGAACAAGCTGCTGATCAAGCTGACCGAGCAGCGTACCGGTTTGCCGGTTGAGATTGGCGAGTGCGAGAGCGCGACGGTGGGTAATTTTGCAATTCAACTGGCGGCGAGCGATGCCGGCGGTGCTGCGATTACGCCTGAGGCGATTCGCGAACAGGCTAAGCGGCTTGTTGGGTGTTAGTCACGCGGCTGATTGAGACTTGTCGATTTAGGTTTGTTCTGTCCCATCCTAACGGCAAAAGGCGCCGTTAGGATGGGGCACCCAGTTTTGTGCTGGACTCGCTAGAGAAGCGCGATCATTGCCGGGCTACCGACGCCTGCGTATTTTCCCGTAAAGCTTAGCTTGCCGGTTTCGCGATCGATGCGGAATGAAGTGATGCAATCGCTGTGCTGATTGCAGGCGAACAGAAGGCTCCCACTCGGGTCGATGGCGAAGTTACGCGGATAGTCTCCCATTGTTGAAGCTTCGCCAATGAATGTTGGGTTGCCGTCATCCGCAATCGCGAAGATTGAGATGGTGTCGTGCAAACGATTCGCCGAGTATAGGAACGTTCCTTCCGGTGAAACTGCAATCTCCGAGCCAAAGCTGGTGCCTTCAAACCCGGGAGGCAGGGCGGAGAGGATTTGCTTGATCGCAGGAGCGCCTGTTGCTTCGTCGTAGATCATGAAAACGATCTGCGAGCTTTCTTCGGTGATCGCGTAGAGCCAGTGGCCGTTGGGATGAAATGCAAAGTGGCGCGGGCCAACGCCTCCGAGCAGCGTGAGAACTTCGCGCGAAGCGAGCTTGCCGGTGGAAGCATCGAGGGCGTAGGAGTAGAGGCGATCCTGGCCGAGATCGGTTGAGAGCACGAATTTGTTGGCCGGATCAGCGGCGACCATGTGCGCGTGCGGCGCGTCGTGGCCGCTAACTGCAAAGCTGCCCGGCGGCGCGTTGGCTGGGCGCGCCGGACCTACCATGTTCAGGTCGCGATGTGTATCCACCGCGTCGCCCAGAGAGCCGTCGGCGTGGACGGGCAGAACCGCGATGCTGCCGCCAATGTAGTTGGCCACGAAGGCGAATTTGCCGCTTGCATCGAGGCTCATTTGCGCCGGGCCTGCGCCGGCGGAGCTGACTGTATTGAGTAGCCGCAACGCGCCACCTGGTTCGATTGCGAAGGCGCTTACCGATCCGTTGCCGCCGGCGAAGTCGGTGACCTCGTTGATGGTGTAGAGAAACTTCTTCGATGGAGCAATCACGATCCACGTTGGATTCGGAGTTTTTGCCGCAAGCTTGCGATCGGTCAACTCTCCGGTCGCGAGGTTCACGCGAAACGAATAAACCCCTTCGCCGTGGCCGTCGCTTCCGGTGCTGTAGGTGCCGACGTAGGCTGTTGTTTCCAAATCGCCGGCCGCGAATGCGATCTGCGTGCCGAAGCCGCTTGCCAGCGCAAATGCGCCGGCCGTTTTCAATGCATCTCTACGCGAATACATGGTCATAGTGAAAGCTCACGCGAAGTGCCAGAGAACCGATGTGAAGATGAGTCCGCACACCGAGATAATTGTCTCGGCTACGGACCATGTCTTCAGAGTCTGGCCGACGCTCATGTTGAAGTACTCTTTGACAATCCAGAAACCGCCATCGTTGACGTGCGAGAAGATGAGTGCACCTGCGCCGGTGGCGATGGCGAGCAGTTCCGGGTGAACGCCCGCCGTGTGCAGCGCGATGGGCGCAACGATGCTGGCCGCTGTGGCCATCGACACTGTGGACGAGCCGGTGGCCAGGCGCAGCATCGCGGCGAGTCCCCAGGCCATGAGCAGGATTGGCACATGGCCGCGCATGGCGACGGCGATGATTGCGTGCGAAACGCCGCTATCCTGCAGGACGCGCCCGAATCCGCCGCCTGCGCCGATGAGCAGGGTAATGGCCGCGGTTGGAGCCAGGCACTCATTGCTGAAGCGCAGAATGGTCTGCCGCGAGAAGCCGCGCATGGTTCCCAGCGTGACGAAGCTGCACAATGCGCCAATCAGCAAAGCTATATCGTCGTTGCCCAGTAGCTTGAGGGTGTTGTTCAGGCCGCTTCCGGCGCTCGAAAATGTATCGGCCCAGCTGCCCACCAGCATCAGGATCACGGGCAGCAGAATGGTGAGGATGCTGAGCCAGAACCCGGGCAGATTGCGGCTTTCGTCGTGGCCGGCAAGCTGATCGGCCATTGGGTTTTCAAGCGACAGGTGGACGTGGGGCGCGATGAGTTTTGCGTAGAGTGGTCCGGCAATGATGGCGGTGGGGATGCCGACGAGCAGCGCATAAAAGATGGTGCGGCCCATATCGGCGTGATAGATGGTGACGGCGAGAGTGGCTGCGGGATGCGGCGGCACCAGTCCGTGAACTACCGAAAGCCCGGCAACCATGGGAATGCCGGCGAGCACCAGCGATGTATTGGTGCGGCGCGCGACCGTAAACAGGATGGGTACGATGAGGACGAAGGCAACCTCAAAAAACGCGGGCAGGCCGACGATGAGGGCGATGGTCATCATGGCCCAGGGGACATTTTTTTCGCCGAAGACGCGGATGAGAGTGAAGGCAATGCGATCGGATGCGCCGGACTCGGCCATCATCTTGCCGAGCATGGTGCCGAGGCCGACGATGACTGCAATGTGGCCGAGGGTTCCACCGACGCCGGATTCAAAAGAGCGAATGACGGTGGTGGGCGGCATGCCCGCAACAATTGCGAGCGCAAGCGACGTGACCAGCAGCGTGATGACGGGGTTGAGCTTGACCACCGCGATCATGAAGATGAGCGCGATGACGGAAACTACCGCCGCGGAGAGGAGAAAGATACTGTGGGTGTCGATGCCGAACATAACCGATGCGCTCGTCCAGTCTATAAGAGCGAGGTGCGCTATTGGACCCAGCTCGGTTTGCCGCGCGCGAGAAAACGCCCGGCGCGATTGCCGGTTGCGCCCTCGGCCGTGTACGTGAGGGTTCCATTCACCCAGACGGCGTTGATTCCCGTTGCTGGTTTGATGGGGTCAGAGAAGGTTGCCGCATCGGCAATCGTGTTTGGATCGAAGAGCACCATGTCGGCGGCGCAGCCTGCGCGGATGAATCCGCGACCGGCGAGCGAGAAACGTTGCGCCGGCAGGCCGGTCATTTTGTGGATGGCTTCAGAGAGCGCGAAGAGCGCTTCATCGCGGCAATAGCGGCCCAGCACACGCGGAAATGCGCCCCAAAGCCGCGGATGAGGGTGCAGGTCGTTGGGCAAGCCGTCAGAGCCGATCATGGTGGCGGGATGGCGCAGAATGGTTCGCATATCGTCTTCAGAGATGCTGTGGTAGATTGCGCCGGCGGGTTTGAGGCGGCGCGCCGCTTCGAGTTGCGTGGTCTGCCATTCCGCTGCGATGTCGGCCAATGTCTTGCCGGCCATTTCGGGATGTGAGGTGCTCCAGGTGATGGTGATTTTCACGCGTTCGTCTACCTGGCGCAGATCGAGAATGGTCGAAGTGGCTGCGTAGGGATAACAGTCGCAGCCGGTCTGCTGCGAATGCCTCGCGGCGTCGAGCGCGGCAAGCACTTCGCCGCTGCGTCCCCAGTTGGCGATGCCTGCGCACTTGAGATGCGAGATCACCACGGGAACGCTGCTGCTTCGGCCAATCTCGAAGGCTTCGCCCATCGCGTCGAGAATCCGGTCGCCCTCTGTGCGCATGTGGGTTGCGTAAATGGCTCCGGCTGCGGCGAGTGGGGCAGCGAGATTGAGCACCTCGTCTTTACTGGCTGCGTTGGCCGAGAGATAGGCGAGCCCGGTGCTGAGGCCTAGCGCGCCCGCTTCCAGCGCTTCTTCAAGCTGCTCGCGCATTGCCGCTACTTCGTGCGAGGTCGCTTCACGGTCGAGGCGGTCCATGTGGTTTGAGCGGAGTGCGGTGTGACCAATCAGGGCGGCCACGTTTACCGCGGGCTGGGCATCTTCAACCGCGCGACGATAGGCGCCGAAAGTTGGATAACGAAATTCTTCGGATTTTCCCAGCAGGTTCATGGGATCGGGAAGATTGCCGCGCAACGTGACCGGCGCGGCGCTGATGCCGCAGTTGCCGACGATCACTGTGGTCACGCCCTGCGAGATTTTGGGCAGCGTTGCCGGGCGGGCAAGCACAGCCAGATCGTCGTGGGTGTGAACATCGATGAAGCCGGGAGCGAGGGCCAGGCCGTTTGCTTCAACAATATTGACGGCTGCGCCAGGGAGCGAGGGGCCGACCGCGACGATCTGGCCATTCTCAACTGAAACATCTGCGCGGGTGGCGGCTGCGCCGCTGCCGTCAAGGACCATGGCGTTGCGGATGATGAGATTGGGGTTCGACATTGTCAGTGTCTAGATTAAAGGCTGGGCTTGCGAATCAAGGCTGCTGAGAGAGAATCGTTATATGAGTCGAGAGACTAATTTGACGCGCGACTTGGAACCCATTCAACACGCGGCGATAGAATCGCGCAAATTTGACCCACGCAAAGTTGACCCGCTCAACAAGGGCCTTGGGTTTGCCGATCAGGCCTTCGATGCCATTCAGGCTGCTGCGCTGGGCTGGAATCTGCTGCATGAGGATCTGAGTCTGCCCGCGGCCGTTTTATATAAGGACAAGCTGGAGCACAATCTGCGCTGGATGCAGGAGTTTGTCCGGGCGTATGGGGTTAAGCTGGCTCCGCATGGCAAGACAACCATGGCCCCGCGGCTGTTTGAGATGCAGCTGGCGCACGGCGCATGGGGAATCACGCTGGCAACGGCGCATCAGACGCTGGTTGCTTATCGCCATGGCGTGCGCCGCGTTTTAATGGCCAACCAGCTCGTGGGGCGGCGCAACATGGCCATCGTCAGCGAGCTTGTTGCCGATCCGGGCTTCTCGTTTTACTGCCTGGTCGATTCAGCCGATCACGTGAATTTGTTGAGCGAGTTTTTCAAAGACCGCGGGCAGCGATTAAACGTGCTGGGGGTTGAGGTCTACGAGGGAGTACTGAAAGAGGAAGAACAAGTAAGAGCGCTGTTAAAGAGAGCTGTGAAGACGACGCGACGCCTGGTGGCCGAACGACGAGATGCGAGATCGCCCTTTCTGCTTACGGGCGCGGGATCTACGTGGTATGACATTGTTGCCGAGAAATTCTCGGCGGCCGGGTTCGGACGCGAGGTTGAGATTGTGCTGCGCCCAGGCTGCTATCTTGTGCACGATGCCGGACATTACCGGGAGGCCCAGGCGAGGATTCTCCAGTCGAATTCCGTAGCCAGGGAGATGGGCTCTGACCTCGAATGCGCGCTGCACATCTGGTCATACATTCAGTCGGTTCCGGAGCCTGGCCGGGCGATAGTCGGGCTGGGAAGACGGGATGCGGCGTTCGACTCCGGTCTGCCCATCCCGGCGCTTTATTTTCGCCCGGGAAGAGACGCCAAACCGGTGCCGGCTCCAGCCGCCTGGCGGCTCTCCCGAATCATGGACCAGCACGCGTTTCTTGAGGTCGGCCCCGAAGCCGGCGTTCGCCCCGGCGACATGATCGGCTTCAACATCTGCCACCCGTGCCTCACCTTCGACAAGTGGCGGACGATTCCGGTCGTGGACAGCGAATACCGGGTGGTCGAGGTGGTACAGACATTCTTCTGAAAACTTCTCAATAGAGAATGTGCGTGGTTGAGAGAGCGCACCCTGACAGGGAATCAGGTTTTTTGCGGGGTTGTTGAGACCCTGAGCTGCGCCGCGTGTGTGCCGGCGAAGCGCGTTTAAATCGACCTGAATTGGCGACGAAGGTTTCACTCCAGGGACCTTACCGAGGGGTGCAAGGCCGCATTACCAATGGGCCTTCTGCCTATTACAGGAGGAATAAAACTCCGTAAATCAGGCGTATAGCCAAAGAAATTCAGAAAATTTCACTTGCATTTAGAGTCTGCTGTTCTCTACAGTCCACTCTGTTTTCATCAACAATAGCCCCCGTTTTAGTCGCCCCGTAAATTATGTGGTTTCATGCACATGGAAAACCTGTGCGCGTTGCGCCGACAGAGCTGAACGGGGCAGCGCGAGTTGCGAACTTTGTGTATTCGCGGTTGATTTATCAGCAACTTAACTCGCACCCTAACTTCAATTATCAGCAACCTAACTCGACCCCAAACCTGAGCGATCTCGTCGCGGATCGGCTCACCGCTCCCAGGTAACTCTTTCCAACCCCCGCGACGGAGGCAATTGCAATGTCGAAATTTGGCCGTAATCTGATTAGCAGCTTCAAGACTCTGGCGTTGGCTACCCTGGCAGTGGTGGCCGGCCCATGGAACCCGGCCCAAGCCGCGGCGCAAGGCACGATTTCGCCATCGGCATACAGTTTCGGCAACGTTGCCGTTTCGCAGCCGAGCCAGGCTGAGAAATTTACATTCAAGAACACCGGGGCGAGCTCGATCACGATCCACTCGTATTCGGTCACGGGAGGGCCGTACCAGCTTGCGGCCACCTCAAACGAATGCCCTCAATCGGGCAGCCTGGGGGCGGGGGCCAGCTGCTTTATCGCCGTCACCGTCGAGCCGGGCACGCTGGGCGTGGTTCCAGCCGGTACGTTGACCGTCAACTCGACGGCCAGCAACACTCCGCAGAAAGCCACTCTGAGCGCCACGGCCGTCGCCCCGGTTACGCTGTCGGCAGCGCAGCTCTCATTCCAGCCGACCGTGATCGGCTTTGCCAGCAATACGCTTGACGTGTTGCTGACCAATAACCAGGCCACTTCAGTCACGGTAACCGGGTTATCGGTTACGACCGCAAACGGCTATGCCCTGACGCCGGCAACAATCTGCTCGGGCACGGCCCCGGAGACCCTTCTAACGGCTCACTCCAGTTGCACAATTGCGGTGAACGTTACGCCAAACATTGTGGGGGTGGTACCAGCGAGCACGTTGAGCGTGACGACGACGCAAAGCGCCACGCCGATTACGATCCCGCTTACCGAAACGGCTCGTCCTCCGACCGTCCTCTCGTTGACCAACGTCCCCTTTGCACCCCAGGTGGTTAACCAGCCGAGCCCGGTCAAGACTGTGACTCTGACGAACTGGCAACCGACCGCGATCACGATCAGCTCGATTACACCGCCCGCTGGCTATGCCATCACTTCCGCGACAACCTGCGCCAACGATACCTTCCCCGGCACGCTAGCCGCAGGAGCGTCGTGCACCATCGACCTTGATTTCACTCCCACCGCGATCGGCGCGACGCCGGGGGACGTAACCGTCACCACGAATGCCAGCAACAGCCCGCAGATGATCGCGGTCAGCGGCACGGGCCTCCCGGCGGTATCGCTTATCCCATATGGAATTGCATTCGGCGTTCAGGCCGTTAACACAACGAGCACCATCCAGACGCTTACGCTCACCAACAATCAGCTTTATGCCACGCTTTCGATCTCATCCATAGCTATAAGCGGCGACAGCCAGTTTGCCATCAATAATCCATCGACAACTTGCGGAGCTTCGCTGGCCCCCGGAGCCTCGTGCACTATCGCGGTCACCTTTACGCCGACATCGAACGGAGCGCAGCCCAACGGTACGCTCACGGTTAGTGACAACGCGAACAACAGCCCTCAGACTGCCACGCTGACAGGCCAGGGGGGAGTTGCGTCCAGTCTCAGTCCGTCAAGCGTTGCTTACGGCAACCAGGTGGTGAATACCACAAGCGCGACCAAGACGCTCACGCTCCACAACCTGCAGTCGAGCCCGCTGAGCATCAGCTCCGTGCTTTTCTCCGGTCCCTTCCAGCTTGATACCAGCGCCACCACAACCTGCCAAACCAGCGGCGGCACACTGGCTGCAAACTCGAGCTGCGTGATCGGCGTCCAATTTGCGCCAACGGCAATTGGGGTCAACGAGTCAGGGCAGATCACGGTGTTTACTAACGCTGCCAACAGTCCGTTGTCGGCTTCGCTTCTGGGCTCTGGTATAAGGCCGGTGCTGGTTTCGCCGGCGGTATTGCCGTTCGGCCAGGTGCCTATCACCGTCCCAAGCGCGTCGAAGAACATTACGGTAACCAACCAGCAGACGACGGCGAATCTTGACTTCGCGTCAATCACAGCTCCCGCGCCTTACACCATCGTCCCGGGCACCACCACCTGCATCGTCGGTACGCCGGTAACGCCGGGGAACAGCTGCGTGATCAGTGTGGCCGTAACCCCAACAGCAGTCGGTGCACTGCCTTCGTCGGATGTCGTAACCATTTCAGACGATGCGGCGAACAGCCCGCAGACCGTGAGCCTGACAGGGACGGGAGTTCCGCTGGTTGGACTTTCACCCAATCCAGTCGGCTTCGGAACCGAAGTTTTGAACGAGAAGTCCACGCAGACGACGACGCTGACCAATTATTTGAGCACCGCGCTCATCATTGACTCGATTGGGTCGTTCACCGGCGGATACACACTGGACACCACCGAGACAACGTGCCCCATGTCGCCGCTAACTTTGGCAGCGGGAGCATCGTGCACGATCGCCTTTGACGATACGCCAACTACGACAGGGTCGCAGCCAGGCACGGCGGCTTTGATCTACAACGTGGTGGGCACCTCCAGCATGGTAGACCTGGCGATTACGATGCAGGGCTCTACGATTCATCCTGTCGCGATCAACCCGTCGGCGGTCACTTTCCCCAGCCAGTTTATTGGCTTCACCTCTACTCCTGCGACGACGGTGAAGATCGTAAATCTGCAGTCGGTGGCGTTGAATATTTCGTCGATCGCGATTGCGGGCGCTGATCCGGGCGATTTTGCGATCGTGAGCAATCTTTGCCCGACCGCGCCGGCATCGCTGCCGGCTGGGGCAACCTGCTCTCTCACCCTCGACTTCACGCCGACTACATCGGGTGAGAGGACCGCGATGCTGACCGTGACTGACGATGCGCCGGGCAGCCCGCAATCGATCAATCTGACGGGCACTGGAAACAGGCCCGTTGTGGTTGCGCCAACATCCATAACCAACTTTGGCGCGTCGGTAAGCAAAATCAGCGCGTATCAGACCGTCACGATCACGAACAATACATCGACTTCGCTTACCAACATCAACTTCCACCTTTCGGGCAACTTTGAGCAGACGTCCACGACTTGCGGCGCCGCGGCTCCATACACGCTCGCCGGGACCAGCTCGTGCAACGTCACCATCAGTTTTGCGCCCACCGTTGGCGGCACGCTAAGCGGCCAGCTGCAGGTTACCGACTCCGCAGCTACGAGTCCGCAGGTAGTGAACCTGCAGGGCAACGCCGTTAATCCGCTGGTTTTGAGCAGTACAGGCTTGAGCTTCCCTGCGCAGCTGGTTAACAGCTCGAGCGCAGCCAAGCAGGTAACGCTCACCAATAACCAGAGCCAGTCCGCAAGCTTCAGCCTGGCAACCTCGGGAGCGTTTTCGGCGAGCACCAACTGCACCACCGGAACGATAGCCGCGAATTCAAGCTGCTTGATATACGTGAGCTTCTCTCCGACGACGACTACGCCAGCCAGCCAGACGGGATCAGTGACGGTGACCGACTCGGCGCCCAACGGGAATCCGCTGGTGATTTCGCTGACCGGCGCGGCCTCCGCTACCAATCCGGCGCCGGCTGTTGCCGTAGTGTCGCCCGGCGCGGCCGCAGGCGGCACAAACGTGAATGTGACCATCACCGGCAATGGATGGACGCACTTCTCCAGTTCCTCGGTGGTTTCGTTTGTCGACACCGACAGCGCATCCTACGCGCCCGACATCACTGTCAACTCCGTCACCGCGCTTACGCCCAACACTCTCACTGCCTCGCTCACCATTGCCGCTTCGCCAGTGTATGGCGCGCGCAACATCAAGGTTGTGACGCCACTTACGGGGGGCACATCTGAAACCGCCTCGCTTGAATCGGCATTCATCATCTCCGATCCAACGCAGACGTTTGAGATCACGTCGATCACTCCGGGAGTCGGGACGCAGGGTCAGGGCTATCTTGGCGAAGCGCCGCTGACGGTGGACATTGTTGCGTCGGGCACAAGCTTTGTGCAGGGCACGACGTTCGCCAACTTCGGCGATGGCATCACGGTGGAGTCGCTCGACATTACCGGCCCGACGACAGCCCAGGCAGTTCTGGCAATCACCAACACCACCTCGGTTGGTTACCGCACATTGACCATGGTGACTGGCGGCCAGGTTGCCAACTCGGTGCTGAATAACGGCAACCCGCTCTTCTATGTCGGACCCAACGCAGCGACGCTGACCGCCGTGACCATGGCCACGGTGAACGGCGGAGTTGTGACCTGCACAACCAATCCGGTCTCAGTGGCGCAGAGTTTCGCGGGACCAGTGTGCCTGACGGCGACGGGTACGCACTTCCTGCAGAATGCGACGGGAGTGACGATTACCGGCGGCGTGACGGTTGGCGACACCATTGTGACTTCGCCCACTACGGCCTATTCCAACGTGATTGTGCCGGCTGGCGCGACGATCGGCGTGGACAGCGTTACGGTTGCAACCGGCGGCGAGATTGCGACGCTCAATAATTCGTTCACGGTAACCGGATCGACGCCTGCGCTTATCTCGGTTGCGCCGAACTCGGCGCAGCAGGGCGCCACAAATGTGCCTGTGGTTATTACCGGCAACTCATACACGGCGTTCAATGCCTGCCCGGGAGGCGTGCTCACTGCCGACTTTACGGGTGTGATAACAACCGGCACGATCATAGTGAACAGCGCCAACCAGGTCACGGTGCCGATCACGATCAATGAGAACGCGCCCACCGGCGGCATTACGGCGAACCTGACCTGCGGCGGCGCAGGCTCGGCGACCATCTTCCCGTTCAGCTTCACGATTCTGCCTTCGAGCGCGTCGATCGTTAGCGTGACCCCGAGCAGCGTGCCGCAGGGCGGCCAGGTGACCCTGTCGGTGGTTGGCTCGAACACCGACTGGTCGCAGGCCGATACGATGGCTGCGTTCTATCCGACTCCGATTGCCACTCCGCTGGTGAACGAAGTCACCGTCAACAGCGCGACGACCGCATCGCTCAACATCAGCGTGCCTGTCAACACACCAGTCGGCACCTACTGCTTCTACATGTCGACCGGCGGGCAGATTGTTAGTGCCTGCATCCAGGTGTATGCCAATACACCAACGCTCACCATGAGCCCGGCCAACGGCCTTTTGCCAACCAGCGGCACTAACAGCTTCAATGTAAGCTTTACGGGCCAATTCACAAGCTTCTCGCAGGCGGGCACGGTGACGGTGATCGCAGGCGAAGGCGTTACGCTCTCGAACTTCACGGTGATCAGCCCGGTGAGCGCCACCGGAACCATCAACATTGCCGCGGGAGCGGCGACAGGGTCGCGCCTGGTCACCTTTACCACCGGCGGCCAGATTGTAACCACGTACTTCAACGTGACCACCATACCGGTGGGCATTGTGAGCGTGTCGCCGTGGAATGCGGCGCAGAGCACGACGCTGAATGTTGCGATCGTCGGCCTGAACACGCACTTCGTCTCCGGCAATACGCAGGTGATCTTTGGCGGTCCGCAGATTACTGTGAACAGCGTTACGGTGAACAGCCCCACAAGCCTGGTGGCCAACATCACTACAAGCTACACGGCTCCGGGCAACGTGCTGACGCCTACGCCTCCGGGATGGAATGCGGTTTACATCAACGATCCAACCGAGCAGCTGATTACCGGCTTCCTGGTTGACGCACCGGCCACGCCTTCGCTTGTGAGCGCGTGCGTAACGGCGGATCTGCCGTCGTGCGTTTCGAGCGCGCCGCAGGGATCGGGCGGCACCAATGTGACCATAACCGGCTCGCTGACCAACTGGGTACAGGGAAGTTCTGAATTGGTGATGGGCGCCGGTGTCACCGTAGCGGATCTCGTGATAACGAGCCCGACTTCGGCCACCGCTACCATCAGTGTGTCTCCGACGGCCCCGGTGGGCGGCAACAGCGTGATCATGATTACGCCGCTGACGGGCGGAGGATTTGAGTACGACTCGGGCGTGGGCTTCAGTGTGACGCCGAGCGCGGCCTACATCAGCGATGTTTCGCTGCCGGCGTGCGCTACCACTACCGATGCGAACTTTATCGCAAACTTCTGCAACACGGGAACCGCAGGCATTGCGCCGGTGGTGTCGCAACTGCAGACTTCGATGTTGGATGTTACCGGCGTGGGCACGCACTGGCTGCAAGGCGAAACCACGTTGAGCTTTGGCCCGGGCGTGGTTGTAGACCAGCTCACCATCAACAGCCCGACTTCCGCGACCGTGCAGATCACCGTGCTTTCGAGCGCGCCGGTGGGCTATGCGACGGCGACTGCTTATACCGACGGTGAGAATGCAAGCCTGGTGCAGGCCATCGACATTGAGGAAGGCTCACCGACATTCCTCGCCTTCTCACCGCAGGGCGCGCAACAGGGCGCGACGCTGCAGCTTGAGGTTCTGGGTCGCTTCACCAACTGGTCGGCGGCCACGCCTCCGATTGCCGAGTTCAACCAGGACATCACCATCAATTCACTGACCGTGGTTGACTCCGAGACGCTGACGATGAATGTTACGGTCAGCCCGTGGGCTTATGTCGACACTGGCTCCCCGTGCGGACACGTTCTTACCATCACCTCGGGCAGCGAACAGGTTTCGAGTTCGCAGATCAACGACAACTTCTGCGTATCGACAGGCGCGCAGGAAATCACCGGAGTTTCGCCGAACGCGAGCGGCCAGGGAAGCTCGCTGCAGGTGACGATTACCGGCTCGCAGACCAACTTCCTCGCCGGCCAGACGCAGGTGAGCTTCGGCGACCCAGGCATTACGGTTGGAGTGCCGACCATGGTCACCCCGACTTCGCTGGTGGTGCCGGTGCTCGTGACCACTACGGCTACGCCCGGCTTCAAAACTGTAACCGTGACGACCTACGGCCAGATTGCGACTCAGGCGGACGCATTTACCGCGTCTCCCACGGTTGCCCAACTCACCGAGGCCATCGCTGACCAGCAAGAGCAAGGCGTGCAGGGAGTCGTGGTTCGCCTCATCGGCCAGTACACGCACTTCAGCACCGCCAGCACTGCGACGTTTGGTGCGGGAATCACCGTGGTTGGGACTCCGACGTGGGTGAGCGCAACGGAGATCGACGCGACTATCAACATCGATCCGTTGTCGTACGTCGGCGGCCGCACAGTGACCGTTACTACGCCTAATGTCTCGTGCGCCAATCAGCCGCCAACGGGTCTGAATATCCAGGGCGTGACCTACCAGGGCTGCACACCGGGCGTCACAACCGGCACCGGCAAAGAAATTGTCGACGCCAACGTGTTCTCGATTATTCAGGGACCGGCCATTATCACGGGCGTCTCGCCGAATACCGGCAATGAAGGCCAGGAGATTGTCTTCAACATCACCGGTTCGGCCACGCACTGGCAGCAGAACTATACCCAGTTCTACATTGCCGGGGGCGGCTCCGACATCACGGTGAACGATGTAATCATCAACAGCGCAACCAGCGCGACTGTCGACATCACCATCTCGCAGACGGCCAACGCAGGTCCGCGTTCGGTGTACATGATCACAGCCGGCGAGTCGCTTACCGATTCCGGTGCGTTCGTGGTTACCGGAGGTGTGCCCGCAATCAGCTACCTGACCCCGAATAGCGGGACGCCGCCGCCGACAGGTCCCAGCGACCTGCAGGTCACCATCGTGGGCAATGCCTATACGCAGTGGGTGCAGGGCACGTCTACGGTCAACTTTGGACCTGGAATTACGGTGAACACCTTCGAAGTCACCGACTCGTGGCACATTGCGGCCGACATCACCATCGGCGCCGCGTGCACAGCCCCGAACGTGCCCGCAGGTTGCGCTCAGTACGGTTACCGGACTGTCGTAGTGCAGACCGGAACGCAGGGACTGACGGGCAGCTTCGACGTTACTCCGCCTCCGCCGCCGCCCACACCGTATGTGTGGTACGAGGCGCCAAGCAGCGGGATTCCAGGACAGACGGTGAGCGTGTACTTCTACGGCGCGAACACCGAATGGAATCCGGATCCGACGACTGGAACCACGCTCACCGGATGGGACGCCAACAATATCACGGTGAACTCGTACCAGATCGTGAGTCCGACCGAGGCGACCGCTAACATCACCATCAATTCGAGCGCGCCCGGCGAGGGGATGGCGCTGACGTTTACCACCAACGGCACCACCTACAACGACGGCTGCACGGGTTGCGAAGTCGATAACGCCTCGTTCAACATCGTCATCGCGCAACCGACGCTTACCATTGTCGACCCGGGTTCGGGCCTGCAGGGTGCGCAGAACATTACGGTGAACGTTCTCGGCCAGTTCACGGCCTTTGACAGCACCACTACGTTCAGCTTTGGAGGGCCCGGCTCCGGCATCACGGTGAACGGCCCGCCAACGATTCTTGGACCGACGATTGCGACACAGAGCATCAGCATCGGCCAGGAGACACGGACCGGTGGTTACTCCGTGGTCGCAACCACTCCCGACGCACCTGCTATCGCGCAGGTCGTAGGCGGCGCGGGCTTCAGCGTTACGCCAAGCCTGGCGAGCATCCTGAGTGTTTCTCCCAACACCTCGCCGCAGGGCACGCAGATAAGCGTGGATGTGACAGGTTTTGATACGCACTGGAATCCTGCGACGCAGTTCAGCTTCGGCGCCGGCATTGTTGTTACCGGTGTGGATGTGACGAGCGAAACCACCGCCACCCTCACCCTGGCGATTCCCGCATTGGCTCCTGAGGGAACGACGTATGCTCAGGCCACCACCGCCGGAGAAGTGGCTACGCTCAACCAGGCCTTCGTAATTACTGCCGGCACGCCGTACCTGTTGTCTTCGGGACCGGGAACGGTCGAACAGCAGGGATCGGCGGTATTCACCATCCTGGCGCAGGCCACCACGTGGTCCGCGGCCACTCCGCCAGTGGTGAGTTACGGCGGCAACATCACCCTCGGGCCGGTGCAGGTGACCAGCCCGACCACACTCACGGTGCAGGGCGCGGTTGCGGCCACGGCCTACCCCGGATACCAGAACCTGACCGTTACCACCGGTACGCAGGTGCTGGGCATCAACAATGCGGTTTACATTGCGCCAGGCCCGGCGGTCATCAACAGCGTTACTCCGAATACCGGCGGCCAGGGCGTTACGTTCTCGAACGTCCAGATTACCGGCATCAACACGAACTGGGTGCAGGGCGTTACCACGCTCACATTCCCAGGCGTGCTGGTGAACAGCTTCACGGTCAACTCACCCACATCGATCACCGCAAACATCACCGTCAACACCACTGCTGCTGTGGGCCAGGTAAACGTGACCGCGACCACGCTCGGCGAAGTTGCCAACGAGGTGAACGCGTTCAACATTACCCAGACTCAGGCCGAGATGGCGTTTATCGATCCGCCCAGCCTGGCTCAGGGCCAAACCCAGAACCTGACCATCACCGGCATCGACACCACCTTCGTCTCCGGGACCAGTGTCGTTACTTCCACATCTCCGGGAATTACGATCAACTCGACCACAGTCAACAGCCCGACGTCGATCACCGCCAATGTCACGGTGGCGCCGACAATCGTGCTCGGGTACAAGAACATCACGGTGACAACCGGCGGCCAGATCGTGTCGAGCAATGCGCTGTTCCAGGTAACAAACGGACCGGCGGCGATTTCAGGCCTCAATCCGTCTGAGGGTGGCGAAGGAAACGCGGTTACAGTAGTTGTGACCGGCAGCCAGACTCACTTCTCACAAGGATCGACTACAGCCTCGTTTGCAGGAGGAATCTCGGTTACCGGCATCACGGTGCAAAGCCTGACGCAGGCTACCGTGAATATCCAGATCCCGAACAGCGTTCCTGTAGGGACTTATAACGTAACTCTCACCACCGGCGGTGAGGTTGCCACCATTCTTGGCGGGTTCACCGTGGGCAATGGCGCGCCCAGCATAACCAACGTCAATCCTCCCACCGGGACGCAGGGCATTACGGAAAATGTGACGCTGACCGGCCAGTTCACGAGCTGGATACAAGGCTCCAGCAACGCCAATTTCGGATCGGGCATTACCGTCAACTCGACAACCATCAACGGCGGAAGCAGCGCGGTGGCCAATATCACCATCAGCACCACGGCCACACTTGGGTCGCGCACCGTGAGCATGATCACGGGCGGCGAGACTGACTCCATCGTCGGCGGATTTACGGTTTTGGCCGGCGTGCCCGCTCTTGTCTCATCGTCGCCAGGCTCAGGCCAGGCGGGAACAACGGTGAATCTCGTCATCACCGGCGTATTCACGACATTCCAGCAAGGCCTCACATCGGTGTCGCTGGGCGATGGAATCAGCACCAACTTTGTAACGGTTGCAGACGGCACGCAATTGACGGCCAACGTCACCATTCCGTCGAACGCTACGGTGGGCAGCACCTACGTCTCTGTTAACACGAATGGAAGCACGCTTACCCTGAATAACGCCTTCACGGTGTTGGCGGGTACGCCGGAAATAACCCAGATCAATCCGAACGTGGGCACGACGGGCCAGACGCTCAACGTGAACATTGTCGGTCTCTACACCAACTGGATGAACGGAACTACCGTTGCCAGCTTTGGCGGATCCAGCTCGGGCATTACGGTCAACAGCACAACGGTGAGCAGCACCAACAGCCTCACCGCCAACATCACCATCTCCGGTACCGCTGCGCTTGGTCCGGTGGGCGTAACCACCACCACCAACTCCGAGGTGGAGAATGTGGCTGGCGGATTCACGATTGAGTCGCCGACACCTCCGTCCCCGCAGGTCATCTCGCTCAGTCCGGGCGCGAGTGCGGGTGGCATGCCGCTGAACAGCGCGATTAACGCTGTATTCAGCGAGCCCATGCTGCGCAGTTCCATCTCGTCGACCACAGTGCTGCTCTCTCTGACCAGCAATCCGGGTGGATGGGTGAGTGTGCCTGGAACCGTAACGCTCGATCCGACAGGCCGCATTGTGACCTTTGAGCCGAGCTCATTGCTGGCCCCGAATTCAACCTATTACTTCAACATCACCAGCACGGTTGAGAGCGCCACCGACGTGAGCCTGGGCAATTACGCAGTGTACCTCTACACCACTTCGTCAACAGCCAGCACCGGACCGACGGTCGTAGCGGCCAATCCGCCGGCATTGAGCACCGTGGGCACCAATGTGACCGTGCAGCTTGACTTCAGCGCGGATATGCTGCAGGGCACCGAAACCGGAGTGACGGTTTCAACCGGCGGCACTCCGGTGGCCGGAACCTATAGCTGGAATGCCAACCCGTATTGCTGCGGCAGCGGATGGGCTCAGCCGGGAACCGTGCTGACCTTTACGCCGACAGCTCCGCTAACAGCATCAACCACCTACACTGTGGCGTGGAACGCAACGGTGACCGATACCGCAGGCAATGCGGCTGTTCCGGGATCGTTCACCTTCAACACCGGCAGCGGACCGGATACGACGGAGAACTACGCCAGCACCAACTTCAACGGCCAGACCAATGTGGGCACCAACTTTGCGCCCACTGTAACCTACTCCAAGCCCGTCAACCCGCTCGATATCTGGGGTGGATGGAACTCCGGCACGCTGCAACTCTGGGATTACGACGGCAGCAAGTACGTTGAAGGCACCGTCACTGTGGCTCCCAACGGACTGAGCGCGACCTTTACGCCCACTGTGCCGTTGCTGCCCGATACCTATTACCAGCTGTACCAGGCGTGGGGTGACTACGATGTCGACGGCAACTATCTGAACGGGCTCTACGCCGAGTTCACCACCGGCGTGAGCACCGATACGACTCAGCCCACGGTGACGTTTGTGTCGCCGGCCAACACTGCAACTTCGGTGCCGCTGAACACCCAGATTGTGGTCAAGTTCAGCGCTCCGATCAATGACAACAACATCAATGTTGTCGCGGTCACGCCTGCAGGCGGATCGGCGATCCAGGGAACTGCGTCTCTGGCCGGCGACCTGGTAACGCTGACCTTTACTCCAGCCAGTGCGTTGCCGGCGGGCAAGGTGTTCACCGTGGACGTGAGCGGCTACACCGATATCGTGGGCAACAGCGGCGTTGCGTACAGCAGCACGTTTACCACTACGGCATCGCCAGTATTACTGAACCTCTCCACGGGCCTGAATTCCAGTGGGCAGGTCATCATTCCCATATCGGGTTGCGGCGGCGCCTCACCCGAGCCGGCATGCCCGACTGATGCCAACTGGACAGTCGTCCCCACCGGACCGGTGGGAGGCCCCACAACCGATGAAGCGCTCGGCTTGTATGTAGCTACGGCTACGACGACGCCGGCCGCCACCGGACCGTCGCAACCTCTCTACATCGTAGGTCCGGGCGATGCGGGCTGGTGGACCGGCGGATGGCCGGCCGACGGACCGCAATCCGACTGGATCAACATGTATCCGGCAAGCGAGTACAGCGATACGTTCGGTGTGTACTCAACCAACTTCAACATGCCCAGCACGGTGCCTTCGAACCTCTGCCTGGTGGGTCAGATGTCTATCGACGACAACGGAACGCTGGGCATTGTCAACAGCGCGAACCCCAGCGGCATCGCCATCACCGGCAACATCAACACCAACACCAGCTTTACCGGGTTGAATATACCGATTTCGAGCTTCCTGGTACCCGGATCCAATACGCTCGCGCTGGCGTGGGGCAGTACCGATAACAATTACGAAGCTTTCCGTCTACAGGCAGATATCGAGACCTGCGGGGCCAGTGTCACAGGCGGGCTCTCGATTACCAGCTCAACGCCTTCGAACAACACAACCGGCGTGTCTACCGGCACGACGATCGTGATGAACTTCAACAACCCGGTCGATCCGGCCACGGTGAATACCACAAGGCTGCCGGTCATGGTGGGATGGAACAGCAACCAGGAGATCAGCGGAACTTATGCGTTCAGCAACAACAACACGACGGTGACGTTTACTCCTGCATCGCCGTTCCCGAACAACACGAACATTTGGGTGGGCGCTTGCGGCGGCCCGCTCGATTTGGCCGGCGACTCGCTGGGCGGCTGCTACACGCAGGAATTCAACTTCACTACCGGGCCGACGGTCACAGCGGCCGGGTCGGGATTGCAGGTAGCGGCGTACTCACCTGCCGCAAACGCGACCGATGTGGGACTGCGCGCGCCGGTGTATGTAACCTTCAACCGCTCCATCAACCTTGGCAGCATCAATAACAGCGACTTTGGCCTGTACGACGGTTACGGCGTCGGGTCAGGCTATTCGCAGACGTCTCCGTGGTGCTACGGCGGCAGCTACCTGCACTCGCAGGACGATGCCACCATCTACTGGAACTGCTTCCCGCTGCCGTCGAGCTCGCAGTTGACCATGGTGCTGACCGGCGGCATCTCCGACTGGGAGGGCGAGACGCTCTCACCGTTCACCAACGGATTCTCCACGGCTCAGTACGACTCAAATACCAATGGATCGATCATCTCCGTGCGTCCCGGCAACGGGGCCTCGGGTGTCAATCCGAATCTGCCGCTGGTCCTCTACTCGAATCTGCCGCTCAATGCATCGACGGCCAGTTCGGGAATCCAGGTGGCGCAGAACAACGTGATTGTCCCAGGTAACGTGCAGGTGCTCGATAGCGGCTACTCACTGGTATTCACTCCCACTGTGCCCTTCACCAACGGTGCGCTTATCCAGTGGTGGACAACCGGCAGCCTCTTCGACACTACCTACAACACCCCGATCAACGGAGACTCGGGTTACTACTACACGGCCGCCAGCACCTCAACGGCGACGCCGACCGTCCAGGTTGCGTCTCCGGGTGAATACACTAACCCGATACCCACGAACGCCGTGTTCGATGTGCAGTTCAATACGCCCATCAACGCGAGCACAATCAGCATCGCCGGCACGCCCAGCATCTACGTCTACGACTCGAGCACCGGCTTGAATATCCCGGTCACTTACAGCCAGCCGCAGCCGAACGAAGTGCTGATGACGCCCACATCGTTCCCGCTGCCTTCGAATCACTATCTCTACGTGTACGTGACCACTGCACTGCAGAGCACCACCAGTGTGCCTGCGGCTGCCACCGATTGGTGGGAGTACACCGGAACCGCAACCGACACCACGCTGCCCATGGTTACCAGCGCCGTGCCGTACAACGGCGCCACCAACGTGGCCGTTAACGACACGCCTGGCATTATTGTCAGCAAGACCATTGACCCCATCAGCGTCACGAGCACAACCTTCCAGGTGCTGAATGGCGGCACGCCGCTGGCCGGCTCCTACTGGTTCAACTCCGGCGACACGCGCGTTGACTTTGTGCCTAACTCGCCATTGCCGCCGGGCGCGACCCTGACCATGAGCATCAACGGCATCACCGATCTCGAAGGGCATCCGATAACGTTCAGCTCCAGCTTTGGCACGGGAGCCGCTACGGACTTCACTGCGCCCACGGTGCTGTTCTCAAGCGTGAACTCTAACGAAAGCATTCCCACCAACTCCACCATCGCCGTCACCTTCAGCGAGCCCATGGACGCGACCACGTTCAGCGCGGGCTCGCCGAGCGGCTGCAATAACTTCTACATCGAAGACCAGCTGTCGGGCGATGGCATTAATTGCATTGCGACAACGCTCACCTGGAACTCGAGCCAGACCATTGCATACCTGACTCCGACCTCGCCGCTTTCGGCCGGTCGCGAGTACTACTTCTGGGTTGGCAGCGGTACCGATCTGGCCGGGAATGCGATGAGCAGCGATGGCTTCTCCTTCTACGCCGACTTCACCGGCTCGAGCGCCGCTCCATCAATAGTTGCCTTCAACCCGATCGGCGGCAAAACCGGTCTGGGAACCAACACGGTGATTGAAGCGGAGTTCAGCGCGCCGATCGATCCCAACTATATGTCGGGCGTTACGTTGACGAACGGCGGAAGCCCGGTGCCTGCCAACGTCTACGCGATCGATGGCAATACCGTCATCGAGATTGTGCCCACCGTGCCGCTGCAGCCCACCACCACGTACACCATGAACGTTGCCGGTGTGAAGGATCCGGCAGGGAACGTGGTCGCCACCGAAACCAATAGCTTTACCACCGGGGCCAGCTATGACATTACCTCGCCCACAGTGGTCGAGACCGTTCCGGTCAACGGAGCTTCAGTGGGAACCAACATTGTTCCGAAGCTTGTGTTCAACAAGCCGCTGAATCCTCTCACAGTCAACAACAGCGGGTTCCAGCTCTATCTCAACGACACCGGTCAATTCATCCCGTCAACGGTCACACTGTCGCCGAGCGGGCTTGAAGTGACCATCACTCCGCAAATTCCGTTGCTGCCGAACACCGAGTACTATTTCTTCGGCGGAAATGGCGTGGTGCACGATGAGGATGGCAACTATTACCCACAGACTAACTACGCCTTCTGGACCACCGGCGGAACAGATACCACCTCGCCGACGGTCGCCATCAGCCCGGCCAACGGCAGCACCGGCATTCCGATCAACAGCATTATTGAGGTTGCGGTGAGCACGCCGGTCGATCCGACCACGATTACCCAGAGCTCCATCACGCTCATGAACGGCTCCACGCCGGTGAGCGGCACGGTGACCCTGGCCAACGCGCAGTTGCTGATCTTTACTCCGACCACAACGGCAACGTCGGCCGCGCAAACCTACCTGGGCTGCTTCAACGACGACGAAAATGGCGCCCGCGCGCTGAACGGATACAGCTGGTCAAGCAACCAGATGACCATCGAGCAGTGCGTCTCGTCTTGCGCCTCGCAGGGCTCAGAGTATGCCGGCGTGGAATACGGCTCCAACTGCTACTGCGGCAGCGGCAACTTCAGCTCGCAGGGTACCAGCACCAGTTGCAATGAGCAGTGCACGGGCAACTCCGCTGAGACCTGCGGCGGAAGCAATGCGGCCGCCGTTTACACGGCGCAAAGCGAAGCGGTGCATCAGAACCTTGCAGCCGGCGCCAGCTATACGGTGAATGTGTCTGGATTCAGCGACTCGAACGGTAATCTCGTGACGCCTGGCACCAGCACGTTCACAACCGCGGGCACGGCCAGCTCCAGCGGCCTTGTGCTCACCAGCAC
>JBEKCW010000057.1:0-17099 GCA_050014675.1 Occallatibacter sp. | reverse complement strand
AATGTCGTGTGCGCCGAGCTACTTCGCGTCTTTAAAGTCACCGGCGTTGAAGTTGGGGATGCCGAACTTTCCCCGCAGGCGCAGGATGTCGGTCGGGCTGATGTTGCCCGCCACGGTCACCAGCGTAATGCTCCGGGGAGTTTCAGCCAGCACCACGCCGCCCTTCACGTTGGCGCCATCCAGAACAATCCACACGTCGGTCACGTTGTCGTGGATGGGGCCGCCGCTGCCGGCGGTTGTGCTTACCAGGTGCTTCCAGCCGCGCAGATGGTAGGCCTGGCGGATCGCGTCGACCGCCGCTTCGTCTGGAATCCCCGACTGGCCAAAGCGCAGCATGTGCACGCTCACGCCGTCGATTTTGGCGATCGTTTGTTTCGTCTCGGCGTCGGTGTCGGTGAGCAGGCTGGATGCCGCCACCAGCATGTTGTGGTCGAATGTAAAGCTATTCTTTACGGCAGCCTGCGTGCTGAGCTCGTGCAGCGCGGGAGGCGCGTAATCCAGGTCGACGGGACCCTGATTGGCAGTTGCGGATGTCGGGGGCGTAACGGGAGCCGGCGGTTGGCCAAATGCAAGGCCGGAGACCAATGCGGCGGCGAGGGCCGGAATACCGGCGAGAGACAGATAGATCCTCATGCATAGTTAAACGAAAGAATCGCGGGAAAGTTGCAGGTTGCAGGCTGTAAACGCAATTTTCAGCGCACATTTCCGCACCGGCTCCAGATTGGTCTGGCAACCGCGGCCCAGATGGGAGAGAAGCCGCGCCGATGAACCGGAGATGAATTTGCGCGAAACGCTGTTCCGAGCGGCCCGGATGCGATAGACTCATGCGGGAACTACAAAAAACTATTAACTTTTGAACCCACGGAGGGCACATAGAAATTGGGAAAAAGCATGGTCCCGAAGAAGATCTTCTTCACCAAGGGCGTTGGCAGACACAAGGAGAGGCTAACCTCGTTTGAGCTGGCGCTTCGGGATGCCGGCATTGCCTCACAGAACCTTGTTCGCGTGTCGTCGATCTTTCCGCCGCAGTGCAAGCTAATCCCTCGTAAAGAAGGGCTCAAGTATGTCAATCACGGCGAAGTTGTGTTTTCGGTGATCGCCGAGAACTCAACCCGCGAGCCTCATCGGCTTATTGTTTCGAGCATCGGCGTAGCCATCCCCGCAGACCGCAACACCTACGGCTACCTGAGCGAGCATCACAGCTTTGGTGAGACCGAAGAGCAGGCCGGCGAGTATGCCGAAGAGCTGGCCGCCGAGATGCTGGCCACTACACTCGACGTCGATTTTGATCCCGACAAGAGTTGGGATGAGAAAAAAGAAATCTACCGCATCTCGAACAAGATTGTGCGTACCAGCAACGTTACGCAATCGGCAGTCGGCGACAAGAACGGCAAGTGGACCACGACCATCGCCGCGGCAGTGCTGATCCTGGACGAATAGAGGATTGCATCCAGCAGACTTTTGGATGAGAGAATCTGCTGGGTAAGACAGAATGCACAGGCCAATTCCGATATCGGAGTTGGCCTTGTCGCGTAGGCGCGGCGAATCTTGAGCGGGCTGACCGGCATCAATAAGAAGAATCGATGACTGAAAAACGCAAATACACGGTAGGCCTGGTGCAGATGAGCATGGGCGCCGACCCCGAGGCGAACTTTCGCTCGGCGGTCGCGCACATTCGCGAGGCTGCGCGACGGGGCGCCAACATTGTCTGCCTGCCAGAGTTGTTCCAGACGCAGTATTTCTGCCAGCGCGAAGACCTTGCGCTCTTTGATCTTGCGCAGCCGATTCCGGGCCCATCGACAGAGAAGCTGGGCGCGGTGGCGCGCGAGGCCGGCGTGGCTATCGTGGCGTCTCTGTTTGAGCGCCGCGCGCCGGGGCTCTACCACAACACTGCGGTTACGCTTAACACGGATGGCGACATCGCCAGCGTCTACCGCAAGATGCACATTCCCGACGATCCGCTTTATTACGAGAAATATTATTTTGCGCCCGGCGATCTCGGCTTTCAGGCTGTGGACCTGCATGTTGGCCGCGTGGGCACGCTGGTTTGCTGGGACCAGTGGTATCCCGAGGGCGCGCGGCTAACGGCGCTGCAAGGGGCGGAGGTGTTGTTCTATCCCACCGCCATCGGCTGGCACCCGGCTGAGAAGGACGAGTTCGGCGCGGCGCAGTACGACGCGTGGCAGACCATCCAGCGCGCGCACGCCATTGCCAACGGCGTGTACGTGGCAGGAGTGAACCGCGTGGGGCATGAGAATGGCGACATTCTGGGCAATCGCGTCGAAGGACCGGGGCTCGAGTTCTGGGGCGGCAGCTTTCTGGCCGATCCGTTTGGCCGCATTATTGCCAAGGCCTCGCACGAGCACGAAGAGATTCTGATCGGCGAAATTGACCTTGGCCTCATCGAGGAGACGCGGCGCAACTGGCCGTTCCTGCGCGACCGGCGCATCGATGCCTACGCGCCAATTTCACGGCGCTTCATTGACACTGCGCATGTTCGCGCGCACAGCGGAGAACCCAAATAGCGATGCCCGAATCTGAAAGTTCGCCGCGCGCACTGGGATTCCGCATGCCCGCCGAGTGGGAGCCGCACGAGGCCACCTGGCTGGCGTGGCCGCACAATCCAGAAGACTGGCCGGGCAAGTTTGCTCCCATTCCCTGGCTCTATGCTGAAATTGTGCGCCTGCTGGCCGCCCGCGAGCGCGTGCAGCTGATCGTGGAGAATGCCGCGGCCGAAAAGCGTGTGCGCTCGATGCTCAAGCGTGCCGATGCCGATCTCAACAAGGTCGATTTTCATCGGTGGCCCACCGATCGCGGATGGACACGCGACTCGGGGCCGATTTTTATCCGCGATGGCGCGGGCAAGCTCGGCGTTACCAACTGGCAATTCAATGGCTGGGCCAACTACGACAACTGGCGGCTCGACGATCAGCTTCCTGGGCGCGTGACGGAACTGCTGGGGCTGCCCTCGTGGCAGCCGGTAGTTGCGCAACATGATGGAACCGAGCGACGGATAGTGCTTGAAGGCGGATCGATTGACGTGAACGGCGCGGGCCTGATGTTGACCACCGAAGAGTGCCTGCTGAGCACGGTACAGCAGCGCAACCCGGGAGTGAGCCGCGAGCAGTTGGAGCAGGTTTTTAGCGATTATCTTGGCATTGACCAAGTCATCTGGATGAATCGCGGCATTACCGGCGACGACACGCACGGCCACGTGGACGACATCACGCGCTTCGCCAGTGTGGACACGATCATCACCGCCGTTGAGCCCAACACGAATGACCCAAACCATGAGCTCCTGGCCGAAAATCTAGCGCGGCTGAAGGCTGCGCGCACTCCCGAGGGCAAGCAGTTCACGATTATTGAGCTGCCCATGCCTCGGCCGGTTGTCTTCCGCGGACAGCGTCTGCCGGCGAGCTACGCGAATTTCTATATTGCCAACCGCGCGGTGCTGATGCCCACCTTCCATGACGTCAACGACCGCGTGGCGCTGAACATTCTTGCCGAAGCGTTCCCGGAGCGGGACGTGATCGGCGTACACAGCGTTGACCTGATCTGGGGCCTGGGCGCGCTGCATTGCATGACGCAGCAGCAGCCGAAAGCCGGTTGAGTCCCACCCGATTTCCAGACCGGAGGGAGCAGCGGCCTTCATCCCGTTGAATATGCGCTCAAGTAGCGGCTAAAGCAGTACGGGTGAGGACGCCCGTACGACAACCGGGCTGGAGCCCGGCGCTACTTTCTTGCGCCGACTGGCGCGAACCTGAGAGCAGTAGAATCGCTGGGTACGCATACTTGCGCCAGGATGGATTCGCAAATGGGAGTTTCAGGGAATAGCTATGTGCGGCTTCGCATGCCGCTGCGGGCCGGGTTGGTTGTGAGCTGTTTCGCAGTGAGCAGCTTTGTGCATGGACAGGCAGCGACGGGGCAGGGACAAACGCCCGCAACTGCGCAGCCGGCAGCGAATGCCCCTGCTCCAGCAGCCAAAAAGCCGGCGCCCGCGGGATTCCACCAGCCCGATCCAATCGACTTTAACGACCACGACGGATATGTGCAGATCTTCGATGGAACCAGCCTGAAGAATTGGGACGGCGATCCGGCAATCTGGCACGTTGAAGACGGCGCCATCGTTGGCGTTTCGACTGACGAGAAGCCGGTGCAGAATAGCTACATCGTATTTCGCGGCTTCAAGGCGAAGGACTTTGATTTGAAGCTCGAAATCAAGGTGGAGAAAGGCGGCGGCAGCGGCATTCAATATCGCAGCCAGACGGGATTGCCGTGGAACCGGCCGACCAAGACTCCGCCTAATTTGAACTGGATGATGACCGGGCCGCAGGCCGATTACTGGTATCCTGTGGGGCCGTGGGCGGCCGATTGGACGGGGCAGTTCTACAGTGAAAATACCCCGCTGGGGATTCTGGCCTGGCGCGGGCAGGTGGTGGAGTCGGGCCCGCAGCAAGGTCCGCGTCTGATGGGCAACATTGCCGATCGCACTCCGCTGGGCGGATATGTGCGCGTGAATGACTGGAACCAATACACGGTAATGGCGCGCGGCGGCACGTTTATCCACATTCTGAACGGGCAGTTGATGGCCGTCTACATTGACGACGATCCGGCCTCGTCGAACAATCAGACGGGCTTTATCGGAATTGAGATTGAGAGCTCGCCGTCGAAGGTTTCAGTGCGCAACGTATGGATCAAGAAACTGAATTAGGTTCAACTGATCTCGACTTCATGCAGGCGGCATTGGCCGAGGCGCGCGCGGCGGCTGAGGCCGGCGAGGTGCCCATCGGCGCGGTCGTGGTGCGCGATGGCGCGATGATTGCGCGCGGGCAGAACCGAGTGCTGCGCGACGTTGACCCCACGGCCCACGCTGAGATTGTGGCCATGCGTGCGGCGGCAACAGCTCTCGTCAACTACCGGCTGAACGGCTGCACGCTCTATGTGACGCTCGAGCCATGCGCCATGTGCGCCGGAGCCATGATTCACGCGCGCATTGACCGGCTGGTATTTGCGGCGGCCGATCCCAAGGCCGGCGCCTGCGGATCGGTGCTGAGCGTTTTGAACCATCCGCAACTCAATCATCAGATGCAAGTGGAGCAGGGAATCGCGGCGGAGGAAGCGGCGGAGTTGCTGCGCGGTTTCTTCAGGCAGCGGCGGTGAGTCACTTAGCGTCGCTTGATCCAATAGTCATAGTTTCCCTTGCCGATATCGTCAGCGACGGACGTGAGGAGTTTCTCTTCTACGATGCATCCACTCATCGTTACGACCTTTGTTGAAGAGCCTGCGAGAGATTGCTTTAACGTTGCAAAGCGAGCGGGCGCAACTTGACGGATGCCTGCAAGCGCGTAGCTTTTGGCCTCAGGATTGCCATTCTTAAACAATTCCTCAAACAACTTGAGTGCCACGTCGTGCGGCTGCGAATAGATGATGCGAAAGTCCTTTTCGCCATCAGAGGTCTCTCCTGCGAATCCGATCCCGCCAAAGGCAAATACCTTGACGCTTGCAAGGCGGTGCGCTACGGATGCCGCCTCGTCTTGGGACGGCGATACAAACGGAAACAGGAGAAACAATAGAAATATGGTCGTTTTTCTCATTGCGGTCTCTCTTGGAACGATGTGATTGAGAAACCTTGCGCTGCGAATTCTTGAAAAATAGCCCTGATGCGATTCGATTTGTTCAGATACGAGTCAACTTTAGGATTCTCTCAGCTTCCAGCGGCCATTGGGAGATGAGTTCCTGGGCCGGCGCATTGCGATAATCCGCAAAATCAAACCCCGGAGTCACGGTGCAGCCGAGCAGCGCCACTTTGCCGCCATCGATAAGGCGTGTGCCCTGCCACACTCCCGCCGGGACAACAAGCTGGACATGATGACCGGCCTGCAAATCCGGTCCAAGCGTATAAACGGCCGAGCCGCCATCAGGCAATAGCTGGAGCATTTCGACGGGATCGCCATAGTAGAAGTGAAAGATCTCGTCTGACGCCAGGACGTGCATCTCTGAAAACGCGCCCTCTTCAAGCAGGTAGTAGATGGCTGTGCCGTAGGGCCGCACGCCTCCCAGCTGCGCCACGCTCACGTCGGAGGTGTAGGTGCGGCGGTACCAGCCGCCCTCAATAGGGTGGGGCTCAAGGCGGAGCAGTTGACGGATCTGGTCGCCAGTCATGGTCGCGTGGGTCATGGTCACAGCCAAAGCATTAACTAACAGATAGAATAAAGGTATGACAGTGCAGGTTTATACAGCGGCGTGGTGCCGCGACTGCCGGGCCGCCAAGCAGTTTCTTGATTCCCATGGAATTGTTTACACCGAGATCAACGTCGACCTTGATCCCGGGGCTTCGGATGAGGTGCTGCGGCACGTGGGCAAGCGGGCTATTCCGCAGATGGTGATCGACGGGGAGTGGTTCCAGCCATACAAACCGGGGCGCGGCCTGCTGATCGACGAGTTGCAGAAGCGGTTGGGAATTGAACGATAGCCAGTAGCCAATCGCCAGTAGCGAAGAGCTGGAGGCTAGAAGCTAGGAGCTGACTTTTGATCGATCGTTATACGCGGCCGGCCATGGGCCGCATCTGGACTGACGAGAACAAATACCGCTGCTGGCTCAAGGTTGAGTCGGCGGCGAGCGCGGTGCTGGCCGAAGACGGCGTGATTCCCGCTGCTGCGGCGGCTGCCATCGCCGAAAAGGCGACGGTGAGCGCGGCGCGCGTGGCCGAGATTGAAGCCGAGGTGAAGCACGACGTGATCGCCTTCACCACGGCGGTTGCGGAGTCGCTCAAGGCGCAGGGACTCGATGCCGAGTCGCGCTGGCTGCACTACGGGCTTACTTCTAACGACATTGTGGATACGGCGCAGGCGCTGCAGGTGGCCGAGGCGTCAGGGCTGATTCGCGCCGGGCTTGAAGCGCTGCTGGCGGTGTTGAAGCGCCGCGCGATCGAGTTCAAGCACACGCCGACCATCGGGCGCACGCACGGCATTCACGCGGAGCCGACGACGTTTGGCCTCAAGCTGCTGAACTGGTTCGCGGAGATGGAGCGAAACATCAAGCGCTTTGACGCGGCCGCCGAAGACATGCGCGTGGGCAAGCTGTCGGGCGCAGTGGGCACCTTTGGTCACCTGAACCCGATCCAGGAAGAAAAAGTGTGCAAACACCTGGGATTGAAGCCGGCGCCCGTGGCCACGCAGGTGATCCAGCGCGACCGGCACGCGGCGTATATTGCAACGCTGGCGATTATCGGCAGCACGCTCGACAAGATTGCGGTTGAGCTTCGGCACCTGCAGCGCACCGAGGTGCGCGAAGCGCAGGAGTATTTTTCAGAGAAGCAAAAAGGTTCTTCGGCCATGCCGCACAAAAAGAATCCCATTACGAGCGAGCAGATTTCGGGCCTTGCCCGCGTCCTGCGCGGCAACGCGCAGGCGGCGCTTGAAGACATTGCGCTATGGCACGAGCGGGATATTTCTCATTCATCGGTCGAGCGGGTGATTTTTCCTGATTCAACGATTCTGGTGGATTATCTGCTGGCCAAGATGACCGACCTTATCGACCGCCTGCTGGTCTATCCCGAGCGAATGAAGAAAAACCTCGAATCGACCGGAGGGCTGATCTTTTCAGGCCAGCTACTGCTTGATTTGGCCGAGGCCGGCATGATGCGCGAGGATGCGTACCGCCTGGTGCAATCGCATGCGATGCGGGCGTGGAAAGAGGATTTGAATTTCCGCGAAGAGGTTGGGCGGGTGCCAGCGATTACAGCGCTTCTTTCATCCGAAAAGCTGGAAAAAACCTTCGACTACACGCGGCAGTTGGGCAATGTGAATGCGATCTTTAAGCGGGTGCTGGGGGAGTAGTTGCCCATGAGCCAGATTCCTGACGAGGCGGCGGAGCGGGTGCTGGGCGCTATTCGCGAGGTGATTGAGATGGACGCCAACGGCCGGCATGCCGAGGCTGAGGCGTTTTTCCGGCCGCTGCTCGACGAGTTCCCCCAGGCCTCGCTGGTGCACGCATACCTGTGCTGGATTCTGTCGCGCTCAGGCAAGCATCGCGAGGCAATTGAGCACGGGCGCGTGGCCGTCAAACTGCAGCCGGAGTCGGAGCTTTCGTCGGTAATGCTGTTCAGGGCGCTGTGGGGCGCGGGCGAGCATGCGCTGGCGTTTGAAGAGATGAAGCGGCTGGAAAAGTACGGGCACTCCGAGGAGTACGCGCGGTTGATGCAGGAGTGGAACGAGGCGATAAAGGACGATGCCGCAAGCCAGACAATCCAATAAGAGCGCCATCAAGGGTGCTGAGCCGAAGGACGGGGTGAGGTTGACGCTGGCCATGACCGGCGCTTCCGGCGCGATCCTCGCGCGCGAGGCGTTGCGTGCGCTCGAGGCCGACAACCGCGTGGAGCGGGTGCATTTTGTGGCATCGGAAAATTCACTGCGTGTTCTTGCCGAGGAGTTGGGCGTTTCGGGCCGGACTAATCTTGTAGAAAAGCTGCTGGGCGCAAAACCCCAAAAAACAATCCAGCACTCCGATGCCGATATAGGCGCGGCGATTGCCAGCGGCAGCCATCCATCAGACGGAATGATTGTGCTGCCTTGCTCGATGGGCACATTGGCGAAGATTGCGCTGGGGCTGGCCGATTCGCTCATCACCCGCGCCGCCGATGTGACTCTCAAGGAGCGCCGGCCGCTGATTTTGTGCGTGCGCGAGACTCCCTTCAACCGCATTCATCTGCGCAATATGACGCTGGCCGCCGAGGCCGGCGCAACCATCTTCCCCTGCATCCCGGCGTTCTACAACCGGCCCACTGATTCCGATGAGATGGCGCGGCAGTTTGCGTATCGCGTGCTGGCGCATTTCGGGCTGCCGCAGAAGGGTGCGTATGTGTGGAAGCCGGAATGAGCGGGGAACAAGGGAGCGAGGGTGGGAGCGACAGCGTGACGGGGTGATCAGTTGACAGTCACGCTGCCTCGCCTTGATACTTTCAACCATGCTGAATTCACGGGAATACGGAACCGGGGTCATGGCCATGTGTAGGTGTAGGTCGTGGGGACCCGTCCGTGCGGCTCGTGAACGGAAGATGCGATAGGCGCAACCGATTCTTGAAGTCAGGCGGCCCGGTCCCGGATAAGGATGCGGGCCGTTTTCGTTGGGTGCTCCGTCAGCGCTGGCCGGCGGTCATTTGAAATCGAGTACGGGTCTGGAGATCCGTACGACAACCGGGCTGGAGCCCGGCGCTACTAGAGATTCTGAAGGAGATCACGATGTCTGAAGAAACCAAGCAGCAACTTGCCACTCTAGCCGTGCACGCGGGCCAGGCAGTTGACCCCACCACGGGCGCGCGCGCCGTGCCCATCTACCAGACCACGTCTTATGTCTTCCACGATGCCGACCATGCGGCGCGGCTGTTTGGCCTGCAGGAATTCGGCAACATCTACACGCGCATCATGAACCCCACCACCGACGTGTTTGAAAAACGCGTGGCGGCCCTCGAGGGCGGCGTAGCGGCGCTGGCAACCGCGTCGGGCCAGGCGGCCGAAACGCTGACCATCACCACGCTGGCCAAGGCCGGCGACGAGATCATTTCGACGACATCGCTCTACGGTGGAACTTACAACCTGTTCCACTACACGCTGCCGCGGCTGGGCATCGTGGTCAAGTTTGTTGACGCCGACGATTTCGACGGCCTGCGCGCACTCATCAACGACAAAACCCGCGCTATTTATACCGAGTCGCTCGGCAATCCCAAACTCGACGTAGTGGATATTGAGCGTCTGGCCGCGATTGCCCACGAGCACAAGCTGCCGCTGGTTATCGACAACACATCCGCCTCGCCCGCGCTGGTGCGGCCTATTGAGTGGGGCGCGGACATTGTGGTGAATTCGGCCACCAAGTTTCTGGGCGGCCACGGCACGGCCATCGGCGGCGTGATTGTGGATGCGGGCAAGTTCGACTGGGCTGCTTCGGGGCGGTTCGCGGAGTTTACCGAGCCTGATCCCTCGTATCACGGGCTCTCGTACACGCAGGCGTTCGGGCCGCTTTCATTCATCCTCAAGGCGCGCATTCAGGGGCTACGCGATACTGGCGCGGCGCTCTCGCCATTCAACGCGTTCCTTATTCTGCAGGGGATAGAAACGCTGCACCTGCGCATGGAGCGGCACTCGCAGAACGCCCTTGCCGTGGCCAAACATCTGGCCGGGCATCCGGGCGTGGAGTGGGTCAACTATCCGGGCCTTGAATCCAGCGCATACCACGAGCGCGCGAAGAAGTATCTCCCCAACGGCGCGGGCGCGTTGGTCACTTTTGGCATCAAGGGCGGATTTGACGCGGGCAAGAAGCTCATCAACACGCTCAAGCTGTTTTCGCTGCTGGCCAACATCGGCGACGCCAAGTCGCTGGTGATTCATCCAGCTTCGACCACGCATCAGCAGTTGACGGTAGAAGAGCAGGCATCGACAGGCGTGACTCCGGGCCTGGTGCGCCTCTCGGTGGGCATTGAAGATATTCGCGACATCATTGCCGACCTCGACCAGGGACTGAAGGGCTAAAGAACAGGGAACAGGGACTAGGGGCTAACAGACTAGGGACTGGGAAAACCTTCCCCGGGAGAGTTTTTGCTAACTCCGCTAACCCCGCCAGCCCCGCTAACTCCGCTAGTAAACTGTTAACTTAGGAAAGATATGACGTCAGACTCATTTAATCGCAGCGGCGCTTCGCCGCCACTCAAGACAATCGCGCCCACCTACGAAGGCGACTTTGTGCTCAAGCAGTCGTTGGCGCTTGAATGCGGGCGCTCGCTGGACTGTCCTACGCTGCATTATGCCGTTTACGGCCGGCTGAATGCAGCGCGCGATAACGCCGTACTGGTTTGCCACGCGCTGTCGGGTTCGGCGCTGGTCGGCAGCTGGTGGCCTGAGATCTTTGCCCCGGGCGCAGTGCTCTCTTTGGAGCACGATTTTGTTATCTGCATTAATATGCTGTGATCCTGTTACGGGTCCACCGGGCCCGGCTCGGTGAATACTGAGAAGGGCGAGACTTATGGCCCTGACTTTCCCCTCGTATCCATCCGCGACAACGTGCGCGCGCAGGCGCAGCTGCTCGATTCGCTCGGCATTCGCAAGCTGCGGCTCACGCTGGGCGGCTCCATCGGCGGCATGCAGGCGCTGGAGCGGTCAGTGCTTTTCCCCGAACGCGTCGAGCGTGCGCTCGTTATCGGCGTGGCGCCGCTGGGCGCAATGGGACTGGCGCTCAACCACCTGCAGCGCGCGGCCATCGAGCAGGACCCCGAGTGGGAAGGCGGCCGCTACCTGCCGCAAAAGCCTCCGCGGCGGGGACTCTCGCTGGCTCGCCAGATTGGCATGATCAGTTACAAGTCCGCGCCGTTGCTCGAAGAGCGCTACGGGCGCAACCCCAACCGCAATGGCGAAGACCCGTGGCTTGAGGATCGCTGCGGCGGCCTCATCGGCGGCCGGTTCGACGTTGCCGGCTATCTCGACGAACAGGGAAGGCGGTTCGTGGATCGGTTCGAGGCCAACTCCTATCTTGCGATTATGAGGATGATGGACACGTGGGATCCGCTGCGCGGCTTTGCGTCAGCCGAGGAGGCATTCGGGCAGATCAAGGCCAAGCTGAGCTTTGTAGGCATCAGCACAGATTGGCTGTTCCCGGCTGAAGATGTGCGGCAGTTCGCCGCCTCGGTGCGGGCCGCAGGCGCAAACGCCGATTACCGCGAGATGGAGAGCGCGCACGGCCACGATGCGTTTCTGGCCGAGCAGACAGAGCTGGTGCGGTTGCTACAGTAGTGGAAAGCCCCAGGCGCCGGATTGGCATCTCTTCAATAGGGAAGTACCAGGCTGCGGAACGGAGTCGGGGGGACAGCCCCAAAATCGAGGAGACCAGTCGCAGCGGCGGCTGTAATATGCTTTATCGAAGTGTTTGCTTGTCAGGTGAAGCTGGGGTTTTTATAATCCTTCCAATACTGCCTCGGATGCCGTGGTATGGTAGTAACCGTCGCCGCGGCGCCTAACCGCCGCTCAGAGCGGGTCTAATTTCCAAGAGAGAACCAGTATTCTTGATCGCCATTTCAGCAATTCCCAGGAGCACAGAATGAAGAAGTTAGTCTTTGCATCTGCGATGGCATTGGCAGTTATTTGCCTTGCTCGCGCGCCCCAATTGCCAGCGCAGGCACCTGCACAGGACGCCGGCCAGGTCAGCCTTCCCGCGGATCAATATAATGCCTATCAAAATGCCACGACACAAACCGACCCCAAGGCAAAAGCTGCGGCGCTCGCAAGCTTCCTGCAGACTTATCCCCAAACTCCGATCAAGAAGACCATCCTGGACCAGCTGATCGATGCTTACCAGCAAGCGAGGATGGTTCCCGAGGCTCTGGACGCCGCCAGCCAGATGCTGAAAGTTGATCCGAACAATCTGAAGGCGATCTTCATCTCGGTCTATATCGAAACTTCGCAATGCAAGAGCGCCGTCGATCCCCAGACAGGCGACCTGAAAGACCCCCAGCCCTGCGACAATGCCTCCATTCTGGCGCAGAAAGGCCTGGCCGCAACCAAGCCGTCCGATACCGACGATGCGACATGGAAGAACATTACCGGCGCAGCTTTCCCGGTCTTCCATTCCGCAATCGCGCTCGACGACGTTCTTGTAAAAAAGGACTATGCTGCCGCCGTAGACGAATACACCAAGGAACTGATGTTGTATCCTCCCGATGCGTGCGCAAAGCCCGGCCCCTGCCTGGTGGACACGTTGAACCTGGCAGAGGCGCTGGCCAAGCCGGGACCGCAGAAGGACGTGGTGAAGGCCATCTGGTTCTACGCGCGCGCCTGGGACTTTGCCCCGGCCCAATTCAAGCCCCAGATCGAGCCCAAGCTCGATTACTGGTACAAGCGTTTTCACGGCACGCTCGACGGCGACCCCGCTATCACGCAGCAAATCAATGCCATCAAGACCCAGGCCCAGTCTTCACTGTTTCCGCCCGCAGGCTTTACCATCGCCCCCGCGCCGACGCCGGCTGATCTTGCCCATCATGCTTACGTCAGCGGCGACCCGAAATTGCTGAGCCTCGAAGATAAGGAGTACATCCTGGCCAACGGCTCAGACGCTGACGCCAATGGCTTGTGGGCTCTGCTCAAGGGCCAGCAGTCTCCGGTGCCGGGCGCGGTCATCACAGCACAAGCGACCGTGCTCAAAGTGACAGTGTCCACGACCGCTGCAGCCAAGCCCAAGGATTACCTGGTGAAGCTGACAACCCCGGCCGATTGCGACAAGGTACCCGAAGCGCCGAGCGAACTGCACGTGAAAGAGGCGCAGGCTTATATTCTGGCCAACGGCGCAAAGACCGATACGGACGCGATTGATGCGCTGACCGACTCGCCTGCCAAGATCCACAAGATCGAAGTGGTGCCGGCCGTGGCAGCCATCGATGTTGCCGTGACGCAAGACGCCAAGGACAACAAGACGGCCGACTTCATCGTGAACTTGAAGGAACCGGCATCGTGCAAAGATGTTCCCGCTGCAGGATCGACTCTCGGGCTGCAGCCGGCCACCGAGCTTGATGCCACCTACAGCAACTTCACCAAGGTTCCCGCAGCCAACGGCAGAGACGCTTCCGCTCAGATTGTGTTGAGCGACGGCTTCCTGCAGCTGGAAAAGAAGGCTGCTCCACACAAGCCCAGCCCGGCGCACCACGCCGCGGCGCACCCCGGCCTGTAACAAACGCGTAACTCCTGGGATAGACGAAGGGCGGCCGATGAGCCGCCCTTCTTTTTCGCCGAGTGGGCCGATCAACCGTTCGCCCCGGCGTATTCGCTGATTTCAGAACCTATGTCTAAAACATCTCTCCTAACGGTGTGAGGTCGGGGTGCCCCATGTCCCTCGCACTTGGGGACATGGGAGGGATACACCCAACAACAACCCGGGTGCCCCACCCTCGCCGCGTCTTCGTTTTTGCGGCTAAGGTGGGATCCCTTCACAGCAAAAGGTGAAATTCTATACGTCGCAGTAATCTCCAGGCGTCCGTCTTCCGGCCGGGGAAGTGGTAGTCTAAACCCAGAATGGCGCGATCAAGCTTCCTCCCCTTTTTGGCGTTGATGGCGATAGCCCTGCCGCTTTGTCCCGCGCAGCAGAACCAGGGCGGCGCATTGCCTCCCAATGCAAAACCGGTTCCTCCATTAAAAGAGCCGGCTCCCTTTCCCGTTGATAACTCGCCGCTTGCCGGCAGCTTCACCATCGAGGTCCGCACTCCGGACCAGATGACGGAGAAGGATCGGCTGCTTGAGGCGGACGCTGAATCGTCGATCGCCGAGCGCGCCGGGTTTGCCGACCTTGAGTTCAACGCCGGCAAATGGAGCTACCGGCAACTGGTTTGCCCGGGCTTTCCCAACCACCTGTTCCTGCGCTTTACGCGCGATAACGGCGTGGGCGACCAGAGCGTGTTCTCAGTTTCAATTCCGCGCAATGGACAAGGCCACGTCCGCATTATTCCAATCCTGAGGCGCAGCTATTCGCTGTTCTCGCCCGCGCCCATCAATCAGATCACCATTGAGTCGTTCAATCGCATCCGCAACGAGGAGAAGGCAGAAACCACGCCTTCGTGGGTGGATACGGCACTGTGCTATGCGGCTCTGGCCGGCGCCAATCCGGTGGCTGTGCCGGATGCGGACGCATCGCCTCCGAACGGTTTACCCAGGGCCTCTGCGCCCATCCTTGAAGTGCCGCTTCAAGATAGCGGGATCATCCATCTATCGGAAGAGGACGAGGTCATTCGTCTTGCCGATGCGTCCGCCAAACCCAGGCCAGTGGTGTGGACGATGACCTTCAACAAGAAAGGTCGGCTGCTGAAGGTGAAACGCACGGGTGATGACCTAATCAAGATGAGACCGATTCCCACCGGCCCGCCACCGCAGGAAACACCGGTTCCGCAAACGGTCGCGGCAAACTGACGTAAGTTGAGAACGGGCCTCGCAGGCTCCGCAGCGCAGGTCCCAAATAATTATTCCCCCAGCATGATGCGCTGAATCAGGCTGGCGCGGCCAGTCTCCGGATCGCAAGTGATGAGCGCCGCGCACATCTTCGGGTTACCCTTGGCGGCTTCGAATTTTCCCGGCATCCCAGTCAAAAACCTGTGCAGCACCAGATCCTTGTCGACGCCGATCACGCTGTCGTAAGGGCCGCTCATGCCCACGTCGGTCTGGTAGGCCGTTCCGCCCCCTAGAATGCGCTCGTCCGCGGTGGGTATGTGAGTATGCGTGCCCAGCACGGCAGTAGCGCGGCCATTCAGATGCCAGCCCATTGCGACCTTCTCGCTCGTAGCCTCAGCGTGGAAATCGACCAGGATCACCTTGGCCTTGATGCCGGCAAGCAGTTCGTTCGCGGCGTTGAACGGGTCGTTGGTGCCGGACATAAATACACGGCCCTGCAGATTAAGAACCGCGTAAGCGACGCCGCTATGGGTCACGCCTTCATACTTGCCGTAGCCGGGCAGCCCGGGCTGAAAATTGGCGGGGCGCAGCACGCGCCGAGGGCGCTCGGAGCTGCCTGCGGGTACTGAATTGAGGTAGTCGATCAGCTCGCGCTTGTCCCAAACGTGGTTGCCGGTGGTCAGCACGTCGGCGCCCCAGTCGAAGACCTCTTCGGCAATCTGCGGCGTAACGCCAAAGCCGCCGGCAGCGTTCTCAACGTTGATCACCGTGAGCTCGACTTCGTGCGCCTCGCGCACGTGCCCAATGTGTTCGCGCACGATCCTGCGACCCGCGCTGCCGAAAATGTCGCCGACGAAAAGGATATTCAATGGGCGCTCTCGTTCCCTTTTTCCATTGTTCCCTCGTTCCCCGGCTTCCTCATCAGCGGAAAAAGTATGACGTCGCGAATCGATTTCGACCCCGTCAGCAGCATTACCAGCCGATCGATCCCGATGCCTTCGCCGCCGGTCGGAGGCAGGCCGTAGGAGAGGGCGCGGACGTAATCCTCGTCCATCTGGTGGGCCTCGTCGTCGCCGCGGGCTCGCTCGGCTAGCTGATCTTCAAAGCGTTTCTTCTGCTCTACCGGATCGTTCAACTCGCTGAAGGCGTTGCCCAGCTCGAAGCCGCCGGCGAAGATTTCAAACCGCTCCACGTGGTCGGGATCGTCGGGTTTCTGCTTTGACAGCGGCGAAACGACCGTCGGGTAGTCGTAGATGAAGGTGGGGTGGATTAGGTTGGGTTCGACCAGGACTTCAAAAAGAGCGTAGACAGCGCGTCCCGCGGACTCGAACTTTTTGAACTCTTCAATAAGCCCCAGGAACTTGGCCCTTAGAATGCCTAACCGGAGATTGCGTTGTCCGTACTCAGCATTTGGAACGTCGTGTTTAATCGACTCCTGCCCAATCCCAAGATGCTTGTATGCATCATTCGCGCGGCCAAACAGGCGATCAAAGCTGGAGAAATCCGCCGGCGAAGGTGCTCCGGCTTCCGGCGGCCACCATTGGATGATCGCTTCCTCCATCGTCAGCCGTTCCCACTTGCCCAAATCAATCTCCACGCCATTGAACGTAGTCAGCGTCGTCCCGTTCACCTCCTGCGCAACAAATGCAAACAGCTCTTCAGTCAGCTGCATCAGGTCGTGGTAGTTCGCATACGCCTGGTAAAACTCCAGCATCGTGAACTCGGGGTTATGCTGCGTGCTCACGCCTTCGTTGCGAAAGTTGCGATTGATCTCGTAAACGCGGTCGAGGCCGCCCACCACCAGCCGCTTCAAATAAAGCTCGGGCGCAATGCGCAGGTAGAGGTCCATATCGAGCGCGTTGTGGTGCGTAGTAAACGGACGCGCTGCGGCGCCGCCCGCAATCTGCTGCATCATCGGCGTTTCCACTTCAAGATAGCCTCGACTGTCAAAAAACGTCCGCAATGCGCGCAGCGTTTTGGCGCGCTTCACGAAAACTTCCCGGGCATCGAGATTCGTAAACAGATCGACGTAGCGCTGGCGATAGCGCAGCTCAACGTCGGCCAGGCCGTGAAATTTTTCAGGCAGCGCGAGCATGGCCTTGGCCAGGAAGGTGAGCCGCTCGACGTGCACAGAAAGTTCACCAGTCCGCGTGCGGAAAAGATAACCGCTCACGCCGATATGGTCG
>JBEKCW010000056.1:0-17131 GCA_050014675.1 Occallatibacter sp. | reverse complement strand
ACAGAACTCCGCCATAGCGAATAGCCTCGAACGGCTCCCCCCGCCACGCCAGAAACAGTCCTGCAAGCCCAAGCAGAGTGGTACAAGTAGCAAATGGAATGTTGGCCAGGTCCATCGGCTCCTCAGCCAGATAGTCGCGATCGAAACTCCAAAAGCCTGTCCATAAATAGGTGGCGCGGCGCACACACATCCATGCGTACCACGCGGGATGGTCATGGATATAGGCATGGGCCTGCTGCGCTTTGTGATCCATGTAGGCCACTTCGCCCATTCGGTTGTAGTCGGCCAGTTCTTGTTGGTTGTGTAGCGGGTTCAGGTCGTCGCTGGTCCAGCTAAGATTGTGCCCGTTGTTTCCCATCCAAAGTTCAAGGCCCATATTGCCGCGCATGGGAATGAGGCGGTGGAAGACCATTGCATTGCGAATGAGCCAGGGCGAAATCGTGGCAGCCACCATCAACGATGCCACAACCCCTGGCAGCAGCCAGCGCTTGCCTTCGCGAGCCAGCCGAAAGCAAGCCAGCGCCATCAGAAATGGAACCACTGCGAGCGCCGAAGGCTCGGCAAGACCTGTAAAGCCGGCGAGAAGACCGAAGGCCGCCCAGAGCCGGAGACGAGGCGACCGCTCCATTCCCTGCGCAAGATAGAGCAACCAGCACAGGCCGAGGATCAACAAATGCGTTGACCACGCCCACGCTGCCGCAAAGTAGATGCCGTAGGGGAAAAATGCCCATCCCCAGGCCGCCCACCGGCCGGCCCGATCGCCAAAGCTGCGGCGCGCCATCAGAAAGATCGGGATGCAGGCTAGCGAATTAATCAGGCAGTCGAATGCATGAATAGCAAAAATCGACTTAGCCGTGTGTACGCCAAAGAGCCAGAAGAACGCTGCAACAATCAGCGGATACATCGGCGGTAAGCTCGCCGCGGGCTGGTTGGAAATAAACGAGCTACCGAAACCTCGGCCGGCCAGCAATGCTTCAGCGACATTGCCGGGCTCCCAGGCATGGATGTGGTTGGCATCCATCAGGTCTTCGAACAGATAACGATTGAAAGGGACGATCGCCAGCCGAAGTATAAGCGCAACCAAAACGACGAAAAACAACAGTCGAATGGTTGATGCCCGGTTCGCGTCAGGGTCAGAAGGGGTCGGTTGAAGAGGCATTCAGTCTCTGTATTGTACAGTTTGACTTGATTCTGGCGTCCGGGAGTACATGCTGAATAAACTTTGAGGAGCAAACATTACGGTTGAATTGGTGCGCACAACCCTTTTGGATATGGGCCTTCACGATATTTCGGCGACTCAAGAAACGAGCGGGATTCGACCGCATTGAATCGAGCGATAGTATCCTCGAAGGCGAATCCCGTATCCTGATTCTGTAAACCCCGGAGGTCGACGGATGTTTTCCCCCGCCGTAAAAGCCCCCGCAGCACCCAGCTCCCCTGAGCAGATTGCGGCGGCCATCGACAACATCGGGCCGCTGCACGGCCTGCCGTTTGAAGATCGCCTGTGGCTGGCGGCGCATAGTCGCGAGGTGTGCGTAAACGCCGGCGAGGTTCTGTTTGAAGAAGGCGCGCCAGCCGAACACATGGTGCTCATTCTCAAGGGCGAGATTCATGTGCGGCGCCAGCACGGCGGCCCGATGTCGCTGTTCATCGGGCGCACCGGACAAATGACCGGCATCCTGCCCTTCTCGCGCATGAAAAGCTACGGCGGCCAGGGATTCGCAGTTTCCCCGGTCTGGGGGCTGCTGGTCGCGCGCACTGACTTTCCGGCTATGCTCGAGGCCATCCCCTCAATGGCGCAGCGCGTGGTCACCACGTTGCTTGACCGCGTGCGTGAAGTAACCCGCATCGAGCAACAGGCCGAAAAGCTTACGGCGCTGGGCAAACTGGCCGGCAACCTGGCCCACGAGCTCAACAATCCCGCGTCCGCCGCACAGCGGGCCGCCGCAACCATGGTTGAGACAGTGCAGGCGAATCGCGCAAACCGCTTCAGGCTCGTTAATCTCTGCATGAATCATGAACAGATTCAAGCCATTGAGGCATGGGAAGCCAAGGTGCTCCATCGGCGGCTGCCCATGCCCGGCATCGACCAGGAGCCGGGCGCCCTCGACTTTCTGAAGCGCGAGGAAACCATTCGCGGATGGCTCACGCAAAAGAACTGCGCAGATCCGTGGGAGATAGCGCCTGAGTTGGCCGAGCAGGGCGTAACTGTCGCCGACCTTGATGAGCTGAGCGCGGTGATTGGCCCCGACGAGATATGCATCACGCTCCAGTTCTTTGCGCGCTACCTGCGCTCGTCAAGAGCGGCGGATACGCTGGTGAATTCGACCGCCCGCATCTTCGACCTGATCGACGCCGTAAAGGACTACTCCAATATGGATCGCGCGCCGATCCTCGAGGTCGACGTCTCCGCCGGTCTCGATGCCACTCTGCTCATGTTCCAGTCGCGGATGGAGCACGTGACCGTGGAGCGCGATTACGAAAAAGGGCTTCCGCGCATCAGCGCGTATAGCGGCGAGCTGAACCAGGTGTGGACCGCACTAATCGAGAACGCGCTCGACGCCCTCGGCGGCGGCGAAGGCACGCTCCGCATCACCTGCCGCATGGAAGCCGACATGCTGCTGGTTGAAATCTGGGACACCGGCCCTGGAATTCCGCCCGAGTTGCAGGAGCGGATCTTCGAGCCGTTTTTCACCACCAAAGCGCCGGGCCGCGGCCTGGGACTGGGCCTCGATTACGCCATGCGCATCGTGCGCAAGCATCGCGGCCACCTCAGCGTGAAATCGGAGCCAGGATCAACCTGCTTCAGAGTCAGACTCCCACTCGATCAGCTGCAGGCATACTGAAAGGCAGCTTTCAGCTTTCAGTTCCGACGCGCGGATGCATGCCGCCCCGGCTGAATCTGCCGAAGATCGAGCTGATAGCTGACAGCTGAAAGCTCGTTTAAAAGCTCACATCCGCCGGCGCCGTCACCCGCATCACGCTCTGGTCGCCGGTCAGCCGCTTCCACGCCGTTCGAATCGCCTCAATCTTGTCGCTGTTTTGCTTGCTGTCGGGGTAGTCGATGACGAGCAGCTTGGTGCGAATACGCTCCGGCGAAGTTTCACCGTTGCCCTGCCACTGGCCATACACGTCGAGAACGCTCAGGCCGTCAGGAAAGCGCGGCGTAACTTCCTTGTCCAGAAAAGCGCGCCAGGCCGGCTCGCTGACTCCCTTCCCGGGCTCGTCAGCCGGCCCCAGGCCAAAGTAGAGTTTTGTGTCGACCCAACCCGCGGTGCGTCCTGGATGCGCCGCATCGCCCGCCAGCGTAGGCGCAACCGCCGATGGGGAAACCGCCGCAGGCTGATGAGCGCATCCCGCAGCCACAAGCGGCAAAACCAGCAAAATGAACGCAGCGCGCAGACGCATCCAGTCTCCGCAATCAAATGGTTTTGTCAGTTGTTCCAATAGGGCTACGGCTGCAAGGTCTTGTTCCCTTGTTCCATCGGTGCCTCGTTCCCTATTTTTCCACTTCCACGCCGCGCCAGAAGGCGACGAAGCCCTTGATCTTGCGGGCGGCAGGTTTGGGGTCGGGATAGTACCAGGCGGCATCCTGATTGTCCTGGCCATCGATGACGATCGTCATGTAGCGTGCCTGCCCCTTCCAGGGGCAGGTTGAGGTGCTGCTGCTGGATCGAAAGTATTCTCGCTTCAGGCTCGACTCGGGAAAGTAAACGTTGCCTTCCACTTCCTCTGTCTGATCGCTCTCGGCAACAACTTTGCCGTTCCAAATTGCTCTTGCCATGGATGATCCGTTGATTCTTTACGCCATAAAGGCGGCGCGCTGCCATGCGGTTGCCGCCCTGACGCCCAAACGACAATAGCAGATGTCGCGTCCAAACGCGTATCGCGAAATCCGTTCTATACAATTTTCAGGTAGCCCGATGGTCAATAGACTTAATGGGCCGCCGCCACTGAATCGATGTGGACGCTCATATTGCTCGCGTTGGAAGTCGCAGTGACGACAACCTTGGCGCCATAGAATTCCTTTACGGAATCGGGGTTATCGATCGCCCATACCTGCTTTTTCGCTTCGTCGACAAAGACCGGCTTCTCGCCCTTCGAAATGCAGCCCTTAACGCATGCCGTGTTGTCGCCCAAGTGCTTGGCGCCGCAGGCGGAGTCCGAAATATAACCGGTAATTTGCGTTGAATCAGCAGCTTGGGCAGTAGTCCAGGCCATGGCTACGATAGCAACAAGTAGACAAAATGCGCGCTTCATTGCACCTCCACATCGAATAGGGAACTTGAAATCAGCTACTATCATGCTCCTGCGCGGTGAAATGCACAAGAGTTAGCTCGCCGGTGCCTCCGGAGCTTCGAGAGGGAGCTCTCCTGAGATGTCGGCCACGGCCTCGACACGATCTCCGGCCCCTTTGGCGCTGCGCTTCTTTTGCCGGGCCGCGTGGGCCGCCCGCGTTACCTCCACCCGCCTCTCGATCCCTTCGTAGCGCTGGGCTGCCGACGAGAATCGCTTCACCATGTCGCTCGTTTTGGTCAGATAGGTCGGGTATTTCTCTCTGATGGCGGGCAGAATGGGCGCAAATTTGGCCAGGATCGAGAATCCCTCCGCATTGCAATCGACAAACAGTTCAGCCGATACAGCGCCGTGCAGAACCATGGCCGCCGCCATCTCCCAGTAGGTCACAACCTGGCGCAACCACGGGTTGTGCTTGTCGCCCGGGTTGTCGAGCACAGCGAAGAATTCATCTGCGGTTTTGGGCCAGAACTCGCCTAACACCCAGGCGCGCGCCTGCCGCATAGTGGCTTCAGTACGCAACTGATAAAGCTTGAGAACGATTTCGGCATCGGCCGGGGTCGCGAGCATTCTTTCCATGGGGGATCTCCGAAGCCCATGGTACAGGATTCCGCCGGAATGCGAATGTGATGAAAGGATCTAAACGGGTGCCGCGTGCGCCGCTCCAGGCTCAGGCAGCGGGAGATTCAGCCTTCGGCTCTGGCTTTTTCGGTCGGCCTGTGGCAGCGCCGGCCGCCAGTTCCTCGTCGGTATAAAAGCGGCCCGAGCCGTCGAGCTCGCCGGAGGCGAGACGGCGAACCTCCGTAAGAGCTTGATCGAACCTTTCCAGAAGTTGGCGAGATCTAGTCTTCATGGCGTAAGCTCCTCGATTCGATGCCGTCGCCCACTCGCTGACTCGCTGACTTGCTGACTTGCTGGAACGCTGTCCGCTACACCGGCTGCAATTCGCTCTTTTCTTCCTTCTTCTCCGCAATCGGGCCGTGTGTCTCCGCGGTGGGTGGCGGCGGCGCATCGCCAATGCGCTTGGAATACGTGCAGACCACCTTGTTTTCCTCGGCCACAGGCGCAGTGTTCTTGCCGCGCTTCTTTGGCGCTGCCTCTTCTTCAGCGCTCTTTTTCTTGTTCGGGCACTCGAGGAAGATACCTGACTTGAGCGTCTTCTCAACCAGGTACGGGCTCCCGCACTCCGGGCATTTCTTCGCCACCGGCTTCAGGTTCGACGTAAAGTCGCACTTGGGATAGTTGGTGCAGCCCCAAAAGACATTGCCCCGACGCGCCTTGCGCTCGGCAATATCGCCCACACCGCACTTCGGGCACTTCAAACCCTCAATCAGGTTCTGTTTCACGTATTTGCATTTCGGGTAGCCCGAGCAGGATACAAACTCCCCGTAACTGCCCTGCCGCAATACCAGCGCCTTGCCGCAAACCGGACAATCCTCGCCCGTCGGCTGCGGGGTATTCTGCTTCTGCTGCTGCTTAGAGCTCAGCTTGCGGAAGGTCTTGCAGGGCGGATCGGCGTTGTAATCCGGACATGCCATGTAGGGCCCGAACAGTCCCCGGCGCATTACCATCACCTTGCCGCAGTTTTCGCAGTACTCCTCGCTGTCTCCGGCCTCCTGCGCTTCAGGAGTGTTCATATCCGGCTTGCCGGCAGTGTTCTCCCTGGTGAAGGTGCAGCTCACCTGCTCAACTGAAATCTTCTTCCCCTTCGCCGCCCCGTTCATCGCCTCGGAGATTGCAGCAACTAATTCCTTCGCATCCGCCGCATCCTTTGAAGACAATGTCTCGTCGCCTGCGGTCACTTTCACAGTCATCGGAAAATGCAAAGCAGCCGTGACCTTCTTCACTACGGCCTTCTGATCTTTCTTCCACGGCCCCATCGAGACAGTTACCGGGGTCTTTTTGCTAAAGTTCGAGCACGCATAGAAGCTGCCGAACTTGCCCCACTTGAGCACCAGTGGCGACCCACACAGATCACACTTCTCATTCGTGGCCTGCTCCATGCGCTTGATGCTTTCCATGTTTGAACCTGCAACTTTAAGCTCTTCTTCAAAATGGTCGTAGAAACCATTGAGCAGCGCGGTCCACTTCTCTTTGCCCTCTTCGATGTCGTCAAGTTCCTCTTCGAGTTTGGCCGTGTAGGCAATATCGAATATGTAAGGAAAATTCTTCACCAGCAAATCGCAAACCACCATCCCGATTTCGGTGGGATAGAAACGGCCGCTGATCTTGCTGACATATTCGCGATCCTGAATGGTGTTGATGATCGACGCATAGGTCGAAGGCCGGCCCACGCCGCGCTCTTCAAGCACCTTCACCAGCGAAGCCTCGTTGTAGCGCGGGGGCGGCTGGGTAAAGTGCTCTTCAGGTAGAAGCTCATCCAGGTCGAGCGCCTTTATTCCATCGAGATTCGGCAGCTTGGGTGAACTCTCGTCATCATCATCCTTCTTGTCTTCAGAGACCTCGTAAACCTTCAGGAATCCGTCGAATCGCTGCACCGAACCGCTGACGCGAAAATCGTATGTTTTTCTCGTTTTGGATGAGATTGCCGCGATGTTTGCCGTGGTCACGTCATAAATTGCCGGCACCATCTGCGATGCCACAAAGCGCTTCCAGATCAGCGTGTAGAGCTTCAACTGCTCGTCGCTCAAAAACCTCGCGATCGATTCAGGAGTGCGCGCGGCATCGGTGGGACGTATAGCCTCGTGCGCATCCTGCGCGTCTTTCTTGCCCTTGTACACATTGGCCGACGCCGGCAGGTAGTTCTGGCCGAGATTCTTTTGAATCCACTCACGCGCCGAAGTCAGCGCCTCAGGCGCCACGCGCGGAGAGTCGGTACGCATGTAGGTGATGAGGCCGGTTGTGCCCTCTGCGCCCAGGTCGATGCCTTCATAAAGTCTCTGCGCAACTCCCATGGTGCGGCGAACGTTGAAGCCAAGCTTGTTGGCCGCATCGCGCTGCAGTTGACTCGTAATAAACGGTGGAAGGGGACGGCGCTGCTGCTCTCTCGACTGGATCGACACTACTGACCACTTCGCGCCTTCGAGCGCCGCCAGCACTTCATCCATTTGCGGCTTGCCAGGAACCGCGCTCGCTATGAAGACGTCCTTCTCGTCCTTGTCCTTCCCGTTGGGCACGCGCACCGGTTCGCCATCAATGCCCACAAACCGGGCCTTGAACTTTTTGTCGGCCTGGCGCTCAGGATGGAGCTCGGCATCGAGAGTCCAATATTCAACGGGCTTGAAAGCCCCGATCTCGCGCTCGCGCTCCACAATCAGACGGACCGCTACGGTCTGCACGCGGCCAGCGGAGAGTCCCCGTCGCACCTTGTCCCACAGCAACGGAGAAATCTGATAGCCAACCAGGCGATCGAGCACGCGGCGGGTCTGCTGCGCATCCACAAGATTCCGGTCAATGTCGCGTGCGTGCTTGAAAGCTTCCTGCACGGCCTTCTTCGTAATTTCGTTGAAGGTAACGCGACGAATTTTCTTCCGCTCCTTGGGGTTGATTCCAAGCTGAATTGCGAGATGATAGGCAATTGCTTCGCCTTCACGGTCAGGGTCAGGCGCAAGGAAGATTTCCTCAGCGGCTGCTCCGGCACGCTTCAACTGCGACACCACTTTTTGCTTGTCTGGAGACACTTCGAGCGTCGGCTCGAACGTACGGTTCTTGAGTTCCACGCCGATGTCTCTCCTGGGCAGGTCCATAATGTGGCCTACCGACGCGAGAACCTCAAACCCTTTGCCTAGATACTTTTCGATCGTCTTCGCCTTTGCAGGGGATTCGACGATCACCAATGATTTACCCGTTGCCATTCCTTAACCAGTTCCCTCTCTTGATTACCAGATGCAGCCACGTCTCATTCGCCACGAACCCTGCGGAAAACTCAGAGTTTCTGTCCCGCCATTGTTCGCGTTCATTCCTGCACCTTTGATTCACTTGCCGGGCCTGCCGCTCATCGACATTTAAAAAATGGACCCGCAAGTTCTGCACCCTACCATGGAACACCGTCTGATTTCCACTCCGGCTCCAACAATTCCTGGCCCAGGCATCCCAATTCGGCTCGACGGCAAGGCCATTCAAGGATGCGGTTTTTGTGCCACAACACCTTGTTCCATCAGTCTTTCATCCCATCTTTAGCCGCGCATCAACACCGTTGGACGATTAGACGAAAGAAAAAATGCAGACGACAAATATTCGGCGTCGCGTTTTCCGCCCGCTCGTGAATGCGAGTCCCGATTCGCCACCGGCTTTTCCAACCCACGATGAATGAAAAATCCGGGTGCCCCACCTGGGGACCCTCTGGGTACGACGTCTTTGTTTTTGTCGCCAGGGTGGGTGACCACGAATCTCAATATGCCGGCAGTTGGCTTTGTTTCTAGAGAGTTCGCACGTAATTCTTCCCCGGCAGGCACCGCACGCGCCCCGCCATCTCCAACTCAAACAACGCCGTAAAGACCTCAGACGAAGTCAATTGCGTCTCAAGCCGATCAAGCAGTTCGTCGATCTGAAGGCTCTCATCGGAGCGCAGCACCTCAAGCACCATCGCTTCCTCGGGCCGCAGCATCGGATCAGGCAATAAGGATGCGGCAGTCTCCGTTTTGGATGCAGACGGTGCCAGCGCCTCGAGCTCGACTCGCACCTGCGAGGGCAGATCTTCCCACACGTCTTCCCAGGTGGCAACCAGCTTGGCGCCCTGTTTAATCAGCGTGTTAGGCGTCCACGAGCCCTTGTTCGTCACGTTGCCGGGAACAGCAAACAAGTCGCGATTCTGCTCAGCGGCGCAGCGGGCGGTCACGCGTGTGCCTGAGTTTTCCGCCGCCTCCACCACCAGCACCGCAATGCTCACGCCACTCAGTATCCGGTTGCGGCGCGGAAAATTCTGCGGCGCAGGAAAAGTCCCCAGCGGAACCTCGCTCGCAATCGCCCCGCCTGAAGCCAGAATCTCTTCGGCAAGCTTCTTGTTCTCTTTGGGATACACAACGTCGATCCCCGTGCCCCACACGGCCAGCGTAGGCATGCGCGCCGCCAGCGCCCCTTTGTGCGCGCAGCTGTCGATGCCTCGCGCCATTCCGCTTACCACCAGCAGGCGCCGGGCAGCCAGATCCCGCGCCAGCATCTCAGCTATGCCCGATCCATAAGGCGTGGGATGCCGCGTGCCTACAATCGCAATCGACGGCCGGCTCAAGAGCTTTGTGTCGCCCCGCACCCACAACACTGGCGGAGGATCGTAAATCTCGCGCAGGCGCTCCGGATACACCTCGCAGCCATAACTCACAATCGTTGCTCCCAGCGCGCCGGCACGTGCCAATTCCGACTCGGCTGCCGCCCGGGCCTTGCCGTCGAAGATAAATTGAGCGGCCTCGGCCGGAAACCTTAGCCCTTCAAGTTCGGTCAGCCTCAGCTCAAAAACACGGGCAGACGTGCCGAGTTGCTGCACTGCATCGAGGATGCGCTTCGGTCCCAGCCCCGGAGACAAAGCCAGCGCCAGCCAGGCAAGCTGGTCCTCAGCAAGCTTCTTCGCGGCAATCGCTACCGGCTGTGTCTCTGTTGTCATTTCGTTATAGCGGCCAGAAAAAATCTCGACATTCGCTTTCTCGAAGGAAAACATGATGGAACACTTTCATCGGTGACACTGCTCACATGTCCGCCCCAATTCGAACATGACTCGCAACCAAGCGGTCGTCCAACCGTTACCAACCAGGCACTTAACTGCATCGAGCGCCACAGATTGTTACTCTAATAAGCGTGAGCGTAGAGCGAAATGATCGAATCCGGGTCGCAGCCATCAACTTCCTCAACCCCGCCCCACTCATGTGGGACTTCGAACACCCGCCGCTTCAAGCGGAGCTCGAAAAGCGCTATCGCGTCGACCGCATGTCGCCTTCTGAGTGCGCGGCTCAGCTCGCCACCGGCCAGGCCGATATCGGCCTCATTCCCATCGCCGCGCTGGCCACCATCCCCAGCCTGCAAATTTTGCCGGGATGCACTATCGCCTCGAAGAGCCGCGTGCGCTCCCTGCTGCTGGTCCGCCGCGCAAACCAGCCTCTCGATCAACTGCGCTCAGTGGCCGCAGATACTGCCAGCCGCACCACCTTGGCCTACGCGCGGATTCTGTTTCACAAGTGGGGCAATGGCGAGGTACCGTTTATTCCGCTCGGCGCCGACCTCGACAGAATGCTCGCACGCGCCGACGCCGCCATCATCATTGGCGATCCGGCCCTTCTGGCTCTCGAAGAGCAATCCAATCGCTTCGCACGCACCCAGGAGCAGCTGGTCTACCACGACCTGGCGCAGGAATGGCGCAAGCTCACCGGCCTTCCCTTCGTCTCCGCCGTCTGGGGTGCTGCGCACGGCGGCGTTTTGAACGAGGGCGTTGCCAACGACTTCATCGCTTCCCGCGACCACGGGCTCAGAAACATCGACGCCCTCGCAGCCGAGTGGTCGAAGCAACTCCCGGTGCCTGAAAGCACCATCCGCACCTACCTGGGCGAAAACATTCACTACGTGCTCGACGAGGAGATCGTCGAAGGCATGCGCGGCTTCTTCTCAATCGCCGCCGAGCTGGGCATCCTGCCCGAATACACGCTGCCAGACATCTCCCAGCCTTGAGCTAACGCCGCCCTCAGCATTTTCGCTTTGAGCCCAGCCGTTTTTCCCCGTACACCGCTGAACCTTTCCAAGGCCTCGCGAATCCAATCGAACACAGGAGACTTGAAGCTCAATGGCAAAGAAAATTGCATTCATCACCGGCGGCAACCGCGGTCTGGGATTTCAAACCGCGCTTGGATTGAAAGACGTAGCCAAAGTTGTCATCGGCTCGCGCGATCTGAGGCAGGGCGAACTGGCTCTTGAAAAGCTTCTGGCCGCGGGCATGGACGCCGACGCGCTGCATTTCGATGTCACCCAGCCGGCCAGCCACCAGGCCGCTTTCGACTACTTCAACTCCCGCTACGGCCACCTCGACATTCTCATCAACAATGCCGGCGTCGCTGGCGGCGCATTCCCCGGCGTGGGCCCGGAGCACTCAACCGCCGATGTCCCGCTGGCTCTGCTCCGCAAGGTCTTTGAGACCAACTTCTTCGCCCAGGTTGCCGTCACCAAGGCGCTGCTGCCGCTCATCCGCAAAAGCGCAGCCGGCCGCATCGTCAATCTATCGAGCATCCTCGGCTCGCTTACGCTTCACGCCACTCCCGGCTCGCCGATCTACGACGCCAAATCGTTCGCCTACGACGCATCGAAGACCGCGCTCAACGCCTTCACGGTCCACCTGGCCTATGAGCTAAAAGACACCAAAATCAAGGTGAATTCGGCCCACCCCGGCTGGGTAAAGACCGAAATGGGCGGCCCGCAGGCGCCCATGGAGCTGGAAGACGGCGCAAAAACAGCCATCGAGCTCGCGAGTCTAGGCGAAGACGGCCCCACCGGCGGCTACTTCCACATGGGTAAACCGCTGCCCTGGTAAGCCAGCTGCTTAGAACCGCTGTTCACTGTTCCCTGTTCTCTGTCGTTCAAAACGACCCCACCGGCCCCGTAACCTTGATCTTCTTCGCACTGGTCAGCTTCCACGCTATGCGCAGGCCAACAAACAAAATCACCAGGCCGATAAGTCCGTTCACCGCCCCGCCCGCGATGTCGAGAATCGGCGACGCAATTCCATAAACCACCAGAACCGGGGCGAACTGCGCCCAATCTACGTCCTTCCCCTTCTCGTACACCTCGGCAATCATGATTGGGATGGAAGCCAGCGAGATTGCGGCATAGGTAAGTAAAGCCGCCGCCACCTGGTACCTGCGTCCGCCAATTCCCTTCGACCCGGCCATCATGGCCTTGCCGACCATCCAGCCCACCGCCAGCGCAACGTATCCAATATAGAAATGAAACGCGATGGTAAAGCCCGCATAGAAGGCCAGGCCGCCAAACGCCGCCCCGATTCCATACACCACGGCGGTAGTAAAGGCGGTATGCGAGTCCACCGGCGCACCAGCCGACACGGCGCAGCGATCGCAGGCCGGCCCTCCGTTCAGTTCGTACGCCTGGGTAGTAATCAGGCTGCCGCAAACCGAACACTTGATCTCTGTCGAAGTCTTCAACGCGCCGGGATGCGCCCCCGGTGTAAAGTCCACCCCTGCCTTCGGCGCAGGCGCGGACGCGTTTTCGTCGACAAGTCCGGTAATGGATTTATAACCCTGTTCTGGAGTAGTCATGGCGGCAAGTTAGCACTGGTCTGAGTAAAAAATCCAGAAAAAACGACATCCCCTAATCTCCGTCGTCATGGGATTCCCCACTCCCAACAACTGTCATCCCGAGCGCTGAAGAAAGCAGCGCTGGGCTCCAGACCCGGGGTCCCCAACGAATGATTTGTATTCGTTGGGGTGGAAGCCGGTTGTCGTGTGGGCGTCCACGCCCGCACACGGCTTTATCCCACCCCCCTCGCCACAGTCATCCCGAACGAAGCCCCACCCTCCTCAGAGCTGTCATCCCGAGCGAAGCGGAGGGACCCTGCATTTGTTCTTCGCGCGTCCCGGAGGGACGACTCGAGGATAGCCCAGGGTGCAGTCCGCAACGGCGGACGAAACCCTGGGACGGCGCGGGGAAAATTGTTCGCGTCCCGTAGGGCCGCGACGACCGCAGAGCGAGCCCATTTTCAGATCGCAATCCGCGTCTCGATGGCGTCGTAGTCCGCGCGCACGCCCTTGGATGTTGTGTCAAGCAGGCCGGCCTTGGCCAGCGCCTGAACATCTGCATGCACGTTGCTGTAATCGCGGCCGAGCGCCTTCGCCAATGCCCGGATGCTGGTGACTTGATGCCGCCGCACAAAACGGAGCAGTTCCATCCGCCTGGTGGAAAGCACGTGCGCCAGCGCGTCCCAGCTTTCGAACGCAAGATGACGTTCCGAGAACGTCTCGCCGCGCTCGGCGCGATGCCATGCGTCGATGAACTGCCGGGAGGCCTCTTGCTCCATTTCGCCGCCGACTGTGATTTTGACCTCGTTCATTGGATACCCCGCAATCTGTGCACGTCGGCCCAGAAATCTGTCATGAGCCGTTCGACCGTCGTGAATGAATACGCTGCCTCGACGCCTTGAAAATGCCTGTGATCGCCTTCGCCCCGCTCGTTGTCATATCCAACCTCACGAACCCCTGGCCGGCCATAGAAGAGCGAGTACTTGAGGTCGTGGGTCGACGGAGGAACCGGCGTCGGCACTCTCCACAGGACCATTTCAACGATGGCGCCGTCGTCGTAGTCCATTCGCCGGTAATAGACAGCCTGGCTTTCATCTTTCCTTATGGCATCATACACCATATGGCATTTGGCGACAATACTTCGGTCGACCCCTTCGCCCAATCTTCGCTTCTCCGCTATAATCCTAATATGGACTTTCAGCTCGTAACCCCTTACAAGCCGAAGGGCGACCAGCCCCGCGCCATCGACGAGCTGATGAACGGCCTTGCCGCCGGCGAGAAGCACCAGGTGCTACTCGGCGTTACCGGCTCGGGCAAGACCTTTACCATGGCCAAGGTCATCGAGCAGTCCAATCGGCCGGCCCTCATCCTCGCCCACAACAAAACCCTCGCCGCCCAGCTCTATCACGAGTTCAAGCAGTTCTTCCCCGGCAATGCCGTCGAGTACTTCGTCTCCTACTACGACTACTACCAGCCCGAGGCCTATATCCCGGCCGGTGACCTCTATATCGAAAAAGAAGCCACCATCAACGAGGAGCTCGACAAGCTGCGCCTCTCGGCCACGCGCTCGCTCTTCGAACGCCGCGACTCCATCATTGTCAGCTCGGTCTCGTGCATCTACGGCCTCGGCTCGCCGGAGGCCTATTTCGGCATGCTGTTGCTGCTTGAAAAAGGCCAGCAGATCAGCCGCAAAGACATCACCCGGCGCCTGGTTGAAATTCTCTACGAGCGCAACGACAACGATTTTCGCCGCGGAACTTTTCGCGTAAGAGGGGACGTCATCGAAGTCTTCCCCACCTACGACGAAAATGCCTATCGAATCGAGATGTTCGGCGACGAAATCGAGTCGCTTTCGCAAATCGATCCGCTCTTCGGCACCGTCAAGCAGAAATATTCGCGCCTGCCCATCTACCCCAAGAGCCACTATGTGGTTCAGCCCGAGCGCAAGTCGCAGGCCGTCGACTCCATCGTGAAAGAGTTGAACGAATGGGTCGCGCAGCTTGAGTCTGAAGGCCGCATGGTCGAGGCGCAGCGCGTCCACCAGCGCACCCGATTCGATCTCGAAATGATCAAGTCCATGGGCTACTGCCACGGCATCGAGAACTACTCGCGCCACTTCTCGGGCCGCCTTCCCGGCGAACCACCACCCACGCTGCTCGACTATTTCCCGCGCGACTTCCTGCTCTTTATCGACGAGAGCCACGCCACCGTTCCCCAGGTTCACGGCATGTGGTACGGAGATCAAAGCCGTAAGCAGAACCTGGTCGACTACGGCTTCCGCCTGCCTTCGGCCCGCGACAATCGTCCTCTCAAGTTTGAGGAGTTTGAGAACCGCATCCACCAGACCATCTACGTCTCCGCCACGCCCGGCCCCTACGAGCTTACGCGCTCCGCCGGCGTAGTGGTTGAACAGGTCATCCGGCCCACCGGCCTCGTCGACCCGCAAGTCGAAATCCGCCCCGTCAAGGGCCAGATCGACGATTTGCTGGCCGAGATTCGCGACCGCGCCAAGCGCAACGAAAGAGTATTAGTAACCACGCTGACCAAACGCATGGCCGAGGACCTGGCCGGCTACTACACCGAGGTCGGCGTGCGCTGCCGCTACATGCACTCTGAGATTGAGACCCTCGAGCGCGTCAAGCTCCTGGCCGGCCTGCGCAAAGGTGAATTTGACGTGCTCATCGGCATCAACCTGCTGCGCGAAGGCCTCGACCTGCCCGAGGTTTCGCTGGTCGCAATTCTCGATGCTGACAAGGAAGGTTTCCTGCGTTCCGCCGGCTCGCTCATCCAGACCATGGGCCGCGCCGCGCGCCACCTCGAGGGCAAAGCCATCCTCTACGGCGACAGAATGACTGACTCCATGCGCCGGGCCATCGACGAGACAGATCGCCGCCGCGTCATCCAGACCACCTACAACGAGGAGAACGGCATCACGCCCCAGTCGATCATCAGCAAGGTCGACATGGGCCTCGCCGCAATTCTCAAGGCCGAATACGGCGAAGTGGCGATTGAAGAAACCGAAGGCATGCCGGAATTCACCACCCAGGAGCAGCTCGACCAGTACATTGTGAAACTCGAAACCGACATGCGCGAAGCCGCCAAAAAGTTCGAGTTCGAAAAAGCCGCCAAACTCCGCGACACCATCAAGGACCTGCGCACCAAAGAGTTTCTGTTCGGGTAGCGCCGGGCTCCAGCCCGGTTGTCCTGTGGGCGTCCGCGCCCGCAGATTCATCTCTCCCCCGAACAACAAGCCGGGTGCCCCCGGTCCGGGGTCCCCACGGACAGGTCTTCGTCCGTGGGATGGAGATCCCTCGCACTTGGGGACCTGGGAGACCACGCTGCCTGCCGCATTTTTCTAATTCTTGAAAATCCCTGCATAAACTGTGCAGCCGAGATCCACTTAAACAGAATCAACAACTTGGACCGGCACAAGCCGCACAGAATCCGCACAGATTCAGTACAGAACCCGCACAGAATCCGTACAGATTCGTGCAGAACCTGTGAAGAAGTCGAGCCTTAGCTCTTCGGCGCAGCCGGAGCCGCTTCCGGCTTCGGCATCTCAAAGATCGCCGGATCAATCTCCTTATTCACTTCCACCTTGGTCACCGAAATCGTCACCTGGAACTGCCCGCCAAAATCCACGCTGATGTTCGAGGGGAACAGGTAACCTTCGTCCGCCTTCTTGTAATCGCTGTAGATGGTCGTAATGTCCACGTCCTGATCCTGCATCTTACCTTGCCGCGCCGCCGATTTGAGCAGGAAAGTTTGAGCGTCAATTCCATAGGTCGTCACGAGGTTGTCCTTATTGGTCAGCTTGATCTTGTAGCTGTCGCTGTCTTTGCCCAGCAATTCAACCTTGTTGCCCTTGGCCGCGTAGTCAAAAAGCGCCCCACCCACGTAAATCTGATCCTTCCCCGCCTTGTACTGATCCTCAGGCAACGGTGAGGGATCCATAATGCCCGCCATCGGATTCACCTGCCATCCGCCTTTGGCCGTGTAGACCTGGATGATCTTGGAGTCGTTGAACACGGTCTCGTTCTTGTAGCCAACTCCGTTCAAAATCACCGTCGTTCCCGGAGCCTCGTTCCCCATCACCTCCGCCGACGTCTCCATCGAGAGCGACTTGACTTGGCCGATCGCAGCTTTTCCGCCAATAGCCTCAATGTACTTGGCGATGACCTCTTCAACCGTCAGTGCCGGCGTTGCCGCGGCCGCTGGAGCGGCTGACTGCGCAGGCGCCGGCGCCGGCGCTGGCTGAAGCGTCTGGGCCATTAGTGAAACGGTGCCTGACAAAGCGGATAACATGACGATGCCGCGGATAACATTTTTCATGGTGCACCTTCAACTTTCGCGCGCCTGAACGGCACGGTTGATCTTGTCGGAACAGTGTAGCTTAAGTCTGCCACAGTCGTAACCGCGCGCGGGTGTAATGTTATCTACAAGCCGGGCCACCTCCGCGGCCTCAAGAACAGCGCCGGGACCCGCGAAATTGAAGAGACCACCAGGATTCACACTCCCATCAACATGAGTTGATGCCCGGGCAGGCATTTCAATCCACGACAAGAACAGCTTGCATCTCATCATTCGTGGTGGTGTGGCTGCATTGCTGCGCCTTCCTCGGATTGATCTCCGTATTTTAAATAAATGAG
>JBEKCW010000055.1:0-17190 GCA_050014675.1 Occallatibacter sp. | reverse complement strand
GCCGGAAACAGGTAGGCCAGACCTAAACCACCGCGCCACATCTCGACTCTACCGAAGCTTTTCAGCCGCCGCCTGATTATTTCCGATTTCAACCCGTTCCGCGCGACTTTTCAGCTCCGTGTCACCATGTAACACCATCGCTTGGAAATACAACTTTTGTGCAACCCAGCAGCCAAAATGTCACTCCAATAAAGTGAGCATGCCGGGGCCACCCCTGGGTGGACGGCAAGTCCGAAATTCAGGTAGGCGTCGGGGCCACCCGTGGGTGGACGACGCAATTCACATTGAGATACGGGCGGAGGATCACAGGATCTTCCGTCCGTTTTCTTTTTTGGGGATTTTATTTTCAGCCCGGGCTTGCCTGCGGCCCGCTGCTTCACTTCGCCGCCAGCGGCACAAACTTCTTCAGCTTCTCGTCGTAAGCCTCGATCCGCCCCGACAGAATGTCGTAATACCAGCCGTGAACCGTGAGCCGGCCCTCGGCTTCAGCGCGGCTCACACAAGGCTGCGCGCGCAGGTTCTGGAGCTGCGCCACCACGTTGCCGCGAATGAGCGACGCGAGTTCGACATGAGTGCCGTCGAGCGGGTTCAGGGGCTGACGGTGATTAAAGGCTGCCTCAACGTGCTCGAGCCAGCGCTTTGCCCTGGGCAGGTTTTCAAGGCCTTTCTTGTTGAGCGCTGCCTTCATTGCTCCGCAATCGGAGTGGCCGCAGAGAATTGCGTGCTTCACCTTGAGCACTTCAACCGCGTACTCGATGGTGGCCGTGCAGCCGTCAACATCGTGCGCGGCCACCGGCACCACGTTGCCGGCGTTGCGCGTGATGAACAGGTCGCCCGGCCCGGTGCCGAGAATCAGGTCGGGCACCACGCGCGAATCGGAACAGGTGATGAAGAGATACTCGGGGGCCTGTGAATCGGCCAGCAGCTTGAACTGATCTTTTCGCGCCGGAAACACCTCGGCCAGGAACCTTTTGTAGCCTGCGATCACCTTGTCCATTGTTCAATCGCCCCTTCAGCATTAAAGCATTTGGCAGCAGCCTGCCGCATTGGAGCTGCGATATAGTTACGTCAATGTCCCGCCAGCGCACTTTCCCTGCAATCTGGCTTTTTGTCTTCCTTACGCTCGCTTGCGCCACGGTCCAAGCAGTCGCCGCTGACCCGCGTAGCTTTGACGCCACCAGCTTTGGTCAGCGCATTACCCTCGGTCCCGACTGGCTGTTCAAGGCCGGCGACAATCCCGCATGGGCTTCTCCTACGCTCGACGACAGCGGCTGGACTACGGTCTCAACCCAAAAAGAACTCTTCGAATACGGCATCCGCGATACCAGTTACGGCTGGTACCGCGTTCACATCCATCTCCGTCCCGGCACGCAGAACCTGATGATTGGCCTCCAGAATACGTTGGGAAGCTACGAAATCTTCGCCAACGGAGTTCGCATCGGCGGCAGCGGACCGTTCCCGCCCATCTATCGCTATAACCAGTTCGGATTTGCCCCGTATCCCATTCCAGACGGACTCCTCACGCCCCAGGGCGATCTCACGCTTGCCATCCGCTTCGGGTTCAATGCCACCGGCTCGATAGGGCGAGGGACCAGCACTCCGATTCATTCCGGCTCATCGCTCTATCTGTTAAGCGGCGAGTCGGCGGTGCGCGAGGCGGAATTCGCCAACTCCCAGCGCATCGTCCCGTATCTGGTCATGGCAGGGCTCAGCCTGCTGATAGGCCTCATCGCTTTGGCTCTTTTTATCGCGCTCCGCTCACAGCACGAGTATTTTGCCGCCGCCATTTACATGTTTGCATGGAGTGCTTACTACGTTCTAGAGGCCTTGCACTATCTCTCTCCTTTTACGTTTTCCGGCGGGCTCGTGCTTGCCGTTTTCTATGGACTCGGCAACGCGGTCCTCATTGAATTTGTCCGCTTGGTTCTGGGCCTGCGCCGTACCCGCTCGATCCTCGGGTTGCAGACGATTTACTTTCTAGCCGCCTTTTCCAGTCCGTTCGCGGCTACGCCCTTCTATTCGTATTTCTTCGGCTTTTTCGTGTTCTATGTGCCGATGCTTGCCGTGGATGTGGTGCTGGCTGTGTTGCTGTTGCGCGGAGGGCGTCGCGGCAACATCGAGGCCCGAGTGCTGTTGCCGGCGCTGCTGCTCATCACGGTCGCCGACTACTGGAGCTTCTTCAGTTACGTCGCATTTTTCACGCACATCACCGCAACCCGCCATATCCTGCCGATTTTTCACCTCGGCAGCTACGCCTTCCCATTGCTCACAGTCGGCGATTTCTTTTCGTTCGTCACGGTTCTGCTGTTTCTGGTGTTGCGCACCATCGGCATCGCCCGGCGCCACGCCCGGGTGGCTGCCGAGCTTGAGGCCGCGCACACCACCCAGCAACTGCTGCTCTCTCGCGCGTCAGAGCCAACGCCGGGCTTTCAGGTGGAGAGTGACTACTTTCCTGCCAGCGAGGTGGGCGGCGATTTCTTTTTTGTGGCCAATACTCCAGATGCCGGGCTCATCGCGATTGTGGGCGATGTGAGTGGAAAGGGACTGCCTGCCGCCATGCGCGTGGCCATGATTATCGGCGTGCTGCGCCGCGAAGTTTCGTGGGAGCCGGCCGAGATTCTCTCCAACCTCAACCAGGCGCTGGTGACCAACATTGAATCCGGATTCACTACGGCTTGCTGCATTTGGCTCGACAAGGGTGGTCAATACTCGATCGCGAACGCTGGCCACATCGCCCCATACATTGATGGCGGGCAAGTTTCAACGCCGCCGGCTCTGCCGCTTGGAATTGTCTCCGATCAAGTTTATGCGCAGGTCAGTGGCACGCTCGCCGCCGGGCAAAAGCTGGTATTGCTCTCCGATGGCGTGGTTGAAGCTCGTGCCGCTAATGGTGAACTTTTCGGCTTTGAGCGCACGGCGGCAATCTCAACCAAGTCTGCTCGAGACATCGCTCACGCGGCACAACAGTTCGGGCAGGAAGATGACATCACGGTCCTCACTCTCGCATGCGCTTACTGAACCGCGGCCATTATCCTTTTCAAAAGGAATCTTCCAATGACTTGCCGCACCTATCGCTTCTTCGCTTGGCCTCTCCTGGGCGCTGCCATGGCTGCCGCACTTCACGCGCAGGCCGTCGATACTATCTCGCCTGACCTGCGCGCTAAAATCGACCGCATCGCCGATCAGGTTTTGCAGCAGACCGGCGTGCCCTCGGCCTCGGTTGCGGTTGTGCAGCATGGCAAGGTGGTTTACACGCATGCCTTTGGGCTGTCGAGTCTTGAGCCGCCCAAGAAAGCCACGCCGGACATGCGTTACTCCATCGGGTCCATCTCAAAACAGTTCACGGCGACGGCGATTCTGCTACTCGAAGAAGAGGGCAAGCTCTCGATCGACGACCCGGTGGGCAAGTATGTTTCCGGCCTCACGCGTGGTGACGATGTGACCATCCGTCAGATTCTTTCGCACACCTCCGGCTATCAGGATTACTGGCCCGAGGACTACGTGATGACTCCGATGCTGAAGCCTGAAACCGCGCGGCAAATCATGGACACGTGGGCCAAAAAGCCGCTGGACTTTGAACCGGGCACGCAATGGCAGTATTCGAACACGAACTTTGTAATCGCCGGGCGGATTGTCGAAGTGGTTTCGGGCGAGTCGCTGTGGCAATTTCTGGGCGAGCATGTATTTCATCCGCTGGAGATGAGGTCGGTGTGGAATTCTGACGAGCACAAGCTGACCGAAGTGGACGCGACGCCCTACTACCGGCATGCGCTGGGCCCATTGCGTGTTGCGCCCAAGGAGGGCCTTGGCTGGATGTTCGCGGCCGGTGAACTGGCCATGACCGCGCACGATCTGGCGCTGTGGGATACGTCGCTGATCGCACGGTCGATACTCTCGCCCGAGAGTTACAAAAAAATGTTTACCGAGGTCAAGCTGAAAGACGGCAAGGGAACAGATTACGGGCTTGGCGTTGGCGTGCACGACGTGGACGGGCACCGCGACATTGAACACACCGGCGAAGTTTCGGGATTCGTATCGGACAATGAGGTGCTGGTGGACGATGGCGCGGCCGTATCCGTACTCACCAACCAGGATGCGGTGGGCGCAGCGTCGATGATCGGGCATCTTGTGTTGCCGCTGGCCGCGGATCTTCCGCTCAAGCCCACTGAGCAGCAGGCGCTCGATATTTATCGCGGACTGCAGAAGGGCATGATCGATCGCAGTTTGCTCGCGCCCAACCTGAGCGACTACTTTACGCCGGAGGCGATCAAGGATTATCAAATGAGCCTTGCGCCGCTGGGCGAGCCGCTGAGTCTGCGCCAGGGTGGCGAGGAGTTGCGCGGCGGCATGACCTTCCGCTCGTTCACGATTACGTATCCCGACCGGCGGCTGCGGCTGACGACTTACACGTATCCGGATGGCAAGCTTGAGCAATATCTGATCGCGCCGGCGCAGTAGCGCCGATCTCCAGACACTCCGACGCCGAAAACACCCTCATGAGCCGCCGCGCTCCGGCTCAAACTCATCCCGGCGCTCGATGATCTGCCGGTCCCGATCCAGGCGATCGAGTCGATCCTCGCGGTCCCGCGTCTGTTCCCACTGGCGCCGTTTTTCCTGTTCCTCGCGCTCCTCGCGTCCGTCGGCCATATGCTACTCCTCGGCTTCAGTTTATTCACTTCGGCCGAAGGTTGCGCGTGGCGCCGGCGCTTGGGAAACCCTGGCCATCCGCGCCTCGCGATACACTTGTATTTGACTTATGTTTGATAACTTAACCGACAAATTACAGCGCGTATTCAAGAACCTGCGCGGCCAGGGCACGCTCACCGAAGAGAACATCGGCGAGGCGCTCGCCGAAATTCGTGTGGCGCTGCTTGAGGCCGACGTCAACCTGGGCGTGGTCAAGGACCTGCTTGAGCACATCCGCGCCAAGGCCGTGGGCGCCGAGGTGCTTACCGCGCTTTCGCCGTCAGAGCAGGTCATCAAGATTGTGCGCGATGAGCTGATTGAGATTCTGGGCCGCGACACGGCGCGTTTCAAATTCGCCTCGCAGCCGCCGACCGTGATCCTGATGGCCGGATTGCAGGGCTCGGGCAAAACCACCACCAGCGGCAAGCTGGCCGCGTGGCTCAAGAAGGGCGGCCACCGGCCCATGCTGGTTTCGGTCGACGTGTATCGTCCGGCCGCGCGCGAGCAGCTCAAGGTTGTCGCCAAGTCAATTGAGGCGCGGATCTACGAAGGCGATCTGAAAGGTGAGGCGCCCGGGTCCGCGCTGGTTGAGCGTTTGGCCAAGGAGGCGCGTCGCGAGGCCGTCATCATGGGCTGCGACACGCTGATTGTCGACACCGCCGGCAGGCTGCACGTTGACGAAGAGTTGATGGGCGAGATGGAGCGGTTGAAGAAACTCCTCAACCCGCAGGAGATTCTGTTCATCGCCGACTCAATGACGGGCCAGGACGCCGTGAACTCGGCGCAGGATTTTCATAAGCGGTTGGGGCTGACGGGCGTGGTTTTGACGAAGATGGACGGCGATGCCCGTGGCGGCGCGGCGCTCTCGATTCGCCATGTCACCGGCCAGCCAATCAAGTTCATCGGCGTGGGCGAAAAGCCTGATGCCTTCGAACCGTTTCATCCAGATCGAATTGTCGGCCGCATCCTGGGCATGGGCGACATGATGTCGCTTATTGAGAAAGCCGAGTCCACGCTCGACCGCAAAAAGAGCGAGGATCTGGCCAAGAAGGCGCTGCTGGGCGACGGCTTCACGCTTGAGGATTTCCGCGAGCAGCTGCGGCAGATTATGAAGCTGGGCTCAATGGAATCGATTTTAAAGATGATGCCGAGCGTGGGCCCGTTCGCCGGCCTGAAGCAGGCGCGGGAAAACATCGACGAGAAGCAGTTTACGCGGCTCGAAGCCATCATCAATTCCATGACGCCCATTGAGCGGCGCAACCACGAAATCATCTCGGGCACGCGGCGCAAGCGCATCGCGGCCGGCTCGGGAACCAGCGTGCAGGACGTGAACCAGCTGCTGCGCCAGTACGCGCAGATGGCCAAGATGTTCAAGCAGATGGGCCGCGGAGGGTTGGCCAAACAGATGCTGCGCGGCGGGCTGAGCGGGTTGGGGCAGAGACAGAAGTTCGGGCGGTAGGCAAGAGATTGGGCGGTAGTATCTTTAGGTGTTAAGGTTTGTCAGCTTGAGAGCAGCGCAGCGGAGTCGAAGGATCTGCGGTTGTTCTTCGGGGAAGGGGAGGACGCGATGACCAATAACAGCAACAAGACCCGCCCTGTGCGCACCCTCACGGTCAAGAACTTCTCCGTCATTGAAGACGCCAAACTCGAATTTGGAAAGATCACCGTGCTCATTGGGCCGCAAGCAAGTGGGAAAAGCCTGCTTTGCAAGCTAGCGTATTTTCTTAGTAAGCAAGCGATCGAAAACGCTTTGGTTGCTATCTTGAGCCAGCGTTCCGCAGACCAAAGCACGTTTGATGAATTCAAGTCTTCTTTGAGCCGAGACTTTCTTGCGTGGTTCCCGCTCGAAACGTGGCACAGCGAAGGCGCCACGGTGACGTTTGAGTCTCAAGCCTTTCGGGTTCGGGTTTTTGCAACTAAGCAACTCGACGGTGTTGGTCTTGAGTTTTCTCCAGATTTCGAGACTCTTTTCGACAGTCTTGTCAATCAAGTTCAACGGGTTCCTGCAGCTGGAGCTGACTCACGAAGGTATATTGCGGACCAAGTGAGTGCGCAGTTCTATTTGTTACTCACGGGGACATTCGTTGACCGTCCTGTCTATATTCCAGACGGTCGAGCGTTTTTCACAAACCAGACGCTGGGTTTCAGTCTGGTAAATAATCCCGACATACATCCCATTCTGAAGGAATTCTCCCTGGAGGTCTCATGGGGAGGGGCACCCTCAATCAACCACGTCCTGGGTGAAGAGGGGGTGCGAATTCTGCATGAAATCCGTAGCGAGATTATTCGGATCGCTGGGGGAGGCGTAGAGGGTCGCAATGGCTCCGCGAGATTCAGAAGAATTCTAGACGGCAAATCAATTCCACTGCCGCTCCTGTCGTCGGGCACGCAGACTTTGCTTCCCATGTTCAATCTGCTTTGGAGGGTTATAACCGAGCAGCGCGGAAGAATCCTTTTCCCACGCCCCGACAACCTTTCAGGGATGCCAAACCAAATCATCGAGAGCCTGGGCTTGGTTTATGTGGAGGAACCCGAAGCTAATATCTTTCCAAGCACACAATATGATTTGATTCGCTTATTTGCATGGCTGAGTCGAGAATGGCGCTTAGATTTTTCTTGGGTTATCACCACCCACAGCCCTTATGTCCTATCTTCTTTCAACAACCTTATATTCGCCGGTCAACTCGGGCGGGATAAGCGTTTGAAGAAGAAAATCAAGATTGACGCAAGATTCTGGATTGAGCCGGAAACCTTCAAAGCATACAGCATCCATGACGGGAAACTTGAGTCGATCCTCTCCGATACAGGCCTGATCAATGGTGAGTACCTCGACAGCGTTTCTGAAACGATCGGCAATGAATTCGATGAGATGTTGAGGCTTGAATATGGCACGAAGAAAGCCTCGTAGAGAAACTGAACCCGCTCAGGAAAACGAGTGCGTCGAATTCACAAATCGAATCAGCCTTCCTGTTAACGAGAAGGGGGTAAGCGCTACATTTCGGAACCCTCGTCGCAATGAACTGCGAAAGATCAAGTACGACAAGTGCTACTTCAAAACGATCGAGGGCGGTCGCGCGGATTACATCATCGGTTACGACCGCGAGATTGACGTGATCCTCGAACTCAAGGGATCGGATTTGAAGCACGCTATGATCCAGGTGTCGGATACTTTGGAAAGATGGAGGAACGATCTTCTCCACTATGAGCAGATCGTCTGTCTTATCGTGTTCGGACACACCTTTCCACGAATGACCTCCAGGCTTGGCGTGTTGGAACTGGAGTTCCTTGAGAAGCACAGTACGCTGCTGTGGATCAGACAAAGCGGTGCAGAGAAGTTCAGCTTCAGAAATCTAGCAGGCAAGAAACCATGACCGCCCTACAGGACCAGCTCGACGAGATCACCGCCAATACGCGGCGGCTCGTTCAGGCGGAGCGGCTTGCTGTCAGCGAGCGGGCTGTCCGGGAGCTTTTCAATACCGGGATCGAAGAAAAAATCCTGCCCGTCAGCGCGCAGGCGCCTGAGTTCATACTTAAGGACGCCTCGGGACGGCCGGTGCGATCGGCAGACCTCTTGGCCCTTGGCCCTCTGGTTATCAAGTTCTTTCGCGGGCGCTGGTGCCCTTACTGCGTCACCGAGCTCGAGGCCTGGCGCGAGCTTCACGACCGGCTCCGGCAGGGCGGGGCGCTGCTGGTGGCCGTGAGCCCGCAGACCGTTCGGCAGAGCGACTTTATGGTCGGCCAGCACAAGCTGCCCTTCACGATTCTCAGCGATCCGGGTTGCGCACTGGCTGAGAAGTTCGGCCTCGCCTACACCGTTCCCGAGTTCTATCGCGACTACTTCCGATCGATCCTGGTCAATATCCCCTTCGTCAACGGCGACGAAAGCTGGCGGATGACGCTGCCGGCCACCTATGTGATCAGCCCAGCCGGACGCGTGGTGCTGGCGGAGGCCCACGCCGACTTCCGCGTCCGGCCCGAGCCGGATGAGGCGCTGGTTGCGGCTTGCGCGCTCAGGCGGTGAATCTTTCCATGCGTGGTGCGGGCAGGTACCCCCCCATCGAGCTACCCCCCTGCCAAAAGTCTCCAAGTCTATTGTTATCAGCGGGATAAGGAGTAGAACTCTACGCTAAGCTGCTTATTTTCATAGAGTTAAGATCCCAAGGTCCCTCGAATTGCGGCGCTAAGCCCGGCTTCAATGGCCAGGCTACGGTGTGCAACATGCGCTCTGCTTCCTTGCCTCATGTATCCATAATGCGCTCAAGCGGGATAATTGCCTGCAAAAGCGGCTGGATTTTTTTCGGGGATTCGTCGCGGCCCTCCGGGACGCGGGTTCTAGGGCTTCCCGCCCTTTCCGCAGTGAGGCCGCGAAAGGAAAGGGCACGGGCACCGATTATTTGGTTTGCTTTCCCGAATCTGCATCTTCCTTAGGGCGAATACATCAAACAAGTTGACAGTAAGTGACTCAATCTGAGATTCTGGTCCTCGCAGAATCTCTTCTCCAAAGGCGGATTTATGGCAAAGATTATCGGAATTGACTTGGGAACAACCAACTCCTGCGTAGCAGTGCTTGAAGGTGGCGAACCCAAAGTGATTGCAAATGAAGAGGGTGCGCGCACGACGCCCTCGATTGTTGCGTTTTCAAAGAGCGGCGAGCGGCTGGTTGGCCAGGTGGCCAAGCGGCAGGCGATTACCAACCCTGAGAACACAATCTTCTCAATCAAGCGGTTCATGGGCCGGCGCTACAACGAAGTGAACGCCGAGATGAAGATGGTGCCTTACAAGGTTGTGGAGCAGGGCGACCATGTGGCTGTGATCGCGCAGGGGCACGAATATACCCCGCCGGAAATTTCGGCCATGATTCTGCAAAAGCTGAAGAAGAGCGCGGAGTCGTACCTGGGCGAGAGTGTAAGCGAGGCCGTGATCACCGTGCCGGCCTACTTTAACGATGCGCAGCGCCAGGCCACCAAGGATGCGGGCCGCATTGCCGGACTCGACGTAAAGCGCATAGTGAACGAGCCCACCGCGGCCGCGCTGGCCTACGGGTTAGACAAGAAGAAAGACGAGACCATCGCCGTGTACGACTTTGGCGGCGGCACCTTCGATATTTCCATTCTCGAAGTTGGCGAAGGCGTCATCGAAGTGAAGTCGACCAATGGCGATACTCACCTGGGCGGCGACAACCTCGATCAGCGCATCGTGGAGTGGCTGATTAGCGAATTCAAGCACGAAGAGGGCCTTGACCTAGCCTCGAAGGGCAACGAGATGGCGCTGCAGCGTTTGAAGGACGCGGCAGAAAAGGCCAAAATTGAGCTCTCGACCACGCTCGAAACCGAGATCAATCTGCCCTTTATTACGGCAGACGCCTCAGGCCCCAAGCACCTGGTGCGCAAGCTGACCCGCGCCAAGCTGGAGCAGCTTGTTGAAGATCTGCTTGAGAGATCGCTCGAGCCATGCCGCAAGGCATTGACCGATGCTGGCATGACCACCAAGGACATTAACGAGGTGGTGCTGGTTGGCGGCCAGACGCGCATGCCCCGCATCCAGGACCTGGTGAAGCAGATGTTCGGCAGGGAGCCGCATCGCGGCGTGAACCCCGATGAAGTGGTTGCCGTAGGCGCTGCGGTGCAAGCCGGCGTTCTTTCGGGCGACGTGAAAGATCTGCTGTTGCTCGACGTGACCCCGCTGACCCTGTCGATTGAGACACTGGGGGGCGTGGCAACGCCGATGATTCCGCGCAACACCACCATCCCGACCAAGAAGAGCGAGACTTTTTCGACTGCGGCCGACTCGCAAACCGAGGTTGAGGTGCACGTGCTGCAGGGCGAACGGCCCATGGCGGCGCAAAATCGGACGCTGGGCAAGTTCAAGCTGGCCGGCATTATGCCTGCGCCACGCGGAGTTCCGCAGATCGAGGTCACATTCGACATCGACGCCAACGGGATTTTGAACGTGACGGCCAAGGACCATGCCACCGGCAAGGACACGCGCATCACGATTACCTCGAGCTCGGGTCTTTCAAAGGAAGAAGTGGAACGGATGGCCAAGGACGCCGATCAGCACGCCAATGAGGACAAGGAGAAGCGCGACGAAATTGAAGCGCGCAACTCGCTCGACGCGCTGACCTACAACATCGAGAAGATGCTGAAGGAAGCCGGCGATAAGGTTGTTGCCGCCGACAAGGTCGACGTGGAGACCCGGCTGGCCGAGGCCAAGAAGGCGCTCGACGGCGCGGGCAATACCAAAGAGCTGAAGACGGCCCACGAAAACCTGACTACGGCGAGCCATAAGCTGGCCGAGATCATGTACAAGGTGCATGCCGAGGCGCAGGGTGATGCGGCTGCTCCGCACGCGCCCGAGCAGGCCAAGCAGCAGAAGAAAGATGAAGGCGTAATCGACGCCGAGTACGTTGACGTCGAAGAGAAAAAGAAGTAACGACTGGACGGCGAGTCAGCAAGTCAGCGGGGTGGGCAGCGATTGTCCACCCCGGGCTGTATCAGTCATCAGAAGAGGAATTCCACCTGGCGATTGTCGTATTTGAACACGATGCTGACCGTAGCATGCACCTCCGCCGGTTCGCCGTTAACGAGGATGGGTTTGTAGATCCATTGCTTCGCTGCGTCAACCGCGGCTTGCTGAAAGAGGGTATTGCCACCGAGCACTTTCACATTCGAGACGTGGCCATCCTTGCCGATCGTTAAGGACAGTGAAACGGTCCCATTTTCTCTAAAGTTTTCTGCCATGGTTGGGTAATCGGGCCGAACGATTTTGATGGGAGTCGGCCCTCTTTTGGGCTCGCAACCTGCCTCTGGATTTTCCTGATTCCCAATTGCCGTGGCGTCAGGCGGAGGACTAAAAAGTGCGGCATCGGGAGTGTCGGTCTGTTCGATGCTCTCGAGATGAGCTGAAAGGGCGATCTTGCCGTTGGTTTCCACTTTCAAATCGCCGGGAAGGGAGACTCCCATGGAATGGACCTGGTTACTTCCGGTAATCAATGTCGAGTCCTGACGATAGAAGGTGGTCCGGAGGTTAGGCGCCGCGTCAAAGCAGGATGTTTCGATGATCGGTCCCTGGACTGTGGGGGAAGCAGACTTGAGCCTCATGGAAATGCAGAGCAACTTGTCACCGTTCGCTTCGCGCTGCTCAGCCGTAAACGCGGCTAACCCGATTTCTCTCGCGCTCGGCAGCGGGTCGATATACGCGTCGAAAAGATCCTGGATCAACGGAGGGGGCGGGTCCTGGATGCCCGTTCTCATCACTCCTTTTTGGGTTCCGTAGTCTGTTTGCGTGAAGGCAGTACTGGAGTAAGCTCTTTTGAACATTGTCTTGCCGGCCCAGAACTCTTCATAAGTGCCCTGGTCTTTGGCGTTGCCCTGATCGTCGAATACTTTGAAGGTGACCTTTAGATGCCATGCATGCCCACAAACCTGAGAGAGTCCATTCGATCGCCCGGCCAGGCTCATGAAGGCTGAGAGATCGCTGAACATGGCAGAGTCAAACGGAGCTTCTCTGGCCTGGGTCGTAGTTGGAGCTGGATTCTGCCCGAAGGCCGGCAGGCAGAAGATGGCGATTGCGGCGAAACAGATGAGACCGCTACGGCCGTTAGATGGTTGCGGGAATGCGATTTTTGGCATGGCGACAAGATAGCACGGGGTACCTTGACTTGCTGTGACGGCAGCCCGGAAAGAAGCACCGGATAGTTGCCGCTGGTAGTGCAATGCACTACAATGTAATTCGGTAAACATAAGCCGCATAACGGTTGTTGGTGGTGACGGGCCCCAGGCGGAGGACAGCATGATGAGCAAAGCTGGAGCGAGCATGGTTCGAGGGCTGGAACCAGCCATAAGCTTTGCCGGCGGCGCTGCCAGGAAAGGCTCAAATGTGGTCCACATCCCGCCTGAGATCGATGTGAAGGCGATCCGCAGCCGCCTGGGCCTGACGCAGCTTGAGTTCGCAACTCGATTTGGTTTCAGCGTCAACACGGTACGCCATTGGGAGCAGGGAAGGCGGGTTCCCGAGGGCCCGACGCGCGCTTATCTGGTGGTAATTGACCGCGAGCCCAAGGCGGTCGAGAAGGCATTGCGCATTGCATAATATGGAGAACACGATGGACTATGCAAAGATCATCACGATTGATCCGGGCAGGCGCAGCGGCAAGGCGTGCATTCGTGGAACGCGCATCACCGTCTACGATGTGCTCGATTATCTGGCTGCGGGAATGACGCATGAGGAACTGCTTGCCGACTTTCCGGACTTAGCCGAAACGGATATTCGCGCTTGCCTGGCCTACGCCGCCGATGCAGAGCGCAGGGTTGAGATAGTGCAACTGTGAAGTTCCTGTTCGACGAGAACCTGTCGCATCGGTTGGTTGCCGCGCTGGCGGACGTTTACCCCAGCTCGATTCATCCACGGGAATGTGGTCAGCGCGGCGCATCCGACGAAACGATTTGGCTGTATGCGAAGGAGAATGGGTTCGTGATTGTCTCCAAGGATTCAGACTTCTCTGAGAGGAGTACTTTGCTGGGCAGTCCGCCCAAAGTGATATGGCTACGTGTAGGAAACTGCACCACCACACGGGCAGAGTTTGTTTTGAGGAATGCAGTTGAGCGGCTCCACGCTTTCGAGGCGGGGAGCGAAGATAGCCTGGTGCTCAACATTGTGCGATAACACGAACTTCTGCCCGGAGCTTAGGCGCTGGCAGTGCCCGAGCAATGAAGAGCGGACGAAGTTCAACACCGATTTGAAATAAAGAACATCCATGCCGACAGCGAACAAAGACTATTACGCGACGCTAGGCGTCAAGAAAACGGCCACGCAGGAGGAGATCCGCAAGGCCTTCAGGAAAGCTGCGCGCAAGTACCATCCCGATGTAAATCCCAACGACAAGCGCGCCGAAGAAAAGTTCAAGGAAATCTCAGAAGCCAACGACGTACTGAGCGACGAGAAGAAGCGCAAGATTTACGACCAGGTGGGCTTCTATAGCGATCAGATCGATCCGGCGCAGGCCGAGGCTTACGCGCGCCAGCAGCAAGCCGGCGGGCGCGGGCCGGTTGACTTTGGCGGGTTCGACTTTTCAGAGTATGCGGGCGGACCGCAGGCCGGCGCCGGATCAGCTTCATGGGGCAGCTTCAAAGACATCTTCTCGGGGATCTTTACGGGCGGTCAGCAGCAGCGCCACCCGCGCGGTCCACAGCCCGGCACCGATCTTGAGTACCAGGCCACGGTCGATTTCTGGACCGCGATTCGCGGCGGCCAGGCTCGCATCCAGATTCATCGCCAGGAAATTTGCCCCACCTGCCACGGCCAGGCCTCGACCGGCGGGGCCATCGCCTGCCCGGAGTGCAACGGCACCGGCCAGGTAACGCAGATGGGCGGCAACATGAAGTTCAACCTGCAGTGCCCGCGCTGCGGCGGCACGGGAAAAATCACCAACGATTGCCCGACCTGCAATGGCGAGGGCGTGGTTGACCGCGCTGAGTCGGTCGATTTCCGCATCAAGGCGGGCACGCGCGATGGCCAGCGCATACGGCTGCAGGGTAAAGGCAATGCGGGACTGAACGGCGGGGCGCCGGGAGATTTGTACCTGATCGTCCGCACCAGCGAGCACCCGGTATTTGCCCGCGCTGGCGACGATATTCAAGTGAAGGTTCCGGTAACTGTGGCCGAGGCATCGCTGGGCGCCAAGGTTGACGTGCCCACGATCGACGGCCGCGCGCAGTTGAAGATTCCACCCGGCACGCAGAGCGGGCAAAAGCTGCGTATGCGCGAGCGTGGCGTTGAGAGCTCGCAGCACGCAGGCCAGCGCGGCGACCAGATTGTGACCGTGGACGTGGTAGTGCCGCACCTGAACGACGAACGCAGCCGCGAGATTATGCGGGAGCTGGCGAAGTTGAATCCGCAGGACCCGCGGGCGCAGTTGTTTGAGAAGCTGTGATCGTTAATCAAGTGAGTGATTGCTAGAAAGGCACGCAGATGACAGCAACATTCAGTATCAGGTCGAAGCAATTTCATTTAGCTGCGATGATACTGATCATTTTTGGACTGAGTGGGCCATTGGCGTATTCAACTCCACAACAATCTTCCCGCCCGACTTCCGAAAAAGTTCCAGTCGCTTGCTATTTTTTTACGCTCGACAATGATTATCATTCGATCAACAATGTGAGCTCGGTGAAATTGATGAATTACCTTAAAAGCGTTGCGGAGGTCTATCGTCTATGGTGCAAGCCCAATGCCAGTAGCGTTCTGTTAAAGATGAAAGCGGCGGATGCAATGGCCGCTTCCTGGAAACTGTTATGGGATGATACTGAAGAAAACTACGATACCTTATTTTATGAAGAAGGGTCTATCGACTTGCTCGCACTCATGGGAATCACCCACCAGTTGCCCGCGCCTATGGTAGACGACCCCAAGTTTACGCAGATGTGGATCGAAGCGTGCAACAACACATGCTTTACGATCGGTAGTGATTTAACAAAACCGGCAGGCCAGCATTACATCATAATGCAGCTTAGTTTGCGCAACGACGTGCTGGATAATCTGAAGAAAGAACCGGCGTCCGAGCCGGTTGTCCACATGCTCTTTGACGCACGATTCAGACTGGTGGATTGATGGTCGCAAAACGAAAATCGAAAGGCGCGTACATGATCTCGGCGGTGGCCGAGATGTACGAGATTCATCCCCAGACCCTGCGCCTCTACGAGCGCGAGGGGCTGCTTAAGCCGTCGCGCACTGAGGGCAACACGCGGCTCTACACTGACGAAGACCTTGAGCGGCTGGAGTTCATCCTGAACCTGGCGCGTGACCTGGGCGTGAACATCGCCGGCATCGCCATCGTTTTGCAGATGCGCGAGCGCATGGAAGAGATGAACCGGCAGATGCAGAGCTTTGTGGAGTACGTCCGCACCGAGATGGTGACCCACATACAGCAAGCTTCTCAGAGTTCAGCCGGCGCCATCGTTCCCATTCGGCGGGTGGTTACTCCGCGTTCGAACGGTCCCCGCAAAAGCAGCTAGCCTGGCCGTGGCTCAGTTTGGAAAAAACGGCCCCTCCGCGGCTAAAGCCCGCAGACATTTTTGTCGATTTATGTACGGGCTGAATCCCGTATGCTCTTCTGCCGAGGGCGGCATGTAAAACTGCGTTCAGGAGACGCAATGACAAGAGAGCGGCTCGACGGACTGCAAATCGTGCTCCTGGGCGGCGTGCTTGTTTTCATTATTGGCGCGATTATCGCGCGCGTGAACCCATTCGGCATGTCGGACTTCAAGCAGTTCTACTATGCTTCGCGCTGCCTGATCGAGCACCACGATCCCTACCAGGAGAGCCAGTTATGGGCGGTCTACACGGCTGAGGCCGGCCCTGTGCCCAGCGATCCAGCGGTTGTGAAGTGGCTACATGAGATTCTGCTCTGCCCCAACATGCCTACGACGCTGCTGTTCATGGCCCCGCTGGCGTTGCTGCCGTGGGGTGCGGCGGTCACGGTGTGGATGGCGCTGATTGTGGCCAGCTTTTTTGTTGCCGGCTACCTGGTGTGGCGCGTGTGCGCCGATATCGCGCCGCGATACTCGGGTGCGCTTGTCTTCCTGCTCTTCGTCACCAGCGGGGTGGGACTATCGATCGGCAATACGGCCGCGCTGGTTGTGGGCCTATGCGTAATTGCCGTGTATTGCTTCGTCAGCGAACGGTTTATCTGGATTGGGATTCTCAGCCTGGCGGTGAGCCTGGCCATCAAGCCGCACGACGCCGGATTCATCTGGCTTTACTTTCTGCTGGCCGGCGGCGTGGCGCGCAAACGCGCTCTGCAAACTCTCGCAGTTACCGCGTTGATTGCTCTGCCCGCGGTGGTGTGGATCTCGCAGGTTGCGCCGCACTGGCCGCAGGAACTGAATGCCAACCTGCATGCCATTACGTCGCGCGGCGGGCAAGACGATCCGGGGCCGCACAGCGGCGGAGCCTTCGGCGTGGTGATGATGGCCAACCTGCAGGTTGTCTTCAGCCGCATCAAAGACGATCCCGGTTTCTACAACCCGGCCACTTATCTCATGTGCGCCGTGCCCATTCTCGTATGGATTGTGAAGACCCTGCGCACGCGGTACTCGCCGGCTCACGCGTGGTATGCAATGGCGGCCATCGTGCCTTTTTCAATGCTGGTGGTGTATCACCGTTACTACGATTGCCGGTTGCTGTTGCTGGCTGTGCCAGCGTGCGTGGATTTGTGGCGGACGCACAGCCCGATGCGATGGTATGCGCTGGCCCTAACGCTCGCCGGGATTTTAGTTACCGGCGATCTGCTGTGGATCGTTGTTCTGGGCCTCACAAAGTATTCCGGCCCATCGCTGGGAGCGTGCATCATTCCCGCGCCGATTGTGCTTGCGGCGCTGGGAGTTTTCTTTCTACGGGTGTACTGGAAGCAGGACGCGGGAGAAAGTTTTCTGGATACCGAGGTGGACGCGGCCTGACAGGAATTCACGCAGACCGCGTTGCGAAATCCTACCTTTCGCGGCAAACTGA
>JBEKCW010000054.1:0-20457 GCA_050014675.1 Occallatibacter sp. | reverse complement strand
CATTGTTGCCAGCCGGTGTGCCTCGCCGACTGCCATCGAATGAGGAAACAGGAGATGAACTTCGATAATCTGCCGGTAGCCTGTTGTGCGAAAGCGCACGCCGTGATACTGCACTCCCAGGTTCTGACAGATGACATCGAGCCGATTGCGGATCTCGTGACCAATTCCGGGATCAGAGTAATCGAGCAATCCCTTCATGGAGTGCCACATGAGCCGGCCACCCGACCACAATATGTTTGCCGCTACGGCATAGGCGACGAGCGGGTCAAGAGGTTTCCAGCCGGTAATCATCACCAATGCAAGACCAGCGACGACGCCAAAGCTGGTCCAGCTATCGGTCAAGACATGTTTTCCATCCGCCTCAAGAATCAACGAGTGATTTCTTCTCCCCATCCGCACGAGGGACCAGCCCAGGAAACCGTTCAGCACTCCGGCAGCGAGAACGAGAAGCACTCCGTTTCCAAGATGATCAAATGTGAGACTGTGTCTCCACTTTAGAGTTGTTGTAACGATGATGCTTCCAGCGGCCAGGACGATCATTGCGCCCTCAAAACCGGCGGAGAAGAATGTGATTCGTTCGAATCCGTAGTGAAACTGTGGAACGGCCGGCCGGGTGCTCAACCACAGACTGAATACAGCGAAAGCTACAGCGACAACATGCACAACCGATTCCGCCGCATCGGAAAAGATGGCAGAAGACCCAGTAAAAATGAAAGCCGCCACTTTGCCGACTAGCATAAGCACGCCAACAATCAATGACAGCCGCATCGCAAACCGAGCATCTCGGTTTTGTTGTTCAATCTTGTCCAACACAACCTTCGATGGCGAAGCCATGACGCCCCACCCTCCCGACGACAAAGTAAACGGAACTTTGAAGCCAGTGTACGCTTGCCAATTGCAAATTGTGACGCCAGGGCCGCATTAGGTCGACTTGACGGCGGAGCAGCGAAAACTCAGAAATCAATGAACGCGTCACCCATCAACGATTCAGACCAACGAAGAGCGCCAGATGAAGTTTCGTTCATTCAAGCCGGATGTAGACACGTTTTCCACCCTCCGCCTCGTCTGATGAAGTATGAAAGAATTTTCTTTTTCTCAAGGAATTAAGGCAAGCCGACTTTTTCGACATTTGCTGTTTTGCGTATTCGCTTGGTTGGGTGCAAATCACCTGTTAGCGCAGGGAGCGCCGACTGCGCCCAGCGCCGTTAACCTGCCTGGCGTCGCGGCGACGCCCTATGCGGACTTGCAATTGAGCGTTCCGGCAGATTCAGACAGCAGTTCTCATTTTGAAATGGCGAGCGAACTGCCAGTGAATTTATTGAAGATTGCGACGGACGCAGTCGAGCCGCAGCAGACGGATTCGAATGACGTACCTGACGCGCCGACTCCCCAGAACCAGTCCGATGCTCAGCAAGCGTCGCAAACAAAGCGCATTCTTGGAATCATTCCTAACTTTCGGGCTGTGAGTACTGACCAGATACTGGCGGCACAATCCGTCAAGGAGAAGTTCATTACTGCCTCTGAAGACTCCTTCGACTACTCGGCGATCTTCATTCCGGCCGTGCTGGCGGTCTACTCGTTGGAGAGGAATGCGACTCCGGAGTTTGGCACGGGTGCCGTGGGATACGGGCGGTACTTCTGGCATTCGGCCGTCGACCAGACGAGTGAGAACTACATGGTCGAATTCGTGGTTCCGGCGATCGCGCACCAGGACACACGCTATTACACATTGGGGCATGGCGGGTTTTTCAAGCGAACCGGCTACGCGCTCAGCCGCGCCGTGATCACTCGATCCGACTCCGCCAATGAGGAATTCAATTTCAGCGAGGTAATAGGCGCCGGCGCCGCTGCCGGCTTGTCCAGTCTCTACTATCCCTCTCGTGAACGCAGCTTCTCGAATACAGGCACAGAATGGGGTGTGGACATTGGTATTGATGCCGCCGCCTTTGTTGCCAAGGAATTCTGGCCTGAAATCAATCGTCACTTGTTTCACGGCGCCCAATCACGGAGTGGCTCTCAACCGTAGCATCCTGCAAAGAAAGGTCGCAGTATGTCTGATCGTTTTCCTGGTAAGTTTAAGCTCGCACGAAACCGAATCTTCTTCAATGCAGCGTGCTTGCTGGCGAGCGCAGCTGGAGCGGCTTTTCTGCTTGGCTGCACTATAGCTCCCCTGCAACCCTCACCGGCGTTGCCGCCCGAGAAAGTTCTTCCAGTTGCAGGTTCGCCGATCGATCACATCGTGATCATCATGCAGGAAAACCGAACCTTCGATAACTTGTTCAACGGGTTTCCCGGCGCGGATTCGGCGCAAAGCGGCGTCAGCAACGGCAAGGTGATTCCTCTTCAGCCGGTTTCGCTCTCCGATAGCCGCGATCTTGACCACAGTCACCTGAGCTGGCTTCAGGCTGTAGACGGCGGGGCAATGGACGGCTTTGCGCAGAGCCAGGTGAGCCCTTCCACGCTGCCTTACTCGTATGTGCCAGAGTCGCAAGTAGAGCCTTATTGGACTCTTGCCCGCGGGTACGTACTCGGTGACCGCATGTTCGAGTCCAGCAGCGGCCCAAGTTATCCCTCGCATCAATACCTGATCGCGGGCCAATCCGCGCTGGTCGCCGAAAATCCGAGCGGCGGCTGGGGATGCGATGCCGGCTCCGGCTCGCTTGCGCCGCTTATCGGCACGAACGGCGCCGAGATTACGCCGGGCGTGCCGCCCTGTTTCGACTACCTGACGGTCGCGGATCTGCTCGATCGGGCGGGTGTTTCGTGGCGGTACTATGCGCCGGATCCCGATGACGGCTTCTATGAGCTTTCAGCATTTCAGGCCGTCCGTCATATACGGTACGGCAGCGATTGGCAGACGAAAGTAATCTTCCCCGCGACGCGTGCTCAGGTCGACATCGCGAATGGAGAGCTTGCCCAGGTTACCTGGATCGTTCCCGATATGGATAACTCTGACCACCCCGGCTCTAGAAGCACTACCGGACCCGACTGGGTCTCCTCCATCGTGAACGCCATTGGCCAAAGCAAGTACTGGAATTCCACCGCGATCTTCGTCACCTGGGATGATTGGGGCGGCTGGTATGACCACGTCCTGCCCCCCAAGGTTGATGAGATGGGCTACGGCTTGCGCGTACCGCTGCTGGTGATTTCACCGTGGGCAAGACACGGATATGTTTCCCATAGCGTACACGAGGCCAGCGGGTTCATCGCCTTTATAGAAAACAACTTCAACCTTGGTTCACTGGGCCAGCGCGACGCGAGCGCGGATAGGTTCGCGGACTGCTTTGACTTCACACAGCCGAAGGTGCCCTTCGTTCCCGTCACAACGGGAACTCCATCGGGAGATTGACTCCCTAAGAAAGCGAACCACGGGACGAGTTTCTATTAGCGACTCCTTCCAGGAGCGGGCGCCTTGAATCGTGTTTTATTTGCCAAAGCTCGTTCCCTCCAGTTCTGAACTCAGCACAGGACCGGAACCACCTAGCTGTCCGACTATTCTCACCACCGCAGGCTCCTCACCTTCCTGTACCCACACCATCACATCTTTCGGCTGAAGGCCGAGCAGAGATGCAATCACGCCCAGGATTCCGCCCAGTTCCGGATGGATGCGAAACACCGTCGCCTTGAGAGTTTGGCCCGCCAAGTGAAAGGGTTGCTCGCCCTCTCTCGAGATTAGGAGCCGGACCAATCTGCCGGCGAAGACAGGCGCTAGCATTCCCACACTGAATGACTTCGTATTTTGCGGCACATTCAGCAGCAACGTGCCGATGAACCCATTCGCCAAGTCATCCGGCAGGTGGATGAGCGCACTCTCGACGTGTATGTTGCCATTCTTGTCCACGGTGCGGCTGGTCGCGGTACCGGCAGAGGCTTCAACCGAAAAATCAACGGGCTTCGCAAAGAACGGCCCTTTCTCAATGTGATGATTGCGGACTAACTGAAATGTGCCCTGCTGGGTATACGTCGTCGCCTCATCATCAATCGATCCATCAGTAAAGCGATAGGACAGTCGCATCGTCACTTCATTGCCCTGTACGATTTGCGAAAACTCGCCAATGGCGATGATCGCTCCGGCCTCTGAGCGCGCCACCATGAACCGATGCATGGGACGCTGCACATGTCTGACTGAAATCTGTTCTGCCGGCGTTGCCGTGCTAATCATGATTGTCAAGAATACGAATACCAGGAAATTGCTTCGCTCCATCAATACCTCGTTCTAATGGTCAGCATAATGAAATGCTAAATGGCCCACCAAGTGTACAGACGTTTCACATCTCACCTTTGAGACGTGATTCATGTTCAAAGAACACGTCCTCCGAAACGCGCAGACGAAACAAAGACTCCCACAACCTCCATTAGCCTGCCGGTGTAAGACGATCCGTCATCTGAGACGCAAGGTGGCGAACGACCTGTGTTCGCAATGCGGTAGATTATGCGATGCCTCAGCTAATTATGAATCCGTCCAGCCAGCCTTTTGCCCGCACCAAAATGACGATTTGTTCAGAATGACGCGCCAAACCGCTCTTCGGGCGTCTACTAGAAACATGGAATGCCGCTGCAAATTGTTTGAACATCCAGTGAATCAGGAGCAATGCTTTGCAAGATGAAGTTCTCATTCTCGGTGGTGGGGTAGCGGGCTGTGCCGCTTCGATCGCTCTCGCCCGAAAGGGACGCAGCGTGACGATGATTGAACGCGAGCCCACGCCGCGCCATAAGGTCTGCGGAGAATTCCTAAGCGGTGAGGCCCTTGAAGATCTGCATTTGCTCGGTATCGACGTGGTCTCGCTTGGCGCCGTTCCGATCAATTACGTTCGACTGGCCGCTGCAAGGCGCGCCGCGACGGCCCCCTTGCCGTTTCCTGCGAAGTCACTTACGCGTAAGGCGCTCGATACAGCCCTCATCGCCACAGCCATCGCTGCGGGAGTCCGGGTTGAGCGTGGTCGCAGTGTGCAGTCGCTCAGCCGCGCGACCGCAAACCTCTGGCAAGCCACGCTCGACGACGGCACCATATACGAAGCTCCAACCGCTTTTCTCGCTACCGGCAAGCACGATCTGCGCGGTCACGGTCGGCCGAAAGACCCGCACCAATGGATCGGCTTCAAAATGTATTACCGACTCTCTGCCGCCCAGACCGCTGATCTGGCTAATGCCTCCGAGTTGACGCTCTATGCCGGGGGCTACGGTGGTATACAACCCGTGGAAGACGGTATCACGAATTTCTGCTGTGTGGTGCAACGGCGGTATTTTGCACGTGCGGGTCTTCGCTGGGAGGGCCTTCTTGCAAAGATGCAACAAGACTGTCCCCATCTCGCTATGCGTTTAGCCGGTGCGGAGCCACTGCTCGACAAGCCGATCACCATCGCTCATATCCCGTACGGTTACATCCGCCGCGAAACCGAGGATGGGCTCTACTGCATCGGTGATCAGGCAACTGTAATTCCCTCGTTTACCGGCGATGGCATATCTATCGCCCTGCATACAGCCCGACGTGCCGCTGCCGCGTATCTTGCTGCGGAGCCGGCGCCAGTGTTTCAGCCAAAGCTGCGCTCCGCAATGCTACCCCAGATGCGCCTTGCTGTGATCGCCGCCGATGGCTTGAACAACGCTCTCGCCCGCGCTGTACTGCCGTTCTGCCTCGGGGTCTGGCCCGGTGCGATGCGCGTCACGGCAAGACTGACACGCGTCACCCAGCCCGCCGCTGTTGCTTCGCAGGCGTTCGCCAACTGAAATCGAGCCACACCGGAACCAATGCGCGGTAATCAAACCTTCCAGGAGAGAGATGCAATGAAGTCCTTCGCGATTTTAGGTCTCGTGGTCATACTCGCACCAGCCGCGCTCGCGCAGCATCAAACCCTCGAGATCAATCCTGATGCCAGCGAGGTTAAGATGACGCTCAACACGACCCACGAGGTTGTAAATGGCACGTTTCATATTCAATCTGGATCGATCTTCTATGATCGCGGCAATCCTAAGATGTCGGGGTTGATAATTGTGCTGCCCGGCAGTGGAAAGACCGGCAACGGGAGCCGCGACAAAAAGATGTACAAGGACATCCTGAAGGTCGAACAGTTCGCAACAATTACCTTCCAGCCGAAAACCTACTCCGGCGAACTCGCGCCTTCGGGTGACTCAAACATCCAGGTGACGGGGCGTTTCACTCTGCTCGGGACTCCTCATGAAATCACTGTCCCCTTGCAGATCCACATCGAAGGGGCCGGTGCAACTGCCAAGGGACACTTCGTTGTGCCTTATGTTCAGTGGGGATTGAAAAATCCGAACTTCTTTATTTGGAAAGCTGATGACAATGTCGCGATCGACCTGAGTCTTGTTGGTCACCTTTCCAACTAACCAGGTAATGCAGCTTGTAAAGCTTGTTCCCATGACATCTGTTCAATTCAGACGACGATCGAAAGCCGAAATGAAGAGCGGAACGCTTCAGTGAAAACGCCGTCAATTCCGGCAGTTCACGACGCGATTGAATAACCCAACGGTCTCAAGCAACTCTGTCAGGCCGGAGCACAGGTGTACTAAGATTCCATCATGCGTCTGTTGCTCGTTGAAGACGAAATTGATATACAGAGTTTCCTGCGCCGGTCGCTTGAAGAAGCGGGCTACCAGGTAGAGGCTGCGTCGGACGGCAAGACCGCCCAGCGGTTGGCAATCGACAGCACATTCGACATACTCATCGTCGACCTTGGACTTCCTGATCAGGACGGAATCACCTTGATTCTTCGATTGCGTCAACTGGGCGTCAAGGCTCCAGTCTTGATTCTTTCCGCGCGACGCTCAGTCGATGATCGCGTGCGGGGACTGGAGCAGGGCGGGGATGACTACCTGACCAAGCCGTTTGCGCTCGCCGAGTTACTGGCTCGGCTGCGAAATCTACTCAAACGCAATGTGCCGGCAACCAATGAGTCCACGCGCCTACGGGTACTCGACCTGGAACTGGATCTCTTGAGACGAGAGGCATCACGAGGCGGAAAAGTTCTGCAACTGACCCAGCAAGAATTCGTCCTCCTGGAATATCTGTGCAGAAATGCCGGTCGTGTTGTTACGCGGTCGATGATTCTTGAGCAGGTCTGGGGCATGCGCATTCAGCCCGACACAAATGTGGTTGACGTGCACATCTATCGCCTGCGCGGAAAAGTGGACGGCACGGGCCAGCAGCAGTTGATTCGAACCATGCGAGGGGTAGGCTATGTCCTTAAGGACAGATAATCCGCCTTTACGCAGCGCCGCATGGCGCATCTCGTTGGGGGCAACTCTTGCATTCGCCTGCGGCACTATCGTGGTCTTTATCTTTCTGCAAAGGTTTATGGCTGGCGACATACAGCGCCGCAGCGATGCGTGGCTGTCGGGTGAAGTCGAGGTTTTGGGCGACGTAGCTGAACGCACTCCGAAAGACGCACTCTATGACCGCGTTGTGGGAGAAGTTGCAGAGCTGGCCGCCCGTGAAGTGCCCAACAAACTGCCCAATGAGAGTGGCGCCGACGATGCTGTGTTCTTTCTGCAATCGGGCAGCGATGGCTCGCTCAAGTTATGGGTGGGTGCGGGCAATGGCGAGGCCCACTTAAAGGCGATAAATGCCATCCGCATCTCGAAGGACCATCCAACCGATCTGGATGTTCCCGGGTTCGCCGTCCCATTTCGTGTGGCTTCGACCCGAATTGACGATGGCAGTTATATCTTTCTAGGTCTGTCGGAACGAGATGAATTGCGCGTGCTCGCAAACCTCCGTTTGCGTTTTTTCCTGTTGTACATTCTTATTGTTCTTCTCGGCTTCGGCATTGTCTTTCTGACGACCCGGCGCATGCTGAGCCACGTGCGCAGGATTACTGAGGCTGCCTCACGCATCGGTCATTCCGATCTCGACGCGAGGGTGCCCACGACCAGACGTAATGATGAAATCAGTCAACTGGCCCTCACTCTCAATCGCATGCTCGATCGGATCGAGAGTTCGATCCACCAACTACATACCATCACAGATTCGCTGGCCCATGATTTGCGCAGCCCTCTGACAGCCATTCGTGGAAAGCTCGAGATGTCTTTATCGACATCCACGGACGGGGAACAGACCGAACCGATTGTTTCTGCCATTGACGAATTGGATCGACTTTCGGATTTTTTGAATAAATCGCTCGATGTTGCCGAGGCTAAAGCGGATGCCCTTCGACTGGCACGCAGTCACATTGATCTCGACAACATGCTCAAGGTAATGCTCGATCTCTACGAACCTTCCCTCTCTGAGAAAGGCTTAAAGGTCAGTCTGCACAGCGGCGGTCCGGTGAACATCCTGGCTGACGCGGCGCTGCTTCACCGAATGATCGCCAATCTCCTCGATAACGAACTGAAGCACCTGCCGGCTGCCTGCGCGCTGACGATTGAACTACGAAGCGAGGAAGATGCCGCATGGCTGATTTTCGAAGATGACGGTCCAGGATTCGAGCCGGAGGTACTCCTGAATGTGTTCGAACGCCGTGTGAAGGGACGCGATTCAAACGGACACGGACTTGGATTGGCGTTTGTCGATGCCGTAACACACGCACACAGGGGGACCGTTACAGCTTCGAATCGAGAGACCGGAGGAGCAAGAATCACTATTACTCTTCCGCTTGCTTCACAGGAATGCGCTCATTCGCCGGCGTCCGCAATGTCAAGTTCCAAATGAAGCGGCGCGACTCCCAGATCAATATTGAAATGGTCGCGGAGGTGCTGTGACTCATCAGACTGTTGCAAGAGGCTTGCTGGCCGTTCTTTGCGGCCTGCAAGGCCTGGGGGACCATGGCGGTCGACCTCAACCGCTCGCGGCCCCTATCGAGGTACGCTCTCTGACCCGAACGGGATTCGGCCACTAACTGCAGCGGTCAAGGGCTCAGCACTTCGCATCGATCTTAGTGTGATAACGAAAATTGGCACATTGCTGGCTCCTGCCGCAGTCATTGCAGCTTGCATTTACTCTGGCGGCTCATACTGAGCGAATGTGTGAGCGGTGAGTACTTCGACAGGGAGGACGAACCCAAGGAGACGCCGAAACAGATGACAATTCCCACTTAGAGTTTGAGAAAGAGTACAGGGGCAATTGATGCGAGCGCAGCTCCTGCTTGTAGCGCGATCACATAAAGCGTTTGTCTTGGCGCTCGTGGCAGCCACTTGATTGCGAAGAATGCCAGTACCGGTAACTGTCCCGCCATAAGGATTTGCCAGAGATGAGCAGTTGGCCCCTCATCGGCCTCTCGGGCAGCGCCAAACACTGAAATGTGGATTAGCACCAAAGCCAAAGCGGTCAGCGACATGGCCATTGGAATGAAGGCACTTGGGAGCCTCACGACGGTGCCGAATGAGCTACTGTGTTGGTCCATTGGTCCTCCAATCGTCGGAAACAACCGCTCGCCGACTGCCGAGCATATAACGTTTATTGCAGTAGAAATGTCGACGCTCTCGGCCTCCAGATGCACCTCAAACTCAGCGCCATAGCGGTCCTTCCAAGCGCGAGGATAGAGACTCGTTAGCACGCGAGCGATTGCGCGATTCATCATGCTTCCAGTCTTTTCAGTCCGGCTTTTGCGAATTGTTGGAGGGTGGCCAGTTTCGCACCCAGAATCCGCATGCCTTCCTTCGTAATTCGATAGGGTTGGCGTCTCTCCTCAGGTGGCAACGGCACAATCAAACCCTGCTGTTCCAAGCGCGCAATTGCTCCGTATAGCGTGCCGGGGCCGAGGCGGGTTCCGCACATTCCGGCGATGTCCTCAATCATGGCATGCCCGTGTTTCGGCCCACTTGCGAGGCTGGCGAGAACCAGCAACGGCGGATCCGAATACTGTTCCTTGACTGCCTTTTCTTTAGGGACTACTACGTGTCGCGTACTACGCATAACGTAGTTATCTCACACTCGTCACTTTCGTGCAAGCGGTTTTTCCTAGCGATCTGGACGGCGGAGAAATGATGGAGTCACGCCAAATAATGCATTGCTGGAATATCTAAAGTGTGAGCAGTCAATTCTCGGCAACCAGCAATTCCATCTCATCTTCCAGGCGACGAGACTCAAGTTCGATTTCAGCCAATCGACGATAGGCTGCCGCTCGTTCTGACTGTGAAATAGCGGAGCTCTCGACTTTCTGAGTCAAAGCTGAATGCGCGATCTGCCGGACCGCCAAATGCGCATTGGCAGTCTCAATGGCGATCTTGCGAAGGATGGAATCCAAGGCGGCTGCTCACTTTGTGACATCGTTACACGAGGGTAATTGCTTGAGAGTGACGCAGATCACGATATGAATAAGGTTCGCACAGTCATCGTCAGATCTACAGAAGCCTGCTGAATGCTGCTTGAAAGAAAGCGCCTACCCTCAACGGGTGGGCGTTTTCATACTGCGACGAGGTTTCTCCGCGTCCCGAAGAACTGCCCAAACTTCAAATCCCATGATTGATGAAAAGTGAATGCCAAGATGACAAATTCGTCATTTTCGATCTACTCCGGTGTATTCCCAGAGATAATCTCAGAGTCCATGGCTTTGACGGGATCGGCCGCAATCTAAAATTGCATTGAAAAAACGCTAGACCGTTAGATTGAGGCGAGGCGCCGATCGCAATCATTCAAGTTCGCCGTAGTAACGGCCAGCGCTGACAAAGCTGGCGGCGCTCGACGTCTGGAGGGTGCATTGATGTTAAATCGCAGGCGATTCGGACAGCTGACGGGCCTTGCAGCGGGCTCTGCAATTCTGTCGCGGCCGATTCGAGCCGCGACGTCACCGGATGTGACGCTTGAGATCGCTTCTTACACGCTCGAAGCGTCGCCCCGCCATGCTTTCCGCACGGTCGCGTATAACGGCCAGGTTCCCGGACCGCTTTTGCGCATGCGCCAGGGCCTGGAGCAGAGAATTGAGATTCGCAATTCAAGCAAAGACCCAGAAGTGGTTCACTGGCATGGGTTGTTTCTTCCATCCGAAGTCGACGGCGCGATGGAGGAAGGCACACCGATGATCGCTCCAGGGTCTCAGGTGCAAATGAACTTCAAACCCGATCCTCCTGGCTTCCGTTGGTTTCATACGCACACATTTGCGGGCAAGGATCTGACCAAGGCACAATACAGCGGCCTGCACGGCTTTCTGCTTGTCGAGCCGCGCGACCATCCTGGAAATTACGATCGCGAGGTCTTTCTCGCGCTCCACGATTGGGGTGGCCGCTTCGAGGGCGGGGGCGACGGGTCAATGAATCCCGTCTACGACGTATCGACGATCAACGGCAAGATGCTGGGATTCGGCGAGCCGGTGCGCGTGAAGCATGGTGAACATGTGATGATGCACCTTCTGAATTCAAGCCCTACCGAGGTTCATTGGGTTGCTCTTGCGGGCCACAGCTTTAAGGTGATTGCGCTCGATGGAAACGCGGTGGCGCGGTCGCAGACAGTTTCAATGTTGCGCCTTGCACCCGCGGAGCGAATCTCCGCCATGGTGGAGATGAATAACCCGGGTGCATGGATTCTGGGAGAAGTGAGGAAGCACATTCAGAGCGCGGGCTTGGGGATAGTGATTGAGTACGCAGGCGCCATTGGGAAGCCAGCATGGGCCCAGCCTGGCAGCCTGGAGTGGAGCTATCGACGGTTTGCCGCAGAAGAGCAGGCCAGCCAGGCCGGAGAAGAGCAGACGCGCATTAATTTGGTCTTCGACTCGAAATTCGAGGGGCACGGAAGCGAAGAACATTGGAGGATCAACGGAAAATCGTATCCGGATACCGATGAGCCCAAGCTAATCGAAGGACGAAGGTACCGGCTGGTGATGAAGAACTTGAGCATGGACGATCATCCCCTCCATCTTCACCGGCACACGTTCGAAATCCGCCAGGTAGACGGTAGCCCCGAGATGAGTGGGCCACGGAAGGACGTTGTGCTGGTTGCCGCGAAAACGGCAGCCGAGGTTGAATTCGTTGCCGACAATCCCGGCAAAACTCTTTTTCATTGTCATCAACAAGATCACATGGACCGCGGCTTCATGATGGTGTTTCGGTATGCATAGCATTCTCAGAGGCGACCGATTTCTCTCGCGCTCACTCTTACTGTGCGTAGTGTGCGTCTTGCTGATTGCCCGGAATGCTCCGGCCCAGGGAAACTACGAGATCCAGGTCTACGGTGCGGACACGGTCCCTCCCAAGAACCTTATGGTTGAGCTGCACTCCAACTACACTGTCACCGGGCAACCGAAGGTGATCGATGGCGTGTACCCGACCAATCATCAGGAGCACGAAACGCTCGAGCTCACGCAGGGGATAAACGGCTGGGCCGAAGTTGGATTCTACGTATTTACCAGCGAACAGGATGGCCACGGTGTGCAGTGGGTGGGCGACCACATTCGTCCTCGCGTGCGTGCGCCTGATCGATGGCATCTTCCCGTTGGGCTCAGCCTCTCGACCGAGATCGGCTATCAGCGAGCCGCATATTCCACGGACACATGGACCTGGGAGATCCGCCCGATCATCGATAAGACGACCGGGCGCTGGTACTTCGCATTCAACCCTGCGCTCGAACGAACCCTGCACGGGCCAGATGTGAAACAGGGACTGGGCTTTTCGCCTGGGGTGAAGGTAAGTTATGACTTTACGTCAGTGATCAGCGGCGGCTTTGAATATTACGCAGACTACGGACGCCTGGGAGCGTTCGACGATTTGCACCAGCAGCAACAGCAGATCTTTGCCGTGACCGACCTGAATGTTTCTCCGAAGTGGGAGATCAACTTCGGCGTAGGCGTAGGCCCAACCGCGGCCACCGATCACCTGATCGTCAAGGGCATCCTGGGAAGGCGATTCGACTGGGGAAAGAAATCTGCGGTCGAGTAGGCCGTGGATCAGAATGCCCGGTCACTTCAAAATTGCATCCAATACATCTCGATAATGCCTATCCGGTGAATGAATAAATCGTTATGTAGCAGAGGCGCCGGGAGAGCAATCAAGGCAACGAGCAACGCGTATTCGACCAGATCCTGGCCGTCCTCGTGGTTAATGAGTATTTGAAACCTCACATATCGTTTGATGAACAATAAATTCATGTGAGTCACCAGGCGTTGGATTTTCTTACGCGAGCCATCCTAAAGAGAAGATCAAGCATAGGTGACACCATACTGGCGTCTTTGTTAACGGAATGTCTTGCAGATTACCTGCCAGCAAGAGCACAAACTTTGAGCATCCGGCCCATGATCGGGGCAATGTGAGCTACGTCGGCTGCCACCCCATTCATGCGCCCGGCGCGGCGAAACATCTGCTTAAGATTGAGCAGCCCCAGCTTTGCTTTCACTGCCACAACGAAGTCAAGCCTGAGTTCTCCATGCCCTTTCACCACAGAGTTGAAGAGGGGGTAGCCGCTCTGCTCACTAGACATCAATCTATCTTGATTCCCCTGCCGTTCCCAAAGCAGCATGCGGCCAACCATCGTTCCAGGTTAACGTCGAGATCTGCAACGCGGGTTTGCCAGTGAGGGCGTCGTACGCGTGAAACACAATGATGTCGCCTTCTGGTCGCTGCAGAATCGACTCACCACCCGGACCGAGCCAGCGGCCATTTGCGCCCAGTAATTGCGTTCCGCCGCCCTGCAGCATGAGCTTGCCGTCAGCATCCACATAGGGCCCAGTCACGTGAGAGGACCGGCCAACCATCGTGCGATAAGTGCTATGTGTTCCGCGGCAACATAGATCGAATGAGACAAACAGATAGAAGTAATTGTCGTGGCGCACAATGAAAGGCGCTTCGATAGCTTCCCAGTCTGGCGGCAGGCCCGGCTTGGCGGGTTCGGCGTTTTCAGGCTTTGCTCGAGAGGCAAGCGAGTAAGTCGTTTTGTCGGCCGGGTCGGTCTTGCCTGTGTCTCGGTCGATGCGGCACATCTTGATGCCGCCCCAGAAACTGCCGAAACTCAGCCACGGAACACCGTTCTCATCGAAGACAATGTTGGGATCGATGGCATTGAAGTCGTCAGCAGCGGTGGATGTTAGAACCTGTCCCTCATCTTTCCAGTGGTACTTGGGGCTGGCAGGATCGAGTGTCTCGTTGGTAGCGAGCGCGATACCCGAAGTGTTCACGCCGAAGGCCGAATAGGCATAGTAGAGATGAAACTTTCCGTTGAAGAACGAGATGTCGGGAGCCCATAGCTCGCGGGTCTTCGGACTCGCCTCGCGAATCCATTCAGGTATCTGGTCGAAGACTTTGCCGCAGTACTTCCAGTCGGTGAGATTGGTCGAGCAGCGAATGGGGAATTGACCACCTCCGGGTGCGGCGCCAGTCGCAAAAACGTAATAGCTTCCTCCTTCGCGCGCGATCGAAGGATCGTGAGTCATCGGGTAATCGCCTGTCAGCGTAAATGGCGTGGGCGCCTGTCCTAAAATCGGCATGGCAATAAGCAGGACAAGAGCGGCGGCTGGAGAATGAAGGAATCGCATGCGCACCTTTTCGTTTCGATCGCAGAAACTCGTGGCTGCCGTTGTGTGGGCGGCGCGCCATGGGTTGAGGCCGGCTTTTTTCGCCGGCCCGGTTATTCGATATACGGCCAGCCATCTGAGGTAAAGCCCAGGCGGTTGATTCCCAGCGTAGGCGTTCCATTGTTGTTGCCGTCGTAGTAGTGGTAGACGATGGTGGGCAGCGATGTTGAACCGTCGCTGCCCGTGTCGGTCAAGATGCTGGCGCCTCCCGGCCCATCGATGTTGGCGTGCGCGCTGATCAGAATCGTCCCGCCGCCTGCAGTCAGGTCGATGCCGCCGCGATCTACGAACGGACCGTTGGGCGATGTTGAGCGGCCAACAATTTCTCGATACGTGCTGGCCGTTCCCTCGCAGCAGACGTCGGTGGGCGCAAAGTAGTAGTAGTACTGAGTCCCATTGAAGACGTACGGATAAATGAAGGGACCTTCTTCTCCGGCGCCACGATACGCAACCTTGGTCCAGGTGCTTGTATCGCTCGAAACCGGGAAGCCGATCGTCGCGCTCGAAGTTGCAATCGACGGGTCCTGCAATTGCAGCACCCGAATGCCGTCGGACCATGAACCATAAACCAGCCACCAATTGCCTGAGGCGTCGATGAATGGCGAAGGGTCGATCGCATTCCAGGTTGTGCCGGCGGTGAATCCCCATGGATTGGGAGAAGGAACGGGGCTGGTGGTATTGGTCCAGGAAGTGACGACGTAACCCATATCAGTCCACGGACCATATGCAGTGGAACTTGTGGCCAGGCCGATCACTGCCTCAGCACCGGTAGAAGGCTCGTAGGGAATTGCGTAGTACTGATAGTAAGTTCCGTTGGCGTAGAGCACGTCTGGCGCCCACACGTCTGTGTTCTCGCCGTTGTTGTCAGAGGGTGGTGTTTGCAGGCCGATCCACGACGCAAAATCGGGCCCAATAATCGGGCAGTGATTGTCGTCCGTAATCCAAAAGCCGCCTTCAGTCTGCGTGCATGCGCCGTTCGGCGTTGATAGCGTCGTGTAAGTAAAGGTGCTCAAGTCTGTTGAGTAGGCAATCGTCTGGTGAGTTCCATATAACCAATAGATGTGCGTTACGGGGTCCTGCAACATGAATGGGTCGTGCACGTAGATGCCGGTTCCGGATACGCTCATTGGCGCCAGGTATGCTGCGTTGCCTGTCGAAGTCACAGCCCACTCCTGGCATGTGCATCCCGGGCCAGTCGCAGCACGCGCGCTTTGATCGATGGTGGCGGATGAAGTGGTTCCCGAGTTTGCATCTTCGAGATACAAGCCGCTGTTCACGTTGCGGATCAAATAATTGCCGTCGCTGAGCAGATAAAACTCCCAGAGATGATCGTTGGTTCCGTTGTCGGCGTAATCGAGAACCTGCGCGCCGGCAGAGATTGACGCGTTGCTTATTCCCATCACCTGGTGAGTGAGCATGTTTTCAACGTTGTATTGGCTGCTGCCCATGGGGATGAAATGCCAGTCGATATCTGCCGTAGAAGTAGTGGAAGACTCCTGCACCACGTCGGTTCCAGCCACCTGGCTTTGGGCGGAGATACCCAGCACCATGCTGCTGGCGGAATTGGTCAATGTGAATTGGTCGGTATCGCCCACTGTGGTCTGCGTGCCCATGTCGTAGGTCTCCCCGCAGCTGGTGACGCAGGTTCCACCTCCGCCAGATGATCCGGAGCCGCCTCCGCATCCTGAAGCTGCCAGCGTAATCAAGGTGACAACCAACATCGCCGCTGGCGCAAAACGAGAGATCATTTTCGAGATTCCTTCCCTCTGATCAATCCCTGATCGAATGCTTCTCCAGCACAGAGGGCGCCGGGAAATCGCGGCGCAGCGATCATTGCGGATCGCCGCGCCGGTCAGAGTTTGAGTTTGTGAAACGACCCATCTGGAAAGAGGCAGTTAGAAGTTGACCCTCAATCGGAATTGCGAGGTTCTTCCCCCCGCCATATCCCCGCCGATTTGTCCATCAGCCAATCCGCCCACTCCCATGCCCGAATTCGGGCGATCCCAGTAGTGACGGTTGAACACATTGAACATATCGGCGTTGAATTGAACGTCCATCCCTTCCCGCACCGGGAAGGTCTTCACCAGCCCCATATCCTCGCTCTTCCACGGAATCCAGCGAATATCCGCCGAGTTGCGTGGCATGGTGCCGAACTGCCATGGATTGCCTTCGCCCGATGCTCCCACTCCGTTGGGGTCGCGATTGGCAAACAGGTTTGGATCGTAGAAGGCATTGCAATTGAAATAACCGGTATTGCAAGCCGATGCGTACGACGTTGAGTCGAAGTCAAGAGGATTCTTGAACGTAGAGTTCTTGACAGGCTGTCCGGCAACTCGATCGAAACGAACGCTCGAGTTTTTACCCGGAATGCCGGTCGCGCCGTAGATACTCATAGGCTGACCGCTCTCGTAGTGAAGAATTCCACTATAGTTCCAATTCGCGACCAGCATATTTACCGGGCGCGATGCATGGGAGAGTAACTTCCTGCCCTTGCCAACAGGCAATTCGTAGATATAGCTCACCGCGAGGTTGTTGGGTGTATCTTCGCTGCTCACGCACTTTTCGGCCCGCAGGTTTTCGGGGTCCTGCACCGCGCCACCATTCTGCAGTGTGCTCCAGTAGGGCTGAACCACATCGGCGTCGGTCAAGGTCTTGGAGAAAGTGTATGAAGCCAGGATGCTCAGGCCATTGCTGAATCGCTTGTCAAGCCTTGCTTCAAGCGCTTCATAGGTGGACTGTCCCAGGTTCTGCAGATAGCTGTCCATGTTAATGTACTCAATCTGCGGGAAGGGACGCAGAGCCTGTGCTTCGCTGACGCCCCATGCCCAGGTACAGGTGGGTGGGCCAGCCTGGCAGGTAAAGTTGGCATACGGCTCCATCGGCGGACCTGACCAGCCGAGAGGTCCGGGAGCGGCCGCCCACCAGTTGAGCCAATCGCCCAGAGCCATGTCCTTATCAGCGTGATTGCCCATGTAGCCAACGATGAGAGTGGTGTGGGGGCTAAGCTCATACTGCGCTTCCAGTCCCCAGTTTTCGACCATGCCTGGCCGCCCGTTGGTCGGCGCGACATAATCGGCGCTGATGCTGGTGCCATCGAGCTGGTTGGGATTGAGGTTGGGAGTGGTCGGCATCGCCTGCAAGCCGCTGTCGAGCGGCACGCCGTCCAGGGGATCGTTGGTGAAGAGGCTGCCCTGCACCGTGAATCCCTGCGCCGTGCCCTGGCCGTAGTCGGCGTAGACCAGCGGGCCATAGTACATGCCGGCGCTGCCGCGCAGCACAGCCTTGCCGTTAAACATGGGCGGTTGCCACGCAAATCCTACGCGCGGCGCAAAGTCCTTCCTGTAGACCGAGCCCCAGGTTTCGTTCACGCTCCCGTTCCGTCCGGCGCCTTTGCCTGCAAACACCAGCGCGCCCTTAGCCTGAGGATAGGTTCCGGCATCGGTTGCCTCATCGATCTTGTTCGGATCCCAGATCGACGTATCGCCGTCGGCTTCGTGGCGAGGCGTTTCATAGCTCCAGCGGACGCCAAAGTTGATGTTCAGGTGCGGACTTGCCTTCCAGTTATCACCCGCAAAAAGCGCGCCGTAATGCGAGATCCAGCGTGGCGCATGAAGGTCGGCGAGGTTAGTGGCCAGGCCGGTCTCGCCGATCAGGAACGCGGCCAACGAATTGCCGTCCTGTCCCCAGTAGTCTTCGTCTGAAGCGGTCTGGTTGTCCCAGAACTGAAAGCACCCGGCGTTCCCGCTGCATGTGCCGCCGATCGAACTCACCCAGGAGTACTGGTGATACTGCCCTTCGCCGCCTAAGGTGAAGTTGTGAGCGCCCCTCTGCCAGTGAAGTACGTCATTCAGCGCAACCGTGTTGTCCACGTCGGTCGAGTCTTCCTGTTGGCCAATGCCCCCAAAGGTGTTGCCTATGAACTGGAAGACAGGAAAGTCATCGCTGAATCCGTTGGCAATGCCAAAGGTCGAGTCCCAGTCGGTACCCGTCTTCGAAGCCTTGGCTTTGTTGATGTTGTTAGAGCGATTGCCGCCCACCGTGAGCACATTGACCAGATTCGGACTCAGCGTCCAGTCCCAGCCCGCGCGCAGATAAGAGCCTCTTTGATCGACTGTTCCGCAGCAGGTCTGGATCGGTAATGGCAAGTTCGAGTTGCCGCCCGTGTCGGTATTCTCGCGAAATTGCAAAAATGCCCAGACCTTGTGGTTCTCGCCAAGGTTTTGATCGACACGCAAGCTATAGGCCGTATTGTCAACCGCACCCCTGGAACCCGGACCGTTGTACACGTAGTTGTAGGTGCTGCTGCCTGGAACTTCCTGCTGAGCCAGAGGCATCAGGTATTTCGAGACAAGCAAATTTGCGATGCTGCTTTGGCGGCCGATCGGAATCTTGTTGGTAGGAGCGCCGGTTACGACATAGGCGCCTGGGCCGCCGGTCACAGTCTGGCCAAAGCCGGCATAGCGGCAGGGGACCGATGTATTGTCATATTGCGGATCCATGATTTCGCCCGGATACACGGTCTCGCCGCAGGGAGAAGTGCCCAGCGGAGTCGAGCCGAGCAGAGACGAGAAGTCGTAGTACTGTCCATCGCTGCCCAACTCGGCCGGTGTCGGCAACAAACTTTCGATTGGACCGCCGTAGGCCTGATGCCACTGTTCAAAGTTGAAAAAGAAAAAGCTCTTGTTATGGCCGTTGTAGAGGTGGGGAATCAGAATCGGCCCGCCCGCATTGGCTCCATAGTCTTCCTTGGTATCGGCCGGCTTCGCAAGCTCTTCCGCACGCGTCGCGCCGGTCGCTTGAAAAGCTCTTCCTTTCTGAAACCAATCCAGCGCATCGAACGCGGCATTCTTGTAGAACATGTACCCCGCGCCGTGATAGCTATTGGTGCCGCCCCTGGTGTTGAAGTTGGCTAAGCCGCCAGTGGTGCGGCCTTCCGATATGGGAACGTTTGCAATACTGATGTGAAATTCATAAACCGCATCCATCGATGGATTGACGATTCCAAAACTACCCGAGCCGTTTTCCTCGCGGTTGGTGGTGATGCCGTCAAGCAGGAAGTCGGTGCCCATCTCCTGGCCGCCGGCAACCTTGATCGTGTCGGTGCCATCCGATGACTGGCCAAATCCGGCGACGCCCGGAGCCAGATATTCAAGAGCTTCCGGCGAACGGAAGCCGGCAACCGACAGGGGAAGTTGATCCACCTGTTCGGGAGAGATATCGACGTCGATTTCAGAGGACTCGGTTTCAAGCCCTGAATCACCGGCGACCACGTTCACCGTTACATTGGCCTCGCCAACGGCAAGGTTCACATTGAAGGCCGTAGTTGTTCCAACCGCGATCACCACACTGTCATCGACCACGGTCTTAAAGCCCGGGTCCGTCACCGTAACTTCGTACTTCCCCGGGCGCACGGCGGGCAGGCTGTAGTAGCCGCTTGCCGCGCTTACGGTCGAGTAGAGGGTTCCCGTGTCCACTCCCTTGAGCGTGATTTTTGCGCCCGGTATGGATTTGCCGGCCGGGTCCAGTACGCTTCCCGCAATGGCTCCCGTATCCAGCTGGGCCAATGCCGTTGTGGGGATACCCACAACCAGGCCGAGCAACATCATCCACAAACATGTCTGTGCCAGTGACAATCGCAGCGACATGCGGAATGCGCGCCTCTTATTTCCTAGCTTTAGCATTTGCAAATTGCCTCCAATCGTAAAGCTTCCGACCGGGTTTTCTCCCGCGGAGCTTGTTTCTTGCCACCACCATTTTCTGTGCGCCGTTTGCGATTCGGCGCCAACCTGATGCAGGTGGCAGATTGCATCGAGTTTTAACCTGTCTCCCCCCGCAGTACGTTCCGGTGGTCAGATTCTCGGTCCGGTCCATCGGCAAAACTGCTCCTGTCGTGCGGGCGTGTTCAACGAGTAAACGCTTACCCGATTTGGCCTTCAAACCCATCCCCCTCGATCGCCACACCCTCCATCCCTTCGCAAATTCTTGCCCCGCGTGCCTGGCGTGA
>JBEKCW010000053.1:0-25632 GCA_050014675.1 Occallatibacter sp. | reverse complement strand
GACTAGATCCAAAGTATCTTTAATCTCCGAGGTTCTCTGGAACGTTGGCAGCATTCTGTTGCGCGATCGCCGAAATCAACTTCGCCGGCCTGGCCATTGCGGCTGGCGATGGGAAAGCCGAGCAGACGATTGCAGCCGGTGCCGAGCTATTCCCATGTGGCTCCTATCGTCACGCCACCTCCAGGTTTCATTTCAAGCCTCGATTAGATTTGCTATTCATTTGGCTTGGGCGCTTAACCGCAAGCGGCTGAGAACACGCCAGTCATTTGCAGACGAGAGCGCTCAGCCACTATGGTAACTTTGTGGCGAAAAGGCGAAACCGAGTCGGATTGTGGTTATGGATGACTACGATACTCATTTTGTGGATGGGCATCGAGGCCTGGGCGCAGCCGTCTGACGGAGACAGGTTTTCGTCCCTGCTACAGCGGGGATTTGAACTCCATAAAGAGGCCCGCTTTGCCGAGGCAATTCCCGTTCTCGAAGACGCGCGCAGGATTCAGCCTGAAGACTACTTTGTGAATCTGCTGTTGGGCATCGACCTGTTGCGAACCGGCAAAGGGGCAGAGTCTGTGTCTCATCTGAGATTGGCCGCGAGCTCCCGGCCGGGCGAAGAGTTGCCTGAAGACTACCTCGGCGAAGCCGAAGCGACGCTCGGTCACTTCGCACAGGCCGCAGAAGCGTATCAGCGGGCGATGGAACGTGGGCATCGTTCCGAAGATTCTCTTGAGGCCTGGGCCGGATTTGCCCTGGTCCGGTTCCGCGCGCTTGGCGAAAGCATGCGGGCGACGGAAGCCGGCACGGCGGCCGCTCGCCGATTGGCGGATGCCGGGTCCGCATCGGCAATGAGTCTGAAGTGTGAAGGGTCAATCCCGGCGCTGGAACGAAGAATATCCGATCCGCCGCCGGGCCCCAATAGAGCCAATCTGGAAGTGGAGAACGAATACAAGCTTTCTGTTTGCTATGCCGAGGAGGCGGGGAAAGTCGCAGACCAAATGCAAAATGCCGTGGAGGATTTATCCGCTGCGCATAGGCTGCGCGGAGACGTGCTGCTCCGGTTGAAAGGCGATGCAACCGGAGCGGAGCGGGAGTACCTGGCGGCATTGGCGTTAAGGGGCAACGATCCAGCACTCCTGGAACGGCTCGCGGAGGCACAGTTGACCGCAGGCGATTCAGATGGCGCGCAGGCTTCTGCGCGGTCTGCGCTGGCCATTGATCCGCATCAGAGCGAGGCGATTCGCACCCTGGCATCGCTGGCAATGAACAACCGGGACTACGATGATGCTCTTCCGCTGCTGAGACAACTGGCCCAACAATCGCCCGGGGATCGCACCGTGCAGGTAGAGCTTGCGAAGGCTCTTGCGCAGACGGGCGATGACAACCAAGCTGTCAGATTGCTGGGCCCGGCGCTGGCTGCAGGCTATCCGGATGAGAAGGGAGCGCTGCACGCGCTGCTGGGCAGGTCGCTACGCAAGGTGGGACGCGAGGCGGAAGCGATGAAGGCTGAGGCAGAGGCGCGGCGGTTGTCGGACGCATTCCAGGCCCAGCAAGTGAGCGGTTTGCACGGGAGATCCGATGCGAATCAGTAGACGGCGCGCATTGCGCGACATGAGTGCGCTGGCCGCCGCGGCTTTGACAAGCAGTTGGGCAGGCGCCGCGCCGGCTGCCGGCGCAGAGTCCCCGATTCGCATGGTCAATGGCGCTCGAGCGGCGGGGTTGGATTTTCAATTGCGCAATGGAGCGACGGGACACAAGTACCAAGTGGAAACGCTGCCAGGCGGGTTGGGAGTTATCGACTTTGATGGGGATGGCTGGCCAGACTTGTTCTGCACCAATGGCGCTACTCTGCCCGAGCTTGCCAAGAGTGATCCAGAGTATTCGAATCGGCTCTACAGGAATAACCGCGATGGGACCTTCAGCGACGTCACGGCCAAAGCCGGATTGCAGGGCGAGGGCTATTCGATGGGCGTTGCGGTGGGCGACTACAACAACGACGGGCACGAGGACTTGTTTGTTGCTGGAGTTCATGGAAACTATCTGTATCGCAATAACGGCGACGGAACCTTCAGCGATGTGACGCGAGAGTCGGGACTGGCCGGACCGGGATTGCTGGGCAGGCCGGTGTGGAGCGTGGCGGCGTGCTGGATCGACTACGACAACGATGGGCGCCTGGATCTGTTTGTTTCGAATTACTGTGATTGGGCGCCCGGGATCGATCCAGTTTGCGGAGGGTTGCGGGCAGATATGCGCGCGTATTGCCATCCCGACAAATATCACGCTGAGCCAATGCAGCTTTATCACAACAATGGAGACGGCACATTTACTGAAGTCACGCGCAAGGACGGTTTGCCGGACCTGTTGGGAAAAGGGATGGGGCTGGCAATGGCCGACTTTGCCGGAGATGGGCGGCCGGGAATCTTTGTAGCCAACGACAACGCGCGCAACCTGCTGCTGCGGAATCGAGGCAAGGGATTCGAAGAGATTGGGATGGAAGCCGGTGTGGCCTTCAATGGCGACGGGCGAAATATCTCCGGGATGGGCGCGGACTTTGGAGACATCGATGGAGATGGGCGATTCGACATCGTGATGACCGGGTTGAAGAACGAAACGTACGAGGTTTTTCTGAACCAGGGAAACGGGCAGTTCGAAGACGGGAGCGCGCAGACGGGCTTGCTGAATCTGAGCCGCCTGTGGAGCGGGTGGGGATGCGGGCTCGTGGATCTGGACAACGACGGGTGGTTGGATTTGTTTGTGGCCGGCGGCGGGCTGGATACGCAGGATGCGCAGCCAAATCGGATTTTTCGCAACAAGGGTAAAGAGAAACCGGGCGGACTATTCGAAGATGTTTCGACGGTTGTGGGAGCCGATTTTGCGCAGCCGGCTTTGCATCGCGGCGCGGTCTTTGCCGACTTCGATCGGGATGGGCGCATTGATGCGGCGGTAACGGCCTTGAATGCGCCTATTGAACTTTGGTGGAACCGAACCCCGATTGACAACCCGATCCGCCACTGGCTCCAACTCAGGCTCACCGGCAGTCGCAGCAACCGCTCAGCAATCGGCGCTGAGGTCCGCTGTATCGCCGCCGGACGCCGCCAGCTCCGCACCGTCTCTTCGAGTGTGGGCTACGCCTCATCCAGTGATCTTACGGTCCATTTCGGCATTGCCCAGGCGACCCGCGCCGTCGTTGAGATCCGCTGGCCTTCAGGCGCCGTACAGTCCCTCGGCGAGGTCGCCGCCGATCAGCGCCTCGAGATCGCAGAGCCTGTGGCTTGAAAATCGAATTTCGCAATTCCAGATGAAAATCCTTAAAACACAAGAAATATCGCCAATGCGAATAGACGGCGGATTCACTGAAGGAATATCAATGGTGGCTAGACTGGACCGGGGCCTCACAGAATCAACTGTCCCTGCTGCCACGTCTGGAGGCACAGAGAGCTATGAGTTCAAGATCGAAAATAGCCGCCCTGCGGTTGGGGTCGTTCCTGACCATGACGGTTTTGATGGTGTTCATGGGGCCGAGTTCATCATTGCAAGCGCAGAGTTCAAATGCGCAACTGAGCGGGCAGGTTACCGACAGCTCCGGCGCGGCGATCGGCGGGGCTCAGATCACAGCCGTGAACGTGGCTACGAATGTTCCTTACGCAGCCGTTTCTGATAACGCGGGCATCTACAATTTGCCTGAGTTGCTGCCCGGGCCCTACACGATCAGGGTTACCGCGCAGGGATTCGGCGAAATCAAACGTTCCGGGCTGGTATTGGGCACGGGCGATCACCTGGCTCAGAACTTTGTCCTGAAGCCGGGCGCAGTGGAAACTTCAGTCACTGTGAGCGGCGGGCAGACGCTGATCTCGTCCGATGAAGCCAGTAGCTCGGATGTGCTCGACAACAAAATGATCACCGAGTTGCCGCAGCTGAATCGCAACGCTCTGGATCTGACCGCGACGGTCCCGTCGGTTCAGGGTTCGGGGCCCCAGGTTGACAATCTTCAAAGCCTTTCCGAGGGCAACGCGGCCTATCTGATCGCTAATACCGGCAACAGCTACTCGGTGTCCGGCGGGCAGGTGAACGGCACCAATATCAGCGTGGACGGCAATCCTGTGCAGGAAGCGGAATTCAACAACACGAATCGCGCGATTCCAACGCCGGATTCGGTGAGCGAGTTTCGCGTGGAGAGCGGCGTGTTGACAGCGGATCAAGGCCGCTACGCGGGTGGCATCATCTCCATGCAGACGCAGAGCGGAACCGACACTTACCACGGCCGCGCCTTCCTTTACCTGCGCAACGAGAACCTGAACAGCAACGACTGGACGGACAACTCGCTGGGCAACCCGCGGCAGGACTTCCAGCAAAAGAACTATGGGTTTGCCGGTGGCGGCCCGGTGCGGATTCCGCATTTGTATAACGGCACCGACCACACCTTCTTTTACGGGGCGTGGGAAGGACAGCGATTTACGCAAGGTCAGATTGTGGTGAGCAGTATTCCAACATTGCTGAATCAACAAGGCAACTTTTCGCAGACGGTAATCAACTACAACAATGGCGCGCCGGTGCTTGCCAATATCTACGACCCGTTTAATGGAACCATGGACAACAGTGCAGCCGACTGCGCGAACACCCCAACAGGCACGGCGCCGTGCTGGGTTCGCCCGCAGTTTCCCAACAATACTATCCCCGTCAACTACGGTACGACGGTTAACTGCGGCACGAATTTGACTTGCCAGGTATCGGGCCAAAGCAAGCTATTTGCTCACTACATGGCGCTGTGGCCGTCGCCCAACCATGCCCCAGCTGCCAATAATGACCATTTGAACAATCGGTACGACCAGATTCAGCTTCGCACCCCGATCGACAAGTACTTCTTCCGGATCGACGACGCGATCAGGGCAAATCACCACGTAATGGGCACTGTCAGCCGCTCGATGATTACCTCGAGCGTCCCTCCGCCATTCAAGCATGGCGCAACCTCTCTGACCACCGACGAAGATTGGCTCGGCGCATTTCTTTACACCTGGACTCCAGGGCCGCGCACGGTAATCAACGCGCATTTGGGTGTGGGCGTGTCGTCTCTAGTGAGTACGGGCGTTTCAGGAGATGGATCTTTACCCGATCCGGCTATCAACACGTCGACGTGGGGATTCGATCCGCTTCTGGAGTCGAACACCGAAAAGACGACGAACGAAATCGCCCCGGTAGCGAATCTGGGAGGTGACCCCGGCTATACGCACGTTGGAGGCGACCAGTACGACTCCTTCATTACACAGACAGACAATGGAACGATCTCGCTGATGAGGCTGTTTGGCAGGCATACGCTGAAGGCCGGCTATGAACAGTACTTCATTCGGTTTACGGAGCAGGGCGGCGACGGTACCGGCGTCATCAACTTGAATGCCGGCGGCGGTTCAAACCAATACTGGAACCAGAACGATGGGTTGAGCGGAGATCAGTTGGCCGAATTGATGATGGGTTCGTCGAACTTTTACTCCTGGGGCAACTGGGATATTACACCGTTTGGATGGAACCAGGCGGCCTACGTCATGGACGACTGGAAGGTGAACACGAAGCTGACCGTGCAGATCGGTGTGCGCTGGGATCACGATGGAGCGCGCCAGGGCAGGCATCCGCAGGGCGGCCTGATCTACGATATGAAAGCCAAGAATGTGCTGACGCCCAATTCCGGCTGGAATTGGAATTCGGTGACAGCCGCGGAGCCGGAGTTGGCCGGCATGCCACAGCCAGCATGGCTCTCGCAGGGCGCAACGGGCCGCGTGGCGCTGCTCGACACAAAGGAGTATCCGCAAAAGAACCTTTACAGCACAAATATGGTGAATCTGCAGCCGCGCCTGGGAGTGACTTGGGCGTACAACGATAAGACTGTGCTTCACCTGAGCGCCGGTACGGTTGACCAGGGGTTGAATGGACTATCGACGGACTGGCTAAGTTTCTACTACGACACAAACACCTTCAACCAAATCGATACAACCGATGGAATGCACTGGATAAGCGAGTTGGGCGACGATCATGGATTGCGGTCGTTCCCTGCATTGTCGCAAGGAGGCAACCTGGGATGGGTGCCGCCCATATCCAACAATACGACCTATTTTTACGATTCGTTTGGGGCCAGCGGAAACCTGGAGAGTGCGGGAACCCAATTGAGCCATTACGACACGCCCACCGATTACATGTGGAGCGCAAGCATCCAGCGGCAGCTAGGCAACGACTGGGCGGTCACGGCTGAATACCAGGGGATTCGCGGAATTCACCTGCTGATCAATACAGAGTACGGCTATGGCTTAAACAATACGCCGGTCAATTATTACCAGTTAGGTTCTCATTTAACTGACCCCGTGCCCAACCCTTTCTACGGACAGTCGGCTAACTTCTCTGCCGAGCCAACGGTTCCGCTGAATCAGTTGCTGGCGTTGTCCCCGCAATATGCCGGAACCAACTCGACCAATGTGGGGCAGGCCAGCTGGGGTAAGTCGTTCTCGAATTATTTGAACTTCCAGATTCAGTCGCGCAACTTCAAAGGACTGGAACTGCTGGCGTCGTATGCGATCCGCAAGACGCTCACCGACGTCAACAGCACCGACATCCACGTAGGTGGAGCGTCGAGTGGAGGATTGCTGCAGAACCCGCATAACTTGATGGAGGGCTACGCCGTGGCGGCGTATGAGCTGCCACAAACGCTGAAGGTAAATTACTCCTACGATCTTCCGTTCGGGCGCGGCCGACAATTCCTGAGCCAGGTTGATGGCGTGTCTGGCCATGTGCTGGATGCGGTCGTGGGCGGATGGGCGGTTGCGGGCATTTCAACTTGGAACCCCAAGGGCACGCCGGTTCAGGTGCCGTCAGTCGATGGCGGCAGCACCGCGCCGGGTGCCGCGATTCGGTGGAGCTTCGCAAACAAGGATTTCAAGAAATCCGGAGCGAGCTACGAGGATGCCCTGGTGGTCAATGGGGCATGGGCTAACAGCACCGGAGACGGTGTCTTGAATGCTTCCGCCTTCACGCGGACACCGAATTACTCGCTGTCGAATTCACCCGTCTATTTCAGCAACCTTCGTAATCCAGGGGGTTTTTACACGGACGCCAGCATTCTGAAGAAGTTTTATTTGAACGACTCAAGGTCGCGAAACTTTGAACTGCGGCTTGAGGCTCAGAACATCTTGAACCACCCGGTATTCGGCCCCATCATTGCCGATCCGGACTCACCGACATTCGGGGGCATCAATGGCAAGACCGGCCAGCGCGTTATGCAGGCGGGCGCGCGGTTCTTCTTCTAGAGCGAAGCCCGGAGGAAGCGTCCGGCGGGCGGTTTTATCGGGTTGGAAGATTCTTGGTGGGTGAGACCGTCGCGTCGGAATTGCGCAGAGCGGTTTTCCGCTCCGACTGCAACAGAATGCGCCCTCTGCGCCAGAAGTCCGGCGCCGAGGGCGTGGCTTGTCAAGCTCGTCTAAGAAACATTTTTGCAGCGTGACTGCCTCACCGCCTGGAGGAATCTCAATGCACTCGTTGATCTGGGCAAGGTTTGCTTTCGTCGTTATATTTTCGACGGCAGCTCTTGCCCAGGACAATCCGGTTTTGCAAGTTGATCCGTTGATTGGCACGCAGGCCAGTCCGCAGGCGCCGCACGATTTTGGAAACACGCATCCCGGCGCGGCGCGGCCTTTCGGTATGCTCTACTGGGGCCCCGACCCCGTCGACGGCGGATTCTACCGGTATGACGATCCGGTCACACGCGGGTTCAGTCTGACACACCTCAGCGGTCCGGGTTGCGGAGTGTACGGCGATGTTCCGATGATGCCGATACTTGGGTTGCCAACTGTTCCTCCCCCGGTTCGGTCCACGCTATATCGCGCGGGATTCAAGCATGCGGATGAGTTGGCGCAGCCGGGCTACTACTCAGTGAAACTCGATACCGGAATCGAAGTGGAGATCGCGGCAGACGTACACTCGGGAATTGCCCGGATACACTATCCGCCGGGCGCGGATGCGCATACTCTGCTGATCGATCTGAGCCGCAACCTTACGCATGTTCACGACGCAGATATCGCAATCCGGGGCAATCGCATTACCGGCTCCGTTGCCGGCGGCGAATTCTGTTTCCACGACAATTACTACCGCGTTTACTTTGCACTGGAAACGGAAGAGAAGCCGCAGTCGACGGGCACCTTTGACGAGATGCGAGTCAGCGAAGGGTTGCTCGATGCCAAAGGTCCCCGCGCGGGCGGTTACCTGGCCTTTGCGCCGAACACCGGGACGCTGCATGTCAAGGTGGGAATCTCGTATGTGAGCGCGGCCAATGCGGCAATGAATCTCGACAAGGAAATTCCGGGGTGGGATTTCGAGAAGGTGCGCGGCGATGCGCGTGCAGCCTGGGGCACTGCCCTCGATCACGCAGTTGTGGAGGGCGGCAGTGAATCGCAGCGCAAGGTCTTCTATACCGCTATGTATCATTCGCTGCTGCATCCAACGGTGTTCAACGACGTAAACGGAGAGTACCTGGGATTCGATGAAAAGGTGCACCGGTTATCGGCAGGCCACAACCAGTATGCGAATATTTCAGGCTGGGATATTTACCGCAGCCAGGTGCAGTTAATCACTTTGTTGTTTCCAGATGTTGGCAGCGACATAGCGCAGTCTCTGTTGACGGATGCCGGGCAGGGTGGCGGATTGCCCGTTTGGAGCGTGGCAAACGACGAGGCCGCCGACATGCCCGGAGATCCCTCCGATGCGATTTTGGCCGGAATCTACGCATTTGGAGGCCGCGAGTTCGACACCGGAGCAGCACTGAAAGCGATGGTGGCCGGAGGTGATGACCCTCGGGCGCATGTGCGGCTCTGTCCGCAGCGCCCCGGTCTCGCAGAATATCTTTCCAAAGGCTATGTCCCCGACGACGGACAAAATACGGCGGGCTCGTTGACGCTTGAATATGAAAATGCTGACTTCTCAATCGCGCAGTTTGCCAGGTCGCTCGGCGATGCGGAGATTGCCAATCGCTATATGGTTCGTGCAGGCCTGTGGACCAAGCTGTTTGATCGGGACACAAAATACATTCGTGCCCGCGGCTTGAACGGCAAGTTTCTGCCAAACTTCAAGCCGGAGCAGTGGGATGGTTTCATGGAGGGCAACGCGGCGCAGTATACCTGGATGATTCCTTACGATCTGAACGGCCTGATTGCGGCAATGGGCGGCGCCGAAGCCGCGAACGCGCGCCTGGACGATTACTTCAGCCAGCACGGTACCTGGAATGGCGGCCCATACTTTTTTATTGCGAATGAACCCAGCTTTGGCGATCCATGGATTTATAACTGGACCGGTCACCCGTGGCGCGCACAGGAAGTAGTGCGCAAGACGCTGACAGACATGTTTCCAGCGGCGCCAGGCGGCGAGCCGGGAAACGACGACCTGGGCGCAACCTCATCGTGGGTGGTGTTTGCCGATCTTGGCCTGTATCCGGAAATATCGTCCGTCGGAGGTTTTACGGTGAACAGCCCCAGCTTTCCGAAAGCGACGCTGAAGCTAGGCGATCACGTTGTGGAGATTGATGCGCCGGGAGCGCCTGATCGGCTGTACGTTAAGAGTTTGTCGATGGATGAGAAGTCAATCTCCAACTGGTGGATCGATTGGAGCCTCTTGAAGCAGGCGCGCAAGGTGGAGTTTACTCTTGCGCCCGAACGCAACATGAACCCCGGCAATGCCCCGCCGTCGTTCAGTGCCGCAGGGGAAAGTGGTTCTGTTCACTGAGCGGGCAAGACTGCCTCCTCGATTTTAGGTCAGGGGTTGCAATCGGCCGCACCACATGCATTCGATATGCTGCATTCGATATGCGCCCCTGCTCCGCTGCAGCCTTCAACCTTAGGAGAGAAAGTGCCGGGTGTTAAGAAGATGGTGGGTTGGTTAAATCGTGGAGGAATGCGAAGCGCGAAATTCGCGGCCATGGCTGGCTGTTGCGCACTTTGCTGCATGGCCTTGGCTACCACCACGCTTCCGCCCACGATCGTCTCCAACTCCAGCATCCATATCTATCTGCGCGACGATCCGAACGGTCCGCGGCTCGAGTGGATCGAGGGCGCGAAGATCGCCGGCGCAGCGGATCATCCATGGAGCAACTCTGCGGACGAACCGCTGCCCCCAAGTGTTGTAGTCAACGGCGCCACGATCCCTCTGAGATGGCAGCTCAAATCGGAACTCGGCCACGCAGACCCGCACTATGTTGTGTTTGTCTACGAGTCCGATCAGCCTCATCTGCGTCTGCGCTGGCAGTGGCAAGCACGCGCGGACTTTGGTCCCGTCGAACATCGCATCACCATCCAGAATCTCAGCGGGGAGCAGGTCTGGCTGCCCATGGTCGACTCGCTGGGATTGGACTTTCGGACAGCGCCGGCACGTGCGCTGCGCAACTTCTATGTCGAGAAAGGCGCGGATACTCCTTCAGCCGAGGGAACGCACCAGGATTCGGTCGTCGAAGGCTACAACTGGACGGGCAGGTCGACCACATACGCGCATCCCGCGCCCGGTGAAAAACGGGAAATCATTCCTGCCGAGATCGTCTATCGCGCGGAAGGTCGGCAAAGCGGATGGTACGCGGGGATCGAGTTCAGCGGCAGAACGCGGATTTCGCTGGAGCGGAATGGCGACAGCCTGAAGAGCGTGTTCGGACTTGACCCGGAGCCTGGTCCGTTTAAAACCCGGCTGGAGCCGGGCGAGACGTTTGAAACGCCGACGGTGTTTCTAGGCGCTTTTAACGGTGGCCCGGATGGAGCGGGGAATCAGCTGCGCCCGTGGGTACGTGCCGTGCTCGGCAATCCCCTCACGTGGAAGGACACCCAGTATCCGCTGATGGTCAACAACAGCTGGGGCAGCGGGATGCAGGTGGACGAGAAACTGGCGCTCAAGATGATTGGCGAGTCGAAGGAACTCGGCCTGGAGATGTTCCACCTGGATGCGGGCTGGTTTCGCGGTGTTGGAGACTGGTACCCCGATCCCGGGAAGTTCCCCCACGGCCTCGCATTTATCGCTGACGCTGCCCATCGCCAGGGGCTCCGTTTCGGAATCTGGACTGACTGGACGCAGGCCGGGTTGGATACACAGCCCGGTGCTCTCAACGTCCGCGATCCCAAAGTGCGCGACTGGATGTTGACCGATCTCCCGCCGGATTGGAAACCTGAAGAGTTCAAAGGGCAGACCATCGACATCGGCGTTCCCGCCGCGCACGACTACGCCGCCAAAGAGGTGAATCGCATCGTCACCGGCTATCACCTCGACATGTTGGAACACGATGGCTACCTCGTGGCCCAGGGCTGCATCCGCGGCGACCATCCCCACGCCCCGCCCAACCGCAGCACCATGCGGATTACGCACGATAGCGGATTCGATTTTGTCACCGCATCCAATTCCACCGACGTCAGCTATCACGCCGTACGCGCCTACTACGATATCTACGAGAAAGCGCGCAACGATCATCCGGGGCTGCTGTTTGAAATCTGCAATGACGGCGGACGGATGGTGGATTTTGGCTCCGCTGCACACGGCGATTACTTCTCCATCACCGATTCTTACGACCCGCTCTCCAACCGTCGCGCCTTCTATGACGCTAGCCACCTGCTGCCTGCGGCAATGCTGGAGAGCTATGTGGAGAAGTGGCCTGTGCCGAAGCTGGAGAATTTTCTCTACATGCTGCGCAGCGGAATGATGGGCTGGGAGACGATCATGACCGACACAACTGCCTGGACCGCGGAGCAGCATAATGCCGCGCGAAAGGCTTTTGCGTTGTATAAAAGCCAGCTTCGCCCGCTGATTCGCGACGCGCGGCTTTATCACATATCCGATCGGCCCGACGGTGTGCACTGGGATGGCATGGAATATTGGGACCCGGCGCGGGGCAAGGGCGTGGTCTTTGCCTTTCGCGGCAGCGATTTGGATGAGTCGGAGCACAAGTTTGTGCTGGCCGGACTGGAGGAGGGCAAAAGTTACCACCTCCATTTTGAAGATGGCAGCGCGCCGGACCGTGTGGCTACGGGCAGCGAACTCATGCACTCAGGATTGACCATAGGGCTGCACGATCCGTTGAGCTCAGAGCTTGTGTTTCTGGATTGAAAGCAAGAGAAGAGATAAGGAGATAGCCGAATGGATCAGGAACGGCCCGGCATGGATGGTGAATTTGCGGGACTGATTGCGGTTGTCACGGGGGCTGCCCGGGGCATCGGGCGGGCGATCGCGGAGGAGTTGCATGGCCGCGGCGCAGAATTGGTGCTTGTGGATTGTAATGGGGAAGGGATGGCCGTAACGGCGGAGGCCATGCGCGCGCCCGGCCGGCCCAGGGTTCATTGTGTTGTTGCTGACCTGGAGGACCCAGCAGCCATTCAGGAACTCGGTACTCGAATCTCGGCATTGACCACTACGGTAGATGTGCTGGTAAACAATGCCGGCATCGAATACGACATTCCTTTTTCCAAATTGACCGCGGCGATTTTCGATCGGGTGATTGCGATCAATTTGCGCGCTCCACTGCTGCTGATTCAGGCGCTGGAGCCGTTCTTCTCGCCGGGCGGAGGAGCGATCGTCAATATCAGCTCGATCCACGCCAGCCACGCGTTCGCGAACGCCATTCCCTATGCCTGCTCGAAGGCAGGTCTCGTTTCGCAAACGCGGAATCTGGCTCTCGAACTGTCCGGCCGGGGCATTCGCGTGAACGCGGTCTGCCCGGGGTATATCGACACGCCAATGTGGGATGAGTGGCTTCGAACCGCGCCCGATCCCGCGGCCCTGGCCCAACAGACCGCGGGCCTGCACCCACTGGGCAGACGCGGTGTACCAGCGGATGTTGCAGAAGCCGTGGCATTTCTTGCCAGCCCGCGGGCTGCCTGGGTAACCGGCACTCAACTTGTGATCGATGGCGGACTCACGATTCGGGCCCATCCATGATCGGGCATGCGGTCCTGGCGGTCGACTGCGGCATGCGCGCAATAAAACGATAGTTTATGCCGGATTATCGATGGTCAAGTCGGAGTTCCAAAGCTTAAGATGGCTGCACTGCCACCACCCCCCAAGCCTGGAGTCGATTTGAAATGAAGACGCCGAAGGTAGACCTCAGTGAAACCCTCAAGCAGGAATTCAAAAAAGATCTGGAGTTGTTCGAGTATTTCCTCGTGCTTCTCAACGATTCGAGCCCTATCCGCAATGTTGAGCTGATGTGGGCCGACGACCTGGAGCTATTCGATCCAAGCCAGGGTCCACGGGTGAATACCGGTGATGCGCTGGTGCAGTTGCAACTGGTGAGCGCGGATGGACCGGCACGGAGTTCGCCCAGCCCGAGCACCCATTTCTGCGACCTGGTGCACGGCTTTGGCGCGCACGAAGAGTCAACCTGCGCGCGCAGTGACAAACCGGCGAAGGAGCGGTGCCGTGCGACCGGCAAGGGCCAGATTTACCCCTGCCACGTTGGCCTCACCGATATTGCAGTGCCCGTGATTTGCGAAGAGCGCTATCTCGGGACGCTCTTCAGCGGCCAGGTGCTGGCTGTTCCACCTACGGCGCAGGGCTTTGAGTATGTGAAGGAGGCATTGCAGGGGCAGCCCCATATTGATATGGCGCGCCTTGAAGACGCTTATTACCGCGTGCCCGTGGTGACCACTGCCCAACTTGCGGAAATGCAACGCATGATGGAGGTATTCGCGCGTTATTTGGCCAATGCCTGGAAACGGCTGGAGATCATGAGCGGATTCCAGCGGATGCGAGAGCGGGAACTGGCGCTGGACAGGCGAGAACTGGTTGAGTTGCTGCTGTCTGGCCAGGGAGCCAACGGAGCGGTGGGGGGTCTGGAACAGTTGGGGACGCTGGCGCGGAGCGTGGGGTTGCAGCGCTATCCTGACCGGGTGCTGGTGCTGAGGCTGCAGGCGGCCACCGAAGAAGCGCCTGATCAGCAGGCGCTCGACCCGCACACGCCAATCGCCCCGAGACGGAGCAGCGATTTTGGTTTACCGAAGCCGATTAGCGGAAATATGGCTTTGATACGCGTGGCGCATCTGATCGAAGACAAATGCCAATCCTGGCCAAACACATTGGCCGCGGTGGTTGCGCCTGGCGAGATCTGCATCTTTACCGCCCAGAAGTCACGCACGCCGGGCAACGAGCGGATGCTGCTTGAGGAGATGGCGCAGACCCTGCTGCGAATCGCCCGGTCGCAGGGCTTTCCGCTGGCGCGGGTGGGCATCAGTAGTTATCACCAGCATGCTGAGGAGTTGCTGCGCGCCTATCACGAGGCGGGGTCGGCCCTCGAATCGGGACACTCCACCGTGAACTGCTTTGAAAAGCTGCCCGAGCCGGACAGGCAACCGGCTAACGCGCTGGCGCGTGTGTTGAAGGCCCTGCAGTTCGCCGATTCCACGGCAATTGCCGGATCATTGCGTGAGTTTTTGGCGGCTGCGGCTCCGGCTGCGGCTACCGCGTCACAACTGCTACAGGCTCGGGGGCTGCTCAGCTGGGCCTGCGAGCACCTGGCGCGGGAGTTGGCCACCACGGGAATCAGCACCGCGCTGGTGAACGCTGCCAAGGAGCACGCCGTTCAGATCATCGTCGGGTCGCCAAGCTCATTTGCCATGGCGGAGGCTTTCCGCAGCTATGTCGACGAGTTGCGCCTGCAGCTGGTGCAGATGTTCTCGCAGCGCGAGGAAAGAATTGTGATCGAGACGCACAGGCTGGTGCGGGAACTGGGACCCGAAAAAGTGACCATCCAGGATCTGGCGAGAGATTTGAAGCTCTCGGCCGGGCATCTCGGCCGAGTTTATAGCCGCACCACGGGGCACACGCTTGAAGAGTACCTGATCCGGCAGCGCCTGGAGATGGGCAAGCGGCTATTGCTTGATCCACGTCTGCATGTTGCCGAGGTGGCCGACCGCTGCGGCTTCTGTAACCCGGCGTATTTCGCCTCGGTATTCAAAAAATACATGCACTGCACGCCGCGAGCCTATGCCAGCCAACCGCAAAGGAGAGACGCGATGGAAGCCGAATTGAGCCGGGCCTGATAGACGCTTTTCATGCCCAATTTCGAGGTGCAGGAATAGGCGCACTCGTATATACCGCTCCGAACCAAGTTACGCTGGAGGACCGGCCTCAAAAAGTGCTTCTGCGAGTGGACTGACTTTTATTGCCCGAAACGATAGCGCTCGATGGTTTCGGGATTGAGCGTGACTCCCAGGCCGGGGGCCTGCGGTACGCGCACGCCCCCGTCTTCTTCCACGGGGAAGTGCTCATTGGTCGTATGCCAGCGCAGCGGCGAATGGCTTAGCGAGAACTCCAGGGGCTCCTCCACTGGCTGCGCCGCCAGGAAGTGCAGGTTGGCCGCGATCTCGATATTGGTTTTGTATCCATGCGTGATAACGCGCTTATTGCGGGCATAGGCAGCCGCGGCCACCTTCAGAATGCCGGTGAAGCCGCCCACCTGCGAGATATCGGGCTGGCAGATACTGGCGCCGCCGTGATCCATCATTTCCACGAACTCGCGAACATGAGTCAAGCCAAGGTCGCCGACCCCGAGGGGTACGCCATGGCGGCTCATTTCCAGATGTCCCTCCACATCGTCGAGCGGCAGCGGCGCTTCGAGAAACCAGATGCCGACATCGCGGTAGATTGGGAAAAGCCGCAAACCCACTTCCGCGGTTCGGTAGCTGAGTGCAGCGTCGACAATCAGGAGCGCCTGGTCGCCGGCCTGCTGGCGGGCAGCGGAAAGCAGCCGGCCGGTTTGCGCAATATCGTCCAGCCACCAGGGGTCAGCGGCGAACTTGAAGTTGCGAAGGTTGCGCGCCTGCCCATCGCCCACCTGTCTGCGAACTTCTTCCGGTGTCTTCGCCATCGGGTAGATCGTTCCATAGGCAGGCAGGCGGTCGCGCTTAGCTCCGCCGATCAGCGCGTGGATGGGTTTGCCTTCGATCTTGCCGCGCAAATCCCACAGGGCCAGGTCGAGTCCTCCAATGGCGTGCATGGTCAGGCCGCGCCGTCCCAGATAGTCAGTGGATTCGAACATCTGCTGCCACAGCGCGACCGGGTCCGACGGGTCAGCGCCTGCGAGCACAGCAGAAAGCGCGCGCGCGTGGTTATGGGCCGAGGGGCCGCGTACAATGGCCTGGATAGCCGGCGCCATGGACTCGGTTTCGCCGATCCCCGACATCCCGGAGTCGGTGTGGACGACAAGAACGCAATCATCGTACGACCCGTCGAACAGCTCGATCAGCGGGTCTTCTGCGCGCAAATGGATGGCTTCAATGGCGGTGATCTTCATTGAGGATTTCCTGCCTGACGGGAAATCATAAAACGCTTGCGCGGGCGGTTGGAAGGCGCGCGCCGCCAAAGCGAAAGAATCAACCGCAAAACAGGAGTGGAAACCCAAGGTGGCCATTGCTTGCGAAGCTATGGGGTGGATATCCTCGGCGAAGCCTCGATTGAGGAGATCCCAATGAAGCAAGAAGCGCGACCGCCGCGCGTGCCACTGTGGCTGTTCTGGTCGCTGGTGACCATCGTGATGTGGGGAACGTGGGGCCTGGTCTCAAAGATTGCCTCCGACGAAGTGGATGCCTACATGAACCAGCTGCTCTTCACGGTGGGAATCGCGCCACTGCTGGTATTTGCCGGGTGGAAGGTGAGCCGGGCCGGCAAGAAGGGCGCTACGGGCGAAAAGCCCGGCATGCGCAGCCGCGGTGTGTTCTGGGCATTCCTTACCGGAATTTTGGGTGGCGTGGGAAACATGGCCTACTTTGAGGCTATGGTCAAGGGCGGCAAAGCATCCGTGGTCACACCGGTGACGGCGCTCTTCCCCATGGTCACGGTGCTGTTGGCGCTGCTGTTCCTGAAGGAGCGGCTGGGCCGGCTGCAATGGATTGGGTTGGGGCTGGCGTTCGTAGCTATTTATCTGCTGAACGCTTGAACGGAGGGACTGGGCACATGGGAACAATGGTCTGGCTTGGATTCGCGGTGGTTGCGCTGGTTCTCTGGGGCGTCACCGGGGTCACACAGAAGCTCTCTACAAACCTGATCTCCAGCGAGCGCTCGTTTCTTTGGTTCTGCTACGCCATGGTGGCATTGTCCGCAGCGGTGATGGTGGTAGCGCGTCCCCATTGGGGATTGGGAATCCCGGCGGTGGTGTGCTCGATAGCTGGAGGAGCTTTGAATGGCCTCGGGGCCTGGACCAGCTTCAGGGCGCTGGAGTCCGGGGGCAAAGCCTCAATCGTCATTTCGCTCATCTCGCTGTTTCCGCTGTTGACCGTGATCCTGGCGGTCGCACTGCTGCATGAACGGCTGACATGGATGCAGGCGGCAGGCGCAGTGGTGGCGATTTTAGGAGTAACGCAGGCTCCCGGACGCGTTGAGGGAATGAGATCCCAGGTCCCCAAGTGCGAGGGACCTGGGGCACCCAGTTTCATCCTCCGTGGGTCGGCTTGGCCGGTGGGGGACTGATAAGAAGCAGACCCAACCGCCGAGACATTGAGATTTGAGGTCTCCCATCCTAACGGTAAAGAGCGCCGTTATGATGGGGCACCCAGAGTTTCATTCATCGCGGGTCGGAAAAGCCGGTGGCGGACCAGGTGGGTGGATGGGAGCGCGCAGCTTCTTTTCCTTGCACGCTTCAGTCCTGGTCGCCAGGCAGGATGCGCCCTGTACGGTCGACGCCGCCGATGGAGGTGATACCTTCCTGGGCAGAGAAAAGCACGGATGTCTCCAGGCTTTCCCCAGCAGCCAGATGGAGGGCGCGGCCATTGGCGATCATGGACTGCATCTGGAACGGATAGCCTGTCGCCGGTTCGAGTACTGCCACGTTCAGGTCGCGCCATCCGCCGTGGCTCGCAAACAGCCAGCAACAGGAGAAGATCTTCGGATCGAAGCGCAGGGCGCAGCCCAGCCTGTTAGCGCGGTTGGTAATGCCGCACCATCCTGACGTGAGGCCTGTGCCGTAGAAGAAGTGCAGGGCACCGGAGGAGATATCGGGAACCTGGCGCAAATCGACTGTAGTTTCGCCCATGACGGCATGGGGCCAGCGAAACATCGGCGGAGCATCGCCGAGAGTGCCGGGAAACTCTGGTTCGAGCAGCACAGACATCGGCGGAAAATCAATGCGGTGCATGGCCGAGACAGCGAACGCGGGGTGCAACTTCCAAAGGAACGGAAAGGTCTCAGAGCCTTGATTTGTGAACCGGTATTGGATTTCGAAGTTCGAGCGTTGCGGCCGTAACAGCACGGTACGCTCCACGAGGAAATTGCTGATTGGCGTTGTCATTCGCAGGTGGACGCCGACTGCGTCGTCATCATTGAACGGCCGGGTTTCCCATTTGCCGGTCCACAGTTCCCCGTGGTCGGGGAACAGCCTGCCATCAATCGCCCCAGGTTCGTCGTTGGGAAATAGCTCGTCCCAGCCGCCGCTCCAGACGTCGTCGTAGAGGGTGTCGATCGTGTGCCTGGCCGCAGGCACGCCGGCATTGTTCCAAAGAATCTCGGCGGCTAGCGGCTTATAAACAATCTGCCGGATCTTGGCGCCGGCCTCGGGCAGAATTTCGATCCGCAAGTAACGATTCTCAACCACGATCAAATCGAGGCCGTTCGGATCGGAGCCGGTGGTGAGCGTCAATTCATTCATCGATTCGGCACGCGCAAATTCCAGATTAACGGCAGAAATGCCGGCTGCCGAAGTCGATACGGCTGGATATCGGAGGATTGATTTGTTTTTTTGTTGCAATCCCGGTATTAGGTTGACCTGCTGGGTCTCGGGTGCGGAATATCGCACCGGCCACACGCTCTCCGGCTGCACGTATCTTTTGCAGATCATCGACCATTTCTCGATGATCTGAAGAACGGTATCGGCACACTGACCATTGCCTTTCCGTCTGCTAAGGGAGACGTGAATAGGACGATCAAGTTTTCCTGGTAGCCGCTGCGCGTTCGCGTGTTTCAATAGAAGCGACCCGGCGCACGCAGAAACTCAAAGCACGCCGCAGCTCAAGACACGATAGTTTCGTGATCGACTACCCAGGATTGATTTGAAAGGACGGAATGACGGCATTGTGGCGAAACCCGCTCGTTGCATGTGTTCTCCTCCTCCCGTTGCTTTGCTGCTCATCGACATTCTCGCAACAGACCGCTGCCTTTAAGAGCCCCGCAAGCCAGGAGCTGAGCACGCTGGATGTGGGCGACCATCGTTTCATCGCTGCTCATGGCCGCAGGTCGCTGGTCGCCGGCTACGCGTCTGGCGATCTGGAGATATGGTGTTACCCGTTTCAGATTCTCAGCGGTTACCGCGTCTCATTTCTTCCCGAGGGCCAAACCACACCCATTGACGGGCGCAGGATTGTGCGCCGTGTGGTCTATCATCCGGATTCGGTGACCCGTATCTATCTCGGGCCGGGATTCGTCGTACGCGAAAAGCTCTTCGTACCCCTCGATCGCCAAGCTGCGATTCTTACTTACACGGTGCAAGCTGCACATCCGGTCGACATCGTCATCCATGCAGCGCCGGTACTTAATCTCATGTGGCCTGGGGGATTGGGAGGGCAGGCAACCGCATGGCACAACGAGCTGTCGGCATACGTTTTATCGGAGCCCGAGCTCGGATATTCAGCCGTTGCAGGTTCGCCGCAGATTGCATTACACGACGAACCGGATAACTCAACTGAGCCAGCTTCTAAGGAAGCCGGGATCGGTTTCACGCTGCGCCCGGTTTCCGGTTTCGCACAGGTCTTTGTGGTTCTCAACGCTGCCCACGCAGCCGATTACGGATCAGCGTATCGGGAGCTCATCCGCGATGCCGGGCAACTTGAAACAGAGTTATCGCAGCATCTGGTCGAATACCGGCAGACCATTTCGCATCTTCAAACACCGGACGAACGCGTCAATCAAGCTTTCGCGTGGTCGCAGTTCGCACTCGATCAGGCATGGGTGTGCAATACCGATCTTGGCTGCGGAGCTGTTGCGGGATATGGTCCTTCGCGCGGGCAGCGGCGTCCCCAATACGATTGGTTCTTTGCCGGCGATGGGTTGGTAGCGGCAGATGCGGCGCTCAGCGCCGGCGCCCCGCAATATGCCCGCGACGAGCTCGAATTCATCCTCCGCTATCAGGACCCTAAAACGGGCATGATCTGGCACGAACTCAGCCAGAGCGCCGCATTGATCGATTGGACCGGCAAGTACCCCTACATGTTTGTCCATGTAGACATTACGTTCCAGTTCCTGGGCGAATTGGGCCAATACATGGCTCGTACCGGCGACCTGAGCTTTGTGCGGGATCACTGGACCGCAATTGAAGCCGCCTATCGATACTGTCTAACTGTTATCGATCCCAAGACGGGCTTGCCCTCAATTCCCGAAGGCAAGGAGGGCGGTGACGAGCAGGATCGGATGTCTGACGATCTTGGCCTTTCAACTTCATGGGTTGAAGCGAGCTCGGCCTTTGCGCAGCTTGCAACGCTCACCGGCCATGAGGATATTGCCGGCCAGGCTTCGCGCGCTGCTCAGGCGGCGCGCGCTCAAATTCCCTCGCGCTACTGGGATGACGCAAGTTCATTCTGGATCAGCGGGCACACGGTAGTGGGAAGGCCGATGCTTGAGCGCCGCAGCGGTCCTTCGGAGGCGTTGACGTTTGATCTATTCACCAAGGAACAGCAGGACGCTCTCCTCGACCAGCTTGCGTCTTCAGCGTTTGTGACCGACTGGGGTGTGCGCGGAATAGGGGCAGATTCTGCCGGGTTCGATCCACAATCGTATGCCAAAGGCAGCGTGTGGCCGCTGCAGACGGCGAGCCTCGCTGGCGCATTCTGGGATGAACACCGCCCCGCAACGGCGCTCCCAATCTGGCAGTCATTCGCGCCCGTAGCTTCGCTTGATTCACTCGGCCATTTTCCTGAGGTGCTCGCCGGAGACGTCTATCGGATGCAAAGCGAATCGGTGCCCGAACAAACGTGGTCATCGGCGGGATTCCTCATCTCAACGATCCACGGGCTGCTCGGCCTTCAAATCGATTCACTCAAGCGGGCCCTCACCTTTGCGCCGCGCCTGCCGGCACACTGGCACGATCTTTCTTTGTCCAACATCTCACTAGGCGGTGCATCCATTTCACTCGCAATTCACAGCGACAGTGAATCGCTGTCGCTTGTGGTGGAGAATTCGGGCGCACCATTCCAATTGCAGTTCAACCCAAACCTCCCGTTAGGGGCGGTGCTCCGCGGGGCTTCTTTCAACAACCATCCGGTCGCCGCCACCATTCATAACTATCCAGAGCAAACCGAAGCCCAAATCTCCGCGCTGGTGCCTCGTGGAAAGAGCGAATTTCATCTCGAGTGGCGAGGCGGCGTCTTCATCGTCCTGGAAAATCCTGAACCGATTCTTGGCGAACCGAGCACTGGCCTTCGTATCATAGGAATTTATCTTGAGGGCATGCGCCTGACTATTGAAGGCGACGCTCCGGAGGGCCGGGAATCGCACCTGCAACTCGTTTCCCCCTGGACCATCGAGAATTCAACGGGAGTTGCGACTCAGCCTGTCGGCGGCGGCGAAATTGAACTCACCTTCCCAGCGGCATCTGCTGGTTCTGCTTCATATCATCGTGTGAAGGCTGCAATTGAGTTCAAGCCATGAAGAACTTCGATTCTGTGCGCCGTTTTTCCGGCTATGGAGATCGATCTAATTGCGACGCTCGAATCCGCAACTCGGATGTTTATCGTGCTGTATTCGTTGACGAATCAGAGAGCCGCCCATCTGCGCCTCAAATGGGTATGCCTGGGAGGCTGCATGGACTGAGGAGTGGAATCCCTTCCCTGCCGTCCCGGTTGGCGACCCGGACAACGAGACGATGCGGACACGGCAAAAATACGCCGAGCATTTGCGGCGGTCTGTGGAAGCGAACGCCGTGCCAGACATATGACCTTTGAAAGAACGAAAGTTTGAGGTTCTCAACCAATGAATCGAAAGGTCGAAAGATGATGAGATCAGTTCTTGTCGGCAAGATGGTAATCGTCCTGTGCGCTGCGGCAGTTCCCACTCTCTGCACAAATACGACGCTGGCGCAGAAGACTGCCGGGCCCGATGCATATTTGTGGAATAACCGGCAGCTGGATCCGCGTTTTAAGGCCGATATCCTGGTCGTAGTGGCTCATCCAGACGATGAAACCATGGTGTCGGCATACCTGGCGCGCGAGATTTACGACAATCACAAGAAGGTCGCAGTGGTATATGGGACGCGCGGTGAGGGTTCAAATAACAATGTCGGCCCAGAGCAGTCGATTGCGATGCGGGACATCCGCGAGATCGAGGGCCGAAGCGCGGTGGCAAGTCTGGGCATCACGAATGTGTGGTTTCTATCCGGAAGCGATAACCCAAATCAGAATGTGCTTACCTCGCTCGATCGCTGGGGCGACGGTGCGTGCCTCGAAGAACTGATCAGAATCGTTCGGCTGACCCGGCCTTCGGTGATTCTGACCTTCCTGCCCGACTTTACGACAGGAGAGAACCATTCCGATCACCAGGCCGCCGGTGTGCTGGCCACAGAAGCATTCGACACGGCCGGCGATCCGACTGTATTTCCAGCGCAGGTATCGCCAGCCGAGAATCCCGACAAGAACATGAACCTGACTGAAGGACTGCGTCCGTGGCAGCCGGAGAAGCTCTATTACTTCTACAATCCGACACACGACATCTTTGAAGGCCAGGGACCGCAATATTCGTCCAGCGAGATATCTCCCTCGCAGCATGTGAGCTACGGCTTGTTAGCCGCCGAGGCGTTCTCTCAGCACCAGACTCAGGGCGGAGCGATAACCAAAGAGGATATCCGGAATCATACGCTGGCCTCTGCAAAAGACGAAGGCGCAGATCTGACGAGAGAACGGGTGAAGTTGATCTTCGGCAAATCGCTGGTGCAATCGGCGATCACTGACGATGTCTTTGCGGGCGTGGTTCCTGACGGCATTCCATTCCAGCGAGCGCCTGGATACACGCCGGATCACTTCGCTGCACCGGCCATGCACATCGGTGATCCTTGGAATTTCTATCATGACTTCTGGAAGGCTCACGGCCTGGAACATTTGAACAACGTTGTTCCGCTGGAAATCAGCGTCAAGGTTGGAGGCGGTTTTTGGATACCTCTGATCGTGGACAATCCGTTCGATCGGCCAGTGCAGATCGACCTCTCGGTCCAGGCTCCCGATGGATGGAAGGTCGAGCCAACAGCTCCGGCGACAGTCGATGCGCACAGCCGTTACTACACGCGAGTTCGGATTGCTGCGCCGGATACGGTATTGCCCGGCTGGCAGCAATTCACGGTCGCTGGACGATCTGGAGATGAGGCAGTCGGCACAGTTACGATTCGCGCAGAGCTTTCAAATGGGTGGGTTGCGCCGCAGTAACTCGGATGGCCTGCACAGAAGAAACGCAGGCTCGGCCGCGCCGCGGCCGAGCTCATAGAGCCAGGAGAAACTATTGCCCTTACTACCGGGACCATTACATTGGAGGTCATTCGCGGCAATTCGTTCGACAGCGATCTGCACGATGCCGATCTCACAAATGCGGAAGTTCGCCGCTGTGCCCAGCTTTGGCAGACACGGCAACAGCAACTCCCGTGGCTCCAGTCTTCCGGAGAGAATGAGGCGAGCGGGCGCCACATCGGTCAGGCGAGTCATCGCAATTGACGGTCACTTGAGAAATTGGCACCCGCCAAGTCCATCGATCCGGGGGCAACCGTGAGACCACCCGCAGACATGACGAAACTGGGGTATCTTTTGGGGTAGATTTCTCGTGGCGAACTGACAGGAACTCCAGTATTTTCGCAATAAGTAGGCGCAGATGGCAGCGTCCTTGCTCTCGAACTCTGGTTCCACACCATCTTGAAATGGATCGTTCCAGAATTGCAATCTGTCTCAACCAGGAGAATCCAAGCGGATCACTCCGCCTCGTTGTGCCTGAATTGTGCCTTAGAATGTCGCTTGTGGCGATTTGAGCGATTCTGCCGATTCTGGAGTCAGTAATTTACGTGTTTCGAACTCCGGCTAAGGTTCGCCCCCCTCCCTCCCGGCGCCAATCTTAAGCTTATTTAGAATCAGCGGTTTGCGCAGATGCAAAGTCGTTTGTGTCAAATTGTGGCCGGACTGTGTTCAGGTTGTGAGCCGGTCATTCGAAATTGGGGTCAATTGCCAAACCTGGAAGTTCGAGATGTCTGCTGACCTTCCAGTCCATTGCAATTGCAGGCTCTGTGCGCTGATGTCGGAGTCATAGAATCGCTTCGTGTAGACGGCCTCGCTGTTTATGAAAACTTCGATGACGGAATTATCAATATACAAATGAATGTCGAGATTCTTGTTCGCGCCCGGCAGAATTGGAAGTGGATAGGCATCGACAAGTATCTGTGCGGGATGATGCGGATCGTATCGCAGCGTCAGCACAGGAGACGAGTTTTGAGAAGAACCACTAAGGGCCAGTTTGAACGCCTCTTCGGTCCTTCTTACTGTGCACAGAACCTCTCCACACAATCCGTTCAGACGCATGGAATTGATCTGAGCCTGATTTTTCTCTTCATCCTCCGTTACCTTCAGTCGCTGTTCGGTGCTGCGAAGTTGATTCACCTGGACCGCAACTTGTGTTCTGAGGCGTCCGTCGCCAGCCACAGTGAGCGAGCGCGGCAGCGACATCACTCCCGCCCATCCCGCAGTCTTAGATTCTTCAACCGAGCGCGATTCCTGAATCCAGCCCCAGAGAATGCGATTTCCTGATTTGTCCAGCTGAGTTTTCGCCGCATAAAAAGAACCGTAATCCATGATGCCGGCCTGCATCGGGTGAAAGATCATTTTCTCGAGGTCGAGCTTGCCGCTTTGCCAATGGGTCCGGCGGCCGGTGGAATAGATCAGCACATGCCAATCGCCCAGGTCGAAAAACTCAGGACACTCCCACACATCCCACGGGGACAAGGGATTGAAGGCCGCAGGGCCATCGCGGTCCGTTTTTGAGAGCAGGTGCATGTATTCCCAACTGCGCAGGTCTTTCGATCTGTACAGGAGCACACAGCCGCCCTGGTTGGGGATACCGGCAGCGGTGACCATGTACCACCATTCGCCGCGCCGCCAGGGAGAAGGATCACGGAAACCGTTCACCTGAAGCCCCTGGGGAGGTGCGGCGAGAATCGGAGCGGAGCCCTTCGTCCATGTGAGCAGATCGGGGTCGTCTGAAACCGCCATGCACTGCGTTTCGCGCAGAGGCGGAGCGCTGCCCATAATCGTCGCCTGTTCCGGAGGCACAACCTTGACACCGGTGTAGACGATTGCGACTCGGCCGTCCTGAACCGCTGCGGTTCCGGTGAAGCAGCCGTCAGAATCCGGGCCGCCGGGAGTCGGAGCCAGTGCGATCGGGAGATGACGCCAATGAACCATGTCGGGGCTCACGGCGTGTCCCCAGTGCATGTTTCCCCAATACGCGCCATCAGGATTGTACTGGTAGAACATGTGGTAGTTGCCCTTCCAGTAGATAGGCGCATTGGGATCATTCATCCAGTTGGCCTTGGGCAGCAGGTGAAACTGAGGCCGACAAGGATCCATTGCCAGATCTTTGGCAGGGAATTCAGCAGTGATTGGCTGTGCTGAACCGATCCTGTTCAGCGCAGCTGCACCTGGCACG
>JBEKCW010000052.1:0-17640 GCA_050014675.1 Occallatibacter sp. | reverse complement strand
CGTGCAATTTCAGTAAGCTCGGCGTCCTGCGGAATGAGTAGATACGCATAGGCGCGGCGATTGGAGCGGCCCACGCGGCCACGCAACTGGTAGAGCTCGCTCAGGCCGTGGCGATCGGCGCGATTGATAAGGATGGTATTCGCGAGTGGAATGTCGAGTCCATTCTCAATGATGGTGGTGGCCACCAGCACGTCGTACTCGTGATGCATGAAGGCCAGCATCACTCGTTCAAGCTCGGTCTCGCCCATTTGTCCATGGCCCACTGCAACGCGAGCCGCCGGCACCATCTCCTGAATGCGCGCGGCAATCTCGTAAATTGATTCCACTCGATTGTGCACAAAGTACACCTGGCCGCCGCGTTCGAGTTCAACCTCGACAGCAGAACGCACAATCTTTTCGTCGTATTTGGCTACCACGGTCTGAATGGCCATGCGATCTTTGGGCGGCGTCTCAATCACGCTCATGTCGCGCAGGCCAACCAGTGACATGTGCAGCGTGCGCGGAATCGGCGTGGCGCTCATGGCCAGTACATCGATCTCTTTCCGCATCTGCTTCAGCCGCTCTTTGTGGCGCACGCCAAAGCGCTGCTCTTCGTCGACGATGAGCAGGCCGAGATCCTGGAACTTGATGTCTTTCGATAAAATCCGGTGTGTGCCAATGAGAATGTCGACGCGGCCGTTCTCGACCCGTTCCACAATGTCTTTCTGCTCCTTCGCAGTGCGGAACCGGGAGATCATCTCAACGTGAATGGGGAACTGAGAGAAGCGCTGCTTGAAGGTTTCAAAATGCTGGAAGCTGAGGACGGTGGTGGGAGTGAGCACGGCGACCTGCTTGCCATCCTGCACAGCCTTGAATGCGGCGCGCATGGCTACTTCGGTTTTGCCGTAGCCTACATCGCCGCACAGCAGCCGATCCATGGGCGTGGTCGACTCCATATCGTATTTGATGGCGCGGATGGCCGTGACCTGGTCGTCGGTCTCGGTGTAGTCGAACGCGTCTTCAAACTCGCGCTGAAACTCGTTGTCTTTTGAGAAGGCCGTTCCCTCGGCCGTGTGGCGCTGAGCGTAAAGCTTGAGTAGCTCGCCGGCCATATCCTGCATGGCCTTGCGCACGCGGGCCTTGGTTTTGGTCCATTGCTGCGAGCCGAGCTTGTTGAGTATCGGCGCCGGGCCGGTGTCTGTGGAGCGGTATTTCTGGATGAGGTCGAGGCGCGTGAGCGGGACATAGAGCTTGGCGCTCTCGGCAAATTCCAGAATCATGAATTCGACCGAGAGCCCGTCCTGCACAATCTCTCTCAGGCCCTGGTACTGTGCAATGCCGTGCTCCACGTGCACCACGTAATCGCCAATGGTGAGGTCGCGAAAATCGGAGACAAATGCTGCGGTTTTTGAACGCTTGGGCACGGGCCGCGCAGCCACATCGGTCTCGTCGTTTAGATCGTTGGCGCCGAAGACAATGAGATTTGCGTCGGGGAAGCTGACCCCTGCGGCGAGCGGCGAGCGCACAATGACCGGCACGCGCATGTCGCCGGCCATGTGGCTGGCTTCTTCATAGATGGTCTCGCCGGGATGTGCCACGCGGCTGCCCAGGCGATAGGGAATCTGGTAGTCGCGCATCACGGTGGTGAGGCGTTCCACATCGCCCTGGTGCGGAACGGCCAGCACGATGCGCGACTCGGTTTGCATCAGGTTCTTGATTTGCTCGGTGAGTGCTGGAATGGAGCCGTGAAAACGCAGCGTGGGGCGCGTGTGCAACTCGATTTCGCCAAGCGTGGCATCCTCGTCGAGCACGTCGATGGCGCCAAGCTGATCGAGATCGAGGCCCATGTGCGACTGCAGCGAAGCGACCAGAACTTCAGGGCGCAGATAAATATCTTCAGGCCTGATGAGCGAGCCTACGCCGGAGCGCTCGTGGCGTTGTTCCACCTTGTTCCACCAGCGATCGATCTGGTTGCGCACCATGGCCGGCTCGTCTACGAAAAGTGCGCAGCGGGGGATGAGCGCGAGCAGCGATTTTTGAGCGCCGGCAACCGCGGAGAAAAACTCCCAGCCCGGAAAAACGCTGACGCCGCCGGCGGCCGCTGCCTCGGCGGCCATCTCTTCATCTTCGCCTTCAATGCGCTGGTGGCTCAGGCGCGCATTCACCGCGGCCAGCAGGTGCTCGGTGACGGGAGTTTCAGTGAGTGGCAGCAGCTCAGTCTCATCGAGGCCGCTTTGCGAGCGCTGCGTTTCCGGGTCGAACTTGCGTATGGTGTCAATTTCGTCGCCGAAAAACTCGATGCGCACGGGGCGGTCGGCTTCGGGCGAGTAAACGTCGAGAATGCCGCCGCGCCGCGTGAACTGGCCGGGCATTTCAACCAGGTCCATCTGCGTGTAGCCCACGCCGGCCAGGTGCGCGGTGAGGGTTTCCAGGTCGATCTCATCGCCGCGGCGCAGCGTGACCGCGAGGCCCGCGTAGTAATCGCGATCGAAAAGGCGCAGCGCGGCCGATTCAACCGGAGCGATCAGAATGTCGACAGCGTTGGTTGAGAGCTTGAATAGAGCCGAGGCGCGCTGCTCCTGCACGTCGGGGTGGGGCGAAAGATTTTCAAAAGGCAGCACGTCGTGGGCGGGCAGACGAACCACGCGGGCCGGGTCGATGGCTCCAGTGAGCTCGCAACCGGCTTTGAGCAGGGGTTCGAGAGCCTCTGCGGCTTTATTGTCGGCGACAATGACGACCACCGGCTGGCGGGCTGCCCGTGCCATCAGCGGGATGTAGAGCGCGCGAGCAGTTGCGGTCAATCCGGACACACGCCTGCGCCCCGCACCCAGGCTCAGGTGCCTGCGAACGCGTTCGAATCCCGGGGTCTGCTCCAGTTCCGCAAAAATTTCGCGGACAAACGGGAGAATCATGCAGTAACCAGTTTAGCAGCGGGAGATTGGAACCGGTGGTATCGTCAAACCATGCAGGTAACCCTCGACATTCCGGATGAGTTGGCCGCGCAAATAGTTTCAGGAGGCGCGGATATTTCGCGGACGGCGCTTGAGGCGCTTGCTGTCGAGGGATACAGGACCGAGCGCCTTTCCGAGTCCGAGATCCGGCGACTCCTGGGCTTTGAGACCCGCATGGAGGTCCATGCATTCCTGAAGGGACGCGGAGCCTGGTTGCACTATTCCCTGGACGATTTGGAGCGGGATCGCGAGGCGGCGCTGCAGATGAGGTCTCAGCGGCAGCAGCCATCCTCTCCCGATGAGCGTCTTGCCTGATGATTGTGGTTGCCGACACGACGCCCATCAATGATCTGATTCTCATCCGCGAAATTGATATTCTTCCCAGGCTTTATGGGCGTGTCATTATTCCTCTCTCGGTGCATGAGGAGTTGACTAACATTCGTACGCCCGCAGGTGTACAGGCGTGGATTTCGCAGCCGCCCGATTAGCTAGAGATACTTTCGCCTGCTCGCGTATCCGATCCCGCGCTGGCAAAACTCGATGCGGGAGAACGCGACGCCATTGCTCTCGCCGAGCAGCTATCCGGTTCGCCGGATTCGATTCAGTTGATCGTCGACGAGCAACTACGGCGGAGGGAAGCGGAACGTCGCGGATTGCTGGTCATAGGCACCCTCGGCGTCTTGCGCGAAGCTGGAGAGCAGGGATTGCTCGACTTGAGCGCCGCCGTCGCGCGTTTAGGCCGGACCAGTTTCCATATTTCCCCTGCAATTCTTGGCAGGATACTCGGAGAGCGTCAGTAGCGATCCATGCGCCCCGCACCCAGGCAAAGGTGCCTGCGAAAATCTCACTCGCCCCCCAGCGCCTTAGCAAACGCGTAAAAAAAGTCCAGCGACTTCCAGAACGAGTCTTCGGGCAGGCGTTCGTCTTTGCCGTGGGCGCGTACGTCGTCGACATCGAGCGCTATGGCCGAGTAGCCATAGCTTGGAATCCCGGCCCAGGCAAAGTAGATGGAGTCGCTGGCGCCGTTCTCCATCAGCGGCGTCACCGGCACTCCCGGCCATATCTCGTCGGTGATCCTGGTGAGCGGTTCAAACACTTCAGGACTGGGAGGCGGGGGCGTGATTGCCTTGCGATCGGGCGCAACGTCTGAGACCACGCCGGCGTCGGAGACATATTTCACACTCAGCTTGGGATCGTTGAAAAGGCCGATGAGCTGCTGGCGAATCTCCTCGGGCGAGTGGCCGGGAAAGATGCGGCAATTCACGATGGCCTGCGCCATTTGCGGCAACGCGTTGTTGGCGTGGCCGGCAGTCAGCCGCGTGGCCACGCAGGTGGTGCGAAAGTTCGAGTTGTAGCTGGGGCTCTCGCTCAGGCGGGCTGCGGCGGCCATGTCGGGAGGATCGGCAAGAATCGCGCGCATATCGTCCGCGGTCTGGCCGGTCTCGCGCTTGGCCAGATTTGCAAAGTAAGTGCGCGTCACCGCGTTGAGCTCAAAAGGAAAAGTGTAGGTCGAGAGCCTGTTGAGCGCGGCCATCAGTTCGTAAATGGCGTTGTCGGGCCGGGGCAGTGAGCTGTGGCCGCCGCGATCGGTGGTGGTGAGCTGAAAGTCGGAGTAGACCTTTTCAGTGGCTTCAACCGCGGCCACAGTGGGCTTGCCGTTTTCAAGGTCCACGCCGCCGGCATCGGGATTGATGACGTAAGCGGCATCCACCAGATCGCGATGCGTGTTCACCAGCCACGACGCACCGTTGAATTTGCCGCCTTCTTCATCGGCGGTGAGCGCGAGAATCAGATCGCGCTTCGGCTTGTAGCCCTCGCGGTGCAGGCGCATGAAGGTTTGAGCGAGCACGGCGTCGGAGTCTTTCATGTCCTGCGTGCCGCGGCCGTACCAGTAGCCATCCTTCTCAATAAATTTGAACGGATCGGTCGACCAGTCCGAGCGCAGCGCCTGCACCACGTCCATGTGGCAGAGGAAGAGGACCGGCTTTTCAGTGGGTGTGCCTTCAGCGCGATAGCGGACGACGAGGTTGAGCTTTCTGGGATCGGGTCCGATGAGCTGAACGTCGCTCTCTTGAAATCCGGCATCGAGAAAACGCAACCGCATCTGCTCGGTTGCGGCGGTTACGCTGCCCTGTGGCGTGTCTGTGGTGTTGGTCTCAACCAGTTGCTTGAAGATCGCGAGGGCCGCGGCGCGGTCGGCCGGCGAAGCATGCGGCAGCGCGTCCTGCGCGGCGATTGAGGCTGCGAAGATGCAAATGGCGGAAAGAGAAACAGTGCAACAGGCGGCGACAGATTTGTGCCCATTTTTGTGCATGGAGGGATTGTACGGCTTCATTCCGATGCCCCTGGCTTTAATTGCAATGCAAGGTTTTTGCGCAAAAAAACGGACAAAATGACGCGAAAAACGGCAAAAAGAAGGCGTTATTGGGGAGTTTTGTTTACTGAATGGTAAAGGGGTAGTTTTTGTATATTTTTGATTATTAACTAGTTGTTGCTGTCCTTGGTCGTCCCTATCGCGATTTTTAGGCGGGAGGGGGGTGGGGTAGCGATTTCGTGGGGCGTCTTCCTGGGTTGTGTTTCGTGAGCCAGGTTGTGTCAGTTGTGTTTCGCGCATGGGAATTGTATGCGCGCGGGAGGGGTAATTGGATGCAAAGCAAAGATGTGCTTCTTTCGCCCGCTGAAGCGGGCTTTTATCGAATTGACCGTTGTATTCCCCAGGAGCGGGCGCTGGCCACGGCTGCGCAAGAGAGATTCGAAATGGAGGGGGCGCGGGCGCCGTCCCTACGGGACTCATCGTCCGGCTGCGTTCGCTTTCCCCACGCTGAAGCGCGGGGCTAACAACCGCTGCGCCTACGGCGCGGGGGTCCGTCCACTGACCCCTGATCACTGGCCACTGCTTTAATGCGGCCTTCCCGGCAGTACAAAATGTTCTGCGCAGCGCGGCTCATAAGCGTCGCCAGGCACCTTGATCGGACTGTCGTAGGGCGCAGGCTTGCCATCAATCAGCCGCTGCGAGTAGAGCGCCCGCTGGCCGCATGCGCAATAGGCAATGCACTCCGTAATATTGCCGCCGTAAGCGTTCACCAGCCAGTTCAGGGTGAGCATTTCGCCGAATGGCATGGCGCGAAAATCCAGGTCGAGCCCGGCCACCAGCACGTCGTGATTGCTGTCGAGCAGGTGCTTGGTAAAGAGAAAAAGATCGCTGACGAACTGGCCTTCATCGAGCGCGATGCATTCCACGCGCTTGCCGATCTCCTGCTCCTTGTCGGCGATGGCCTCGAGCACCGCCCACGGATTTGCAGATGGGAATTCGAGGGCCTTGCATTTGCCGTGGCCGTTGGGGTTGCGGCTCTCAACAACTCCGGGACCGCCCTTGGTGTCGTCGCTGGGCTTGAGCACCATCACATATTGCTTGGCGTACTGGCGGCGCATCTCGGCGCGGCGCAACAGTTCCGCGGTCTTGTTGCTTCTCATCGGTCCCAACAGCAGTTCGAGCTTACCCGGCAACGCGTTTTCTCCCTGATCTTGAATCTTGCTTCAGGAGTTTCATGATAACGCGTGGGGTGACGCGACGGCGTGGGCGTGAAGGAGTGAAAAAGAGAAAAGAGAAAAGAGAAAAGAGAAAAGAGTGAAGCGGGATCCTAAGGGTTCGTGCTCTCCCACCCATTCCGATCGCTGCGGCAACCGAAATGGATGGGGCAACCGAATGTAATGTCAGGGATGCAGCGGCGTGTCGGCGGCTACTGACGCCGTGAGCGCCATGCCCGGCTTGATCTCCGCGTCTTCTCCGCGAATCAGCAGCGCGCTGGCGCCGAACACCGGAATGAAGATCATGTGACGCACATTGTTAACCTTGTCGACGCCTTCGAGCGTCTCTTTGCCGCTGAGCGGAATGGTAAGGTTGCCCGACTTTACGGCGTGGACTTCAAAAGTAATGTCACCCGGAGCGCCCGCGTGGGCCGAGTGGTCGACTGCGGAAACGGTTGCGTCGACCGCGGCGCCTTTGGGCACTACGATCGAGTCGCCCACCTTCAGGTCTTCATCGAGCCGCAGCACAACCTGGTCGCCAACCTGCGCGGTTTTCGAGCTCACATCGGAGCCCGTTACCAGCCGCAGCGCTGTGCCGGCGTGCAGCACGCCGTTGGTAATGACCGCGGCCTGCGGCGCGGCGGGAGTCTCGCCCGGCACCGAGTAGTCAGCCACGGCAATCAGGCTGCGCTCGCAGTAGGGCGCCACTGCGATTGCCTGCAGATGCATCGATTGATCGATGGCGATGGGTCCGACGTAGCGCGTTGAAAAGACCGTGGGAGTCCAGCCATCGGTGGTGTAGTAGATGGTTGCGTGGCGCGAAGAAGACTTGAGGCGCACTGTGGTGCCGGCGGTGACGCTTCCTGGAACAACTGAGAATGTGGGACGGCTTGCGAGGCCGACGACTGGCCCTGAGTTCTGCGCAGCAAGCTGGCTGGCCTGCATGGCCTGCTGGCTAGCCTGTTGCGATGCCTGCATCGATTGTTGTGCCGCCATCTGCGAGGCTTGCATGGCGGCCATCGACGCCGCATCCTGCCCGTAAACGGTCAAAGCCCCGCACACCAGAAGAACGATTCCTGCTGTTTTCATCGCAACCCCTCCCCCAGAGAAGCCGGATTCCCCACCGGGCTTAGTGGCACGGGAAGCAGAATTGGTTGCCTGCTAATGCGCCGAAATCGTGTGCGCGATGTGATTTGCCGCGTCAATCTCGACCTTCGTCACGCCGCAGTCGTCGATAAAGCGCACCAGATCGCCGGAAAGCGGTTGCAAAGCTGGCCGCCCGGAACGCAAATCAGCCGGCTCAAAAACCGGCTGCACTGCAGCGCGCGAACCGGCCCGTTCAGCCTGCGAGCTCGGCAGCGATACCATGCGCATTTCGCCTCCGCCCTGCGCGTCGAGGATGAGCGAAGCAAGCTTGCGTGCCATATCGAGAGGGAAGCTCTCAGCCACGAACACCAGCTTGCCGCGAGTCGTAATCACCACGGGACCTTCGTTGGTTGAGAAGACCTGCTCTTCAGATCCATCATTCGAGGGTGCGGTAGAAGCTGCAGAGGTGTCCGCGTGGACGTTGGAGTATTTGCGGCCCAGGTTGTCGACATACATCTTGGCAAAGCCGTTGGCCGACGCCGCGCTCTTCCACGCCGATAGATAAAACAGGCCGAGTGATTTGGTGCTGTCCTGGTCGGCCGGAGTGGTGGCGCTGCGCAACTGTCCCGCCCAGTAAATGCCGCCGTTCCAGGCGGGCGTCAAATCAGAAGCTGCCGCTTCGCCCCCAAACAGCTGGGCCAGAATTTGCAGGTCAAGCTGGCCTACCTGCCCAATGTCGTAAGGCTGGTAGAGCTTGTCGGTAAGGGGATGGAAGTTGGGCAGCAGGGGAATGGCGGGAATCTGCTTCCGCTCGTAAACGCGTGGGTTCATGATCTCCCACGTGGACGTTGGCGGGCGGTCGAGAGCGCCGGCAAAGGCCGCGGTCTGCCCCTGGTCCATCCATACGTCCTGCTCAAAGCTCATGCCATCGCGGTAAGGAAAGATCATCGACTCCGAGAGCAGCAGCGGCGCACGCGCCATGACCGGCGAGTTTTCAGAGGTGGACATCTGGTCTTTGAGCCGCTCAGAGATTTCGGGGTCCTTCACCAGGCTCTTACCCATCGGCTTGAGCATGTAATCAAACATGACGGCGGTCGCCTGGCCCTCGGCCACGGCATCGCGCGCCGTGTCCATTTCGTCGCGAGCCAGGTGATCCTGGTCTCCGGCTGCGTCGGTTGAAACGTCGTCCGGCGTCTGGTCGTCCCACTTATCAAGGTCGCTGTGCTGGTCCTGCAGCGCGTGGGTAAGCTCATGGGCCAGCACCATCTTCTGGTCGTCGACGTCGACCCAGTCAAGCAGGTTCACGGTCTTGGTTTTGGAGTCGTAATACGCCTCGATCTGTTCTTTGAGCAGCGCCAGCAGAAATGGCTTCAACTCGAAATCGCGATCGAGCAGGCCAAATTTCTTGAGCACGATCTCGTCGCGCTCGAGGCGCTTGGCGCTCTGGTCGTCGCTGAACTTTTCTTCAAGGTAGGCTTCAACGGCCGCCCGGGTGGTGAGCTGGCGCTTCACGCTGCTCTTGATCGGCAGGCCGGTTTCGCCGGAAGAGAACTTCATGAGCTCGTCGACCAGCGCAAAGAGCTGTTTGGCTTGATCGGGAGTGATGTGGGTAACAGTTTGCGCGCCGGCCTGACTGCCCGTGGCCTGGCCTGACTCCGGGCTCTTGGCCGCGGGGCTCTTGTCCTGCCCGGCCGCGGGAGCCGATTCAGGAACCGAGCCAGAACCCGAACCAGTGGAACCCTGTTGCGCAAACGCCGTTGCGCGCGCGCCCAGCCCTGCGAATCCCACAGCCAGGCACACTGCCAGCGCACCCGCCAGGCCGCAGCGGGTCCGGCGTATTGCCACTCGTTCCATTTGGCTCATCCACTCTCCTGTGAGCGCTTTGAACCCTGAGGTTCAGGCCGCTCACCCTGCCTGTGTCCAAGGCTATAATCAGGATGCGGTCCCACGCCAAGCCGATGCCAAGATCGGCAGGCAAATTCGCTCGGGGACTGCGGAAAAGATCCCCTTATGGCAGAAACCGGCCTTACCGTTAACATACAGGCCACGGCGCTTTCTGCAATGCTGGAGTCTGCCGGAACGCCCCGCGGGCTGGCCCCGCATCGCGGCGTCCTCACCCCACAACAGTTTGACGCTCCCGCAGCCGAATTAGCTGCGTTGGCCCACGGAACAGCCATTCACGACCTGGGCTGGCTGCGGCGCGTAGAGGTTCGCGGCGCCGACCGTTTTCGCTGGTTGAGCGGAATGGTGACCAATACAGTCAACGACTTGTTTCCAAACACCGGCGCGTGGAACCTGGTGCTGAATGCGCAGGGCCGCATCCAGGGCGACCTTACCGTGTGGCGCGAGGGCGAGGAGCAATCGCCGCAACGGCGCACGCCCGATCCGGATGCCGCGAAAAAGGGCGATCCCATGCTCGGCACTCCCTTTGCCGGGGAGTCGGGCCTGGATCTGGAGATTGAAGCGGGACAGCTCGAGAAACTGATGGCGCACTTGAACCAGTTCATCATCATGGACGATGTGGAGCTGGTGCCGCTTGGCGAAGAGTCGGTTTGCGGCGCAGGTGCTGAGACGGCCATTGGAGTGACCGGCCCGCAGACCGCTGAAGTATTGGAGCGGCTGGGGCTGCCATATTTTGCGAATACCATGAAGAGCGCCCGGATTGGGTGGAATGGTCTTGACCTTACCATGGAACGCGGGTACGGCGTGCTTGCGCCGCACTTCATATTCTGGGTGCCGTGCGCGGGGCTGGCCAAGTTCTGGTCATGCATCCGTACTGCCGGGGCAACGCCTGTCGGGAGCGCTTCGCTTGAGGTATTCCGCGTCGCCGAGGGGATTCCGGCTTACGGCGTGGATATTATGGAGCGGGATTTGCCGCAGGAGACTGCGCAGTCGCGGGCATTGAACTTCAACAAGGGTTGCTACCTGGGCCAGGAGATTGTGGAGCGCATTCGCTCGCGCGGCGCCGTGCACCGGCACCTGCGCCACCTGGAGCTTGATGGCCCCGTGCCCACGCCGGCAACCGAATTGAGGCTTGCCGATGGTTCAGAAGCCGGGCACATCACCAGCGCTGCCGAACTGCCGCTCGAGAAAGGGCGGCGCGCGTTTGCGCTGGCCATGGTGCGGGCAACGGCCGAAGCTAAGGAAGAGATTCTGCATTACTCCTCGGCCACGGACGAGGGAACTGCGCGCATTCAGGCGTCGCATCCGGTGCTGTAGTGGCGGCGCGAACCGCCGGAGATGAGACACCGCGAACGCCGAAGATGGGAAAATAGATTCATGACTGACAAGCCGAAGTTTGAAGTAATTGACCGGCGCAAGATGAAGGCCGAAGAAGAGGAACAGCAGGGCCATCGCGCGCCCGAACCGCCGGAGCCCAATGCCGGTCCCCGGCTGGTGGTAAACGAGAGCCGTGCAGAGGCAGCGCCTGAGCCGCCGCCGGCCGGAGCTGCGCCGGAGCAGGAATTTGAAGGCGCTATGCCGCCCGCGCCAACGGCAGAGGAAAGCAGGGAGCAAAATGCCGCCTACCAGGCTTCCGCTGAGCGCGTTGAAGACCTTTTGCGCGCGCAGAATCCCGGCATGGGCAAGCAGCCCCCGGTGGGCTTTGAGCACCTTGTGCAGCAGTTTTATCTCTCCGGCATGATCCAGATGGGCGCCGGTACGCAGGAGGGCCAACGGCCGCGCGTTGACATTGTAGGCGCGCGCACCACCATCGATATGCTGAGCGTTCTGGCTGAAAAAACGAAGGGCAACCTGACCACCCAGGAAGATCGCGTGCTGCAATCGGTGTTGTTTGAGCTGCGCATGGCGTTTCTTGAGCTAACCAGCATGATCAACGTGCAGGGCGCCGCGCCGCCGCCGCCGGCAAAGCCGTAAAGGCAGCTTTCAGCTTTCAGCCCTCAGCTTCCTGAGCGACTGTCGTCTATCAGGTCGCAAACGACCGGATCCCCAGGCTCGAGTCTTCGGGATCAAGTCCGCCAATCCTGAATCCATGAGCCGGATAAATCTTCGATAGTAAGGGTACGATGCGGAGCCGGTAAAAGCTGATAGCTGAAAGCTTAGAGCTAGGACCAATTCGATTGACATGCAAGCCACCCTCACATTCCTCGGCACCGGGACATCCATGGGAGTTCCAACGCTGGGTTGCGCCTGCGCGGTTTGTACGTCAACCGATCCGCACGACGTTCGATTGCGGCCTTCGGTGATGATCTCTTGGGCCGACCAGCAAACCCAGTCATCGCGAATCGTCGTCGTCGATACGGGGCCCGATTTTCGCGAGCAGGCGTTGCGGGCAGGTATTGCGCATGTCGACGCGGTTTTCTATACGCATGCACATGCCGACCACATCCTGGGCATGGACGACCTGCGCCCGCTCAGCTTTATCGCCGCAAAGAAAACAGGGCCGATTCCGCTCTACGCCACGCCCGATGCGATTGCGATTCTGAAGCGCGTCTTCGATTACACGTTTTCGCCGGAAGCGACGTATCCCAACCGCGCGCGTGTTGAGTTGAAGCAGGTGGCGTGGCACAACGCCGTGCATGGCGTGGATTTCATGCGGATTCCGGTGATGCACGGAGATTTGGAAATCAGCGGCTACCGGTTCGGCAATGCCGCGTATCTCACCGACGTGAGCGCGATTCCCGAGCAGAGCCTCAAGCTGCTCGAGGGAGTTGAGGTGCTGGTGCTCTCGGCGCTGCGCCATGTGCCGCACCCCAGCCATGCGACCGTGGAGCAGGCGCTGGAGTGGTCGCGCCTGATTGGAGCAAGGCAGACCTGGTTCACGCATATTTCGCACGACCTGGGCCACGACGAAACCAACCGGATGCTGCCTGAAAATGTGCGCATGGCTTATGACGGGTTGAGCGTGCCCGTAACGCTATGAGCGCGCAACCGGGTTCCACCCGCATCTTCCGCACGCTCGACGAAATCCCCTCCGGGTTCGGGCCGTCGGTGGTGGCCATCGGCAACTTTGACGGCGTGCACCTGGGCCATCGCGAAATTCTGTCGGCGGTTGTAGCTGATGCAAAGGCGCGAAACGCGCTCGGTGTCGCCGTCACCTTTGAACCTCACCCGGAACAGTTTCTGCGGCCCGATCGCGCGCCGCAGCTCATTACTCCGCTTGACGAGCGGCTGCGTCTGCTGTCTGAAACCGGCGTGGACGCGGTAGTGGTGTTGCGCTTCGACGCCGCGCTCGCCGGGCTTGCCCCGCGCGAGTTCGTTGAGAAGATCCTGGTTGCGGCGCTCAACACAAAGAGCATTCATGAGGGCCTGAACTTCCGCTTCGGGCGTGGCGCGGCAGCGGACATTGGAGAACTTGCCGCCTTTGGCCGCGAATTTGGATTTGAGGTGAGCGCGCACCAGGCGGTGCATGTGCGCGGGCTTGAGGTTTCAAGCTCGGCCATTCGCTCGCTGGTTTGCGCAGGCGACATGCGCCGCGCGCGCTGGATGCTGGGCCGTTCATTCGCCGTGCTTTCAACGCAGGCGCGCGGGCGCGGCGTTGGATCAAAGCTGCTGGTGCCCACCGTGAACTTCGCCGAATACAACGGCCTGCTTCCGGCGATCGGCGTTTACGTCACGCGGCTCAAAGTTGCAGGCCGCGCGTTTGAAGCAGTAACCAACGTCGGCAACCGTCCTACGTTTGAAGGTGTGGGCTTTGGCATCGAAACGCACATTCTGAATTTCGAGCCGGTGGAGTTAGGTGAAGATACTCCGCTCGAGCTTGAGTTTCTCGTGCGCCTCCGCGGTGAGTGCAAGTTCCCGTCGCCCGAAGTGCTGAAGGCGCAGATCATGAAAGATGTTGCGCGGGCGAAGAAGTATTTCCAACGGGCGAGCCTATAACCTGCATCTCCCTCAGGCCGCCGAAAATCGTTGCACCGTGTCTCCACAGGCTGCGGAAAGACTCGCGTGATCCCGATGTCTTGAAAGGGCACGGATTCATCCGCGCCGATAACGCATTTTAAAAATGGCGGCCTTCAGAGGCTGCGGAAAAACTCAACGGCACACGGTTTTGTATCAGGGCACGACTTTAGTCGTGCCGATAAGGGTAAAAAAAGGGCGCGGTTTCAACCCCTGCGGGAGGGTTTTTCGGGAGTCTCACTCTACTTAATGAGTTTTTCCGCAGCCACTTTGGCCCCTGCGCGGATACAGCTACCGTGAAAATGCTCTGTCCTCAATTCAGCGCCGGTCGTACAGCGCCGTTTGTCTGCGCTGCGGAATGCGCAGTGGGCATGGCGGGTTTCACCAGAGCCCCCTCTGATCCGGATGGGGCTGTCTTCTTGGATCGCGGCCGGGTAGCGGCCCGAGCCGTAGAAACCCGCGGCGGATGCGGAATTACGAGCACCGTTTTCGGCCCGCGGCCTGCCGGCAGGTAATGAAAGACCTGCGCCCCTGGCGCCGGCTTCCGGTCTGTCTCGACCGCGGCTCGCTGAGGAGCGCGCGGCGCGGCATAAGGCTGCGTCGAATACTGCTGTGTGTGAGGCACGGAATATGGCTGCCGTACATATTGCGGTGAACGCGGGTCAGCATAGGGCGGCACTGCATACCGGGGCGCGCGGGCTGCAGTGTAAGGCTGAGCCGAAAGTTGCGGTGCGCGCGTGGCTTGCGGGCTCGCGAGTGCCTGAGCGCTGCGCTCAACACTTTGCTGTGGCCGGGCCGCGGCCGGCGTGCGGTTCATAGCTGTCGATGGAGCCGCAGTCGCTGCAATCGAATTCCTGGCAACCGGCGCGCCTTGCGACGGAACCGGCGTCACAGCTCGCGGCTGAATCGTGGTTATCGCCGGGCGCGCCGGCGCAATAGGCAGCGGTACTGATTTCGGCGTGAGCAAGGCCTGGTCAAGATTGCTACCAGGATTGCTGACAGGATTGCCTTCAGGACTCTTCCCCGGCGTCGTGTCATCCCCATCGCCCGGGAACTTTTCGTCGTCCTTGCCCATGATCGCCTGCTTCATAAACGTGAGCCAGATGGGCAGTGCCGCCTGCGCGCCGGTTTCTTTCTTGCCCAGCGATTCGCGGCTGTCGTACCCAACCCAAACTCCGCAGGTAACCGATGGCGAGAAGCCCATGAACCATGCGTCGGTAAAGTCGCTGGTGGTGCCCGTTTTGCCGCCGATGGGGTGGTTGAGCTGTTTCGCCGCCGCGCCGGTTCCATGCTGGGTCACGCCTTCAAGCAGCGTCATCATGGTGCGCGCCGTTTGCTGGTCAATCACCTGCGTCACGGCGGGATTATCGCTCCACATCTCAATTCCATCGGCGTTCGACACCTTGCGAATGAGCCGCGGCGCAACCCTCAGCCCGTCGTTGGGAAACACAGAGTACGACGCTACCTGCTCCTGCAGCGTAATTTCAACCGCGCCCAGCGCCACCGGCAGATAGGCCGGAATGTTCGATGTGACGCCGAACTTGTGGGCCATATCGATTACGTTGTGAATGCCCACGCGCGCAGCCAGCCTGAGCGCGGGAATATTGCGCGATTCGGCAAAGGCATTGGCAACGGTCATCGCACCTTTGAAGTCGTTCTCGTAGTTGTGCGGAGTGTAGCTGCCAAAGCTCACCGGCGTATCCATCACAATGTCGGTGGGCTTTACGCCGTCTTCAATCGCCGCCGTGTAGACGTAAGGCTTGAAGCTTGAGCCCACCTGCCGCTCGGCCTGCGTGGCGCGATTGAAAACAGAGAGCTGGTAGTCGCGGCCGCCCACCATGGCCAGCACGTCGCCGGTGGTGTTGTCCACGGCCATCAATGCGCCCTGCGCGCCTGAATCCTGCTCAAGCGTGGCGCGCATTGCCGTGCCTTCGCTGGCGCCGGTCAAATGCAGGTAGATCACATCGCCCGGCTTCACCAGCTCGGCGCCGGAGCGCTGGCCGGTCCACTTCCAATCCTCCGGCAGCAGCACAATTTCGTCACCCTCTCTGCCGGGCGGCCCAATTCGCGCGTGAACCTCAAGCGGCAGCACGCGCGTTACCAGCGCATGCACGTAGTCGCCTGTTCCATATTGGATGGCCCAATCGGGATGGCGATACGCTTCGAGCGTCTGCCCTTCCGCGACCACGTTCTCCAAATGTGCCTTCCATCCATGCCTGCGCTCGTAAGTGGCAACGCCATCGTCAATGGCGCGATTGGCCGTTTGCTGCAGATTCAGGTCGAGCGTGGTATCGACGCGCAGCCCGGCTTCGTGCACTTGGTCCGTGCCGAAACGCTTTTCGAGCTCGCGCCGCACTTCTTCCTGGAACCAGGGCGCAACCGTGCCCTCAGGCTGCGATATGTGCAGGCCGAGCGGCGCCGCGCGCGCCTCCGTTGCCTGGGCATGGGTGATTTCGCCGTCCGACTCCATCTCGCTGATTACCAGGTTCCGGCGCTTGAGCGCGCGGTCGGGATTGAGGATGGGAGAAAAGCCCACCGGTCCCTTGGGCAGGCCGGCCAGCAGCGCCGCCTCGGTCAGGTCAAGGTCTTTGGCGTGTTTTGAGAAGAAATATTCCGATGCGGCTTCAAAGCCGTAGTTGCCGCTGCCCAGGTAAATCTGGTTGCCATAGAGCGTAAAGATCTGCTGCTTAGTAAACGCGCGTTCAATCTGGATAGCGAGATACGCCTCTTGAATCTTGCGGCCGGCAGTGCGCTCGTCGCTGAGGAAGAGGTTGCGCGCCAGCTGCATGGTGAGCGTGGAAGCACCCTGCGCGCGGCCGTGCGAGCGGATGTCGTGCCAGGCAGCGCCGGCTACGCGAAACACGTTGATGCCCCAGTGCGACTCAAAATTCTTGTCTTCAATGCTGATCACGGCCTGGCGCAGAATGGGCGCGAAGCCGTCGTAACCCACCACCTGGCGGCGCTCCAGCGCAAATGAGCCAATCAGTTTCCCGTTGCGGTCGTAGAGATCGGTGGTGGTTGACGGCCGGTAGCGCTCAAGGTCGTTGATTTGGGGCAGGTTGACTGAATAGACCAGGCTGAGACCGGCAAGCGACCCGGTAATTGCCGCCAACCCAAGCAGAATCAACAGAGTGGAGCGGCCGGCCAGCTTGCGGCGGCGGCGCGCCGGCACCCGGAGCGGCTGCGGCGTTTGGGTGCGTACAGGCCGGTCGAAATCCAGCGAAGCCTGGTCGAGAGACTTTTGCGCCGGCTTTGGATTGCCGGACTTTTCCCCCGCAGAACGCCGCGCTCGGTCTGGCTCGAGCGATCTCGGGCCGCGCAGAATGGGCTCATGGGTCTCGTTGGGCCGATTGGGGGTGGCAGCCACCGGTTACACACTCGTTTCTTTAAACCTGTGAACCCGGCTTCAGGGCCCGATGTTGCGCACAGGCTTCCCGCGCCTGGCAGGCGGAGGAGGGCTATGGATCATAGGCTAGCACTTTCGGAATTTGCCGGAGGGATCGATTGACCTGCCGGAACCATCCAGGGCAAGAGTGGGACGGGCGGGAAAAATCGGGAGGGGGCAAGCATCGAAATTCAGTCCCGAGGCTGTTCAACCCGGCAGGAACCTCTGCTCATCACTCGCCGTTCGAATGCTGCCACCGTTCGGGCTCCGTCAAATCCCGAATCTTGATCAGCAGATCTGCTGGGTGCACTGGCTTTAGCAAAACTTCGAAATCGTGCCCGTTTTGCCGCGCGGCCTCAAGCAAATGGAGGGTGGAGGCTTGTCCGGAAAACAGCAAAACCTTGCAATTTGGGCAATTCGCCCGCACCTGGATCGCCAGGTCGATGCCCGAGAGCAGCGGCATCACGACGTCGGAGATGAGAAGGTCGGGACTTTCAGATCGCGTGGCTTCCAAAGCATCGAGAGGCAGGGTGAACGCTCGGGCGCGGAAGCCGCCCTGCAGGCGCAGAATCATGGTCAGGGTTGACGCAATCACTTCCTCGTCATCGACTACGAATACATAGGGCTGCTGGCGTGCTTCAGGCATGAAGGTTTCTCCTTGCACGTGATCGCCGCGACGGCTCGCTGGATATTTCTAAGCCCGTCGCAGACGCATCCTATCCCTGTTCTTGAGCCGATTCTTACATGCCCAATATTGATGTTTTCCCCTGGCCGCAGACGGCATTGCAGCTTGCTTTCCTCCGCCGGCCCGGCGTTCGATCGGGGACTTACAGACGATCCGCTTGCAGCTTCAGG
>JBEKCW010000051.1:0-17790 GCA_050014675.1 Occallatibacter sp. | reverse complement strand
AGAATTTCAGAGATTTCAGTAGTTGTGTCTGATGATCACCAGTATCCACACCCTGATTTATTCCGACGATGCACCCGCAACGCGCGCATTCCTTCGCGACGTCCTCGGCTGGCCCTACGTCGAGGATGCGGCGGGGGGAGGCGCGGGTTGGCTGATCTTCAAGACCGGGCTTAGTGAGATGGGCGTGCACCCGACCCACAGTGTCTACGATGGCAAGACGTACGAATCTCCGCGGCATCATCAGATCTCCCTGATGTGCGACGACATCTCACACACGGTCGCTGAGCTGAAGGGCAAAGGAGCGGAGTTCCACGGCGAGGTTCAGGATCACGGGTACGGACTCGTGGTGATGATGGCCGTACCTGGCGCGGACGACATCATGCTTTACGAGCCCAGGCATCCGCTGGCGTATAGCCTTTGACGCTGCCGTGTAGGAGCGATCGCAGCAGGGGCTCACGCCCTGACCTGGCAGTCGTACCCTGACAAGAAACAAAACCAAGTGCCGGCACATTGAGATCTGGGGTCTCCCACCCATCGAGCAAAAGACGCTCGATGGATGGGGCGCGGGGCTTTTGAGGTGGATGTGAATCGCCTGAAGATTTCATTCATCGCGGGTCGGAGGCACACGCCGTTATTGTGCGCCAAAACCGCTCGGCCACTTCGGCAACTCGTTGCTCTCTCTTTGCGTAATTGAATGCAACATTTGCGCCTTTCGCACGTATTAGGTGTGAAGGACGATTCCTTTTTCCACGGTCCGAGTCAATATTCCTATTGAGGGCGGCAAAGATGATGGGCGAATTTCGCAGCGACCTTAAATACTCATTGCGCATGTTGCTTGCGAGCCCGGCCTTTACGGCGACCGCCATTGCAGCCCTGGCGCTGGGCATCGGAGCCAATACCGCAATCTTTACCGTGGTCGATACGGTACTGCTGAAGCCACTGACATATCCCGATTCCGGCCGCATCGTGCGCTTCTCCAATGTCTACCCGGACGGCCGGGGCGACTCCGCTTCGCCTGAGAACTTCAACGCATGGAGAGCGCAGACCACTGTCTTCCAGGATGTGGCTGCTTACGACTCCGGTGGGCCGGGCTTCAATCTCACCGGCGACCTACCGGAACAGGTTCACGGCATCCATGTCTCCGAGGCATATTTCCGTCTGTTTGGCGCGCCAGTGCTGCATGGCCGCACCTTCACACCGCAGGAGGACAGCCCCGACGGCGGCCATGTGGTGGTGCTGAGTTACGGATTCTGGCAGCGCAAGTTCGGCGGCAATCCCAACATTGTGGGTAGCGCGATTTCTCTCAGCAACGAGTCGTATACGGTTGTGGGCGTTGTGGGCAGATCGTTTGTGACCGATCCGCCGGCCGACCTCTGGGTGCCGTTTCAGATCGATCCGAACAGCACCAACGCCGGCCACTACTTCTTTGTCGGCGGACGCCTGAAGCCCGGGGTTACGCTCGACCAGGCCAATGCCGCGCTCAAGATCACTGCCGATCAATACCGCCGCGCGCACCCCCAGGATCACATGGACACGAATGAGAGCTTTGGTGTGCAGCCGCTGCGCGACTCGATCGTGGCCGGGGTGCGCAATTCGCTGTTTATATTGCTCGGGGCCGTCAGCTTTGTTCTGCTCATCGCGTGCGCCAACGTCGCCAATCTGCTGCTGGTGCGAGCGGCGGGCCGCAAGCGTGAGTTCGCGATTCGCGCAGCCCTGGGCGCCAGCCGCCGGCGCATCGTGCGCCAGCTGCTGACTGAAAGCGTGGTGCTCGCACTTGCGGGCGGCATTCTGGGCCTTGCACTCGGCTACGTGGGAGTGCGCGCTCTGCTGGCGGTGAGCCCCGCCGATCTTCCGCGCATCGGCGAACATGGCGGCGCGGTGGGCATTGACTGGCGCGTGCTCGCCTTCACACTCGGTGTTTCGCTCCTGACCGGCGTGTTGTTTGGACTCTTCCCCGCCATCGGCGCCTCGCGCCCCGACCTCAACTCCACGCTCAAAGAAGGCAGCAACCGCTCGGGCACGGGATTCCGCCAGGGACGGGCACGCTCGGTGCTGGTGGTGAGCGAAGTTTCGCTGGCGCTGGTGCTGCTGGCCGGCGCGGCGCTGCTGATTCGAACCTATATTGCATTGCGCAACGTCAATCCCGGCTTCGACGCGCACGATGTTCTCACGCTCGATATGTCGCTGACCGGCGACCGCTTTTTGAAAACCGCCGGCGTGGCCCAGGTGGCGCACGATGGCCGCGAACGCCTGAATGCCATTCCCGGCGTCGAAGAGGCCTCATTCTCCTGCTGCCTGCCGCTCCAGGGCGGCTACGGCCTGCCCTTCAACATTGTTGGCCGCGCTACCGACAAAAGTCCCTGGACCGGCGACACCGGTTGGATGAGCGCATCGCCTGGCTATATTTCTGTCTTCAAAATTCCTCTGCTGCGCGGGCGCGATTTTACTGAGCAGGACGATGGCGCTGCGCCCGGTGTTGTGATCATTAACGACACGCTCGCCAAAAAGTACTGGCCCAAGCAAAACCCCGTAGGCCAGCAGGTGCTTATCGGTAAGGGGGTGGGTCCGCAGTTCGTAGAAGGTCCGCGCATGGTTATCGGCGTCATGGCCGACATTCACTACGGCGGGCTCGACAGCGATCCCTTCCCGATGATGATGGTTCCCACGGCGCAGGTCACCGACGGCATGACCGGGTTGAACTCCAACATCGGCCCCATGATCTGGCTGGTGCGCACCCACGGCGACCCGCACCAGTACATCGCGGCAATTACCAAGCAGCTTCGCCTGGCCAGCGGAGGCTTTCCCGTGGCGCTCGTTCGGCCCATGACGGAGATCGTAGTGGAGTCGACCGCGCGCCAGGACTTTAACATGCTGCTGTTGACCATTTTCGGAGCGACGGCGTTGATTCTTGCGGCCATCGGCATTTATGGATTGATGGCGTATTCGGTGCAACAGCGCACGCAGGAGATGGGCATCCGCATGGCTCTCGGCGCCGATCGCGCGCATATCCGCGGCCTTGTGGTCTGGCAAGGCATGCGGCTGGCTATCACTGGCGTTGTACTTGGCATCGCCGCAGCCTTCGGTTTAACTCGCTTGCTGGCCAGTTTTCTCTTTGGCGTCAAAGCGTGGGATCCGCTGGTGTTTGTCACCGTGCCTTTGATCTTGAGCGCGGTTGCGTTTCTTGCGGTGTGGTTTCCGGCGTCGCGGGCTGCGCGGCTTGACCCGCAGCGGGCGCTGCGGATGGAGTGATGGGGTAGGCAAGTTCGCTATGGTGGTCGATTGGCGAAGCGGTGGGTGCGACATCGTGACTTCCCAATTCGCGACCAACCGACCGGAGGCGCCTCGGCTGTTCCGGCGATAACTAGGGCTCGGCAGACCTTTCCTGAACATTTACACTGCATTCATAAGCAGAGGGTAAGAGCCTCTTTTGCAGATTCCCATTCCCCGGCGCCGCGCGATGCCAGCTTTGACTCGTGTTCCTACAAACACCGGACCCGACTATGCATTGCTGGATAAGCTGGCCCCGGTGAGGCGCATCTGTCTGCTGGCAGCAGCCGCAATCGCGACTCTCATCCTTGCCGCGTGGTTCGCTCCGGCGCTGGGCAGACTGCTACCCGCAGGCTGGGATGTGATGAGGTGCGAGACCGCACTCTTTCTCATCTTCGGCGCCATCAGCCTTGAACTCTGTGAGCCGCGCCGCTCCAGCCGCTACAACACGATCGGCCAGTGGCTCGGTGTCGTTGTCGCACTTTTCGGTGCGGCCATTCTGCTCGAATTCGCACTGCACATCTCTATCGGGAGCGACACGCTGCTTCCCTGCGACCTGGGTACAGGCGATGCGTTTCCAGGGCGACCCTCGGCTCAAACCGCAGGCGGTTTTTTTCTGCTTGGCGTATCGGTCATTCTCATCCGCGCCAGGCACCGCATCGCGGTCTGGATAGCAGATGTGGCCGCTGTTTCCCTTTTTCTGCTGGTGCTGACCCTCTTTACTGGAGAAGTCCTCAACGAACTGCATGTCTTCAGCTTTTCCACTCGAATCCACGCTTCAGAGCAGACCCTTGTTTGCCTCATTTTGCTGACTGCTGTCACCCTGCTGCGCCGAGCCGAACGAGGGGTGCTTTCCATCTTTCTCGGCCGCGGAATCGGCGCGACCATTGCCCGTGTCCTTGGCCCGTTTCTCATCGCACTGCCCATCTTCCGCGAGGTCGCACGGGGGCATGTGGTCAACGCGCACATCATTCCCGAGCGCTTTGTCACTGCAATTCTCACCTCGGCCGCAACCACGCTTTCGATCATCCTGCTGCTGGCGCTTGTTTGGCGCATCAACAGCATGGAAAAGGAGATTCACGAACTTTCTCTTCGCGACGAATTGACCGGACTCTACAATCTGCGGGGTTTCTCACTGCTCTCTGAACAGGTGCTGCACATGGCGCAGCGTTCCAGACTGCCGCTCTCAGTTCTGTTCATCGATCTGGACGAACTGAAACAGATCAATGACGCCTTCGGCCACGATGTTGGCTCCGCGTATCTTGTGGAAATAGCGGAAATCCTCAAGCAGACATTCCGCGAAACCGATGTGATGGGGCGCGTGGGCGGAGACGAATTCGCCGTGGTATGCCAGGGAAGCCATGTTGCCATTTCGATTGCCGCCGAGCGTCTGCAGGCAGCCTGCGCACTGCGCAACGCCGAGTCTGACCGGCGATTCCCGCTCAGCTTCAGCATCGGCTTTGTCACCGCCGATGAGCACGCGCGCCAGAGCCTGAAAGAACTGCTCGCCGACGCGGATAAGGCAATGTATGAGGAAAAGCGCCGCAAGAAAGTGGAACGCGACTGACCGGAAAAACTTTCGCTAGTCCGAATGGCCTGCTATTGAGGTGCATCGGACAGTGTGGAAGAATAGTTCATTTTTGCTGGTTGTCTTTTTCGGGAGCAGGATGAGCTTCGGCTTTTTTTGTCGCGGGATTGGCAGCGGCTGCTTCGCGTTGGGGCGCGGCCTCGCCGCTGCCCGCGTCACTCTTAGCTTTTGCTTCTTCGCCCTGGTTTTGAACGGGTGCCTGTGGCGTGCCTGGGTGTGCCGCTGCTGCCTGGTGCTGCGCTTTTTCGGCGAGCTGTTCCTCTTTTTGCTTTTCTGCGGTGATGAGGCGCTCCAGCCTTACACGCGCAGCCCGCCACCTGACGTTGCTGGCGTTGCCGGCCTGGGTCAGATAAGAGGCAAATCGTTCATCGGTGACGACGCCCTCGTTTTTCAGGAATTGCAGGAGAGCGGCTTGTTGTGTCTCCAGGTTTTCGATAGATGTACCCAGTTCATTCAGCAGCTCATGTGCTACATCGTCATTCATGTGGAGTGCCTCCATATGTTATGGATGCCATGCAACGACAACTCGACGGCCAGCGACCTAGAAATTGCTTGCTGATTAATTTCTCCGATGGAGCCTCATTTTTAGTTCGTGCCGCCCCTACGCGGATGCGGTCGTTTTTCATGGCGTACCCAGGACTGCGTCCTGGGCTAGATTCCTCGTATCCCTACGGGATGCGGTTCATCGGGACGGTTGAGTCCGCGCCTCTTTTGCGCAGTTGATTCCGTGCCTTATTAAGACAGATTTATGAGGGAACCTCTGTTGGCATCAGGAAAGGAACTTTGCGATAACAAGAAACAAACCCAACTGCCGAGAGATTGAGATTTGAGGTCTCCCACCCTGGCGACAAAAACAAAGACGTCGCGAGGGCGGGGCGCCCATTTTTAGTACTTGATTGAGACAGGTTGGTCGAGGTTCGTGCTATCCCGGCATTTCATTCATCGTGGGTCGGCTTCGCCGGTGGAAGGCTCGGCAGTCTCAACGCCTTACCGGGCGATGAAGAACATCAGCCAGCTAATCAATATCGCCGAGCCTACAAACAGGGCGAAGCAATAGAGGCCGTAGCGCAGCATGCGTTTGGGCGTGTCGCGCATGGTAATGCCGAATACCGTCGAGGCGAAGATTGCCACCAGCAGCAACGAAGTAAAGTGGGAGGGCCTGATCATGATTGCTTCCTCCCGGTGCGCAGATTGTGCGCGTCGATTGCGGCAATGATGTTGAGCAGGCCGGCAAACTCAATAAACTTGGTGCCGTAGTCGGCAGTGGTGAACTGCACCGGGTCGCCGCCCAGGCTCAGCATCCTGCCCACAAAATACATGAGGCCGCTGCCCAGGTCGCCGGCCAGTCCCAGAATGTCAAGAATGTCCTGCGCGCTGGTGTAGAGCTTGCCGTCCATCGCCAGTCCCAGGGCAAACAGCGCAATAATCGAGATGGCCAGCAGCGTGCCGCGGCCCCATTTGCGCAAAAGAAAATGCCCCGCTCCCGGAACCAGCCACCCGGCAATGAGGGGGAGATAGACGAAGCCCTGGTAAGTATTTTTTGCCGCGCCAGCGGCCTTGTTGTCAGCCGTTCCCATGCCTTTTTGACTATACAGCACCGGACTCGGTTACACGTTCCGGCAGGGTTATGCCTTTACTCGTACCGAAGCGCTTCAATGGGGTCGAGTGTCGATGCCTTCCAGGCTGGATAAATCCCAAAGACCAGCCCGATGAAGCAGGAGACGAAGAAGGCGATGGCCACCCACATTGGAGAAAGCGCGGCGTGCAGGAACGAAACCGCAAAGTGCAAAATCAGCGTCAGCAACGAGCCGAACAGTATTCCCAGAGTGCCGCCCACCATGCAAAGAAAGACTGCCTCGACGGTGAATTGCAGCAGAATATCACGGCGCGTGGCGCCAATGGCTTTGCGCACCCCGATCTCGCGCGTTCGCTCGGTTACGCTCACCAGCATGATGTTCATGACTCCCACGCCGCCCACGATCAAGCCGATGCTCGAAACCGCGATCATGAAGATGAACAGCGTTCCCGTGAGCTGATTCCATAACCGCGTGAGCGAATCCGGACTGAAGATGGCAAAGTTGTCGTCCTGGTTGGCGTGAAGCTTGCGCCGTACGCGCAGCAGCTCGCGGACTTCTTCGGTAACCATGTCCTTGTTTTTGGCGTCGTCGTACTTCACTACGATCCAGTAATCAAGTACCTCGGGGTGAATCTTGTGGAAGGTCCTGAGCGGCATGTATGCCGCGTTGTCCTGCGTATTGCGCCCGCTGCCGAAGGGTTTGGGCTGTTTATCCATCACTCCGATTACGGTGAAGACATCGCCCTCGCATACCACGTCTTTGCCAATCGGCGACCCATCCGGAAAAAGATCTTGGGCCGCGTCGTAGCCCAGAATTACGATGCTGGCGGCGCGCTGCTGTTCTGATTCGGTCCACATACGGCCGGCGATGAGCGGAACGTCCTGCACCGCGGTTACTTCCGTCGTATTGCCGTTGAGAATGGTGTTCTCAATCTTGTGCGTTCCGGCTTTCATTGAGATGCTGCCCAGGCCGGTTTCAAAGTTCTGGTAGGTCAGCTCCGGGTCAACGGCCGCCACGTGCGGCAACGCGCGCATCGCAATGCCGTCGTCTTCGGTGAGTTTCTTGCGGTTCAGCTCTTCGGTTGTGGGCCGGTGCCCGAATGGCTCGAACTGGAAGATCCACAGATCGTCGGTGCCCAGCGACGACACAAAGTTGTTGATGTTCGAGTTGAGCCCGTTGATGGCCGACGAGATAAGGATGACGGTCGCGATGCCGATGGTGATGCCCAGAATGGTAAGGCCCGAGCGCAGCTTATTTTTTTGGAGCGTATCGAGGGCGAGTTTGACGGCTTCGCGCGAGTGGGTAAATTGCATGGCCTACATCTCCGCCCGCAGCGCCGCGATGGGGTCAAGCGCCGATGCTTTGTGTGCCGGATAAATACCGAAGAAGAGGCCCACAGCCGTGGCCACAAACAGGGCCACCAGGATGGACCACAGTGCAACCACCGTGGGGAACGCAACCAGCAGGGTGACGAGCTTGGCGAGGCCAATGCCCAGCGCAACGCCGATCACTCCGCCCACCAGTGAAATTGTGCCAGCCTCAATGAGAAACTGCAGCAGAATATCGTGACGCCGCGCGCCCAGCGCCTTGCGCACGCCAATCTCGCGGGTCCGCTCGGTCACGCTCACCAGCATGATATTCATGATCACAATGCCGCCCACCACCAGCGACACGCCGGCGATGGAAACAACCACGGCTCCAAAACTGTTGAGAACCTTGCCCAGAATATCGGTAAACGTGGCGCTGGAGTCGACGTTGAAGGTATCTTTTACGGCTGGATTCAAGTGGCGCTGCGAACGCATGATGGTTCTCAGCTGGTCCGCTACCTCATCCATCACCTCGCCGCCCGCGCCCGCATCCACGTCGATCGTGAGGCTGGCGTCGTCGCCATGCATGCCGTACTGGTGCAGATAGGGCATGAGCGGGACGGCCACCCAGTTGTCCATGCTCTGGCCGAACATTTTGCCCTGCGCCTCGCCCACGCCGATTACGGAGTAAGGCTCGCCGTCAACACGAATCTCCTTACCCAGCGGATCGCCCGCGCCCAGCATGTTGTCAACAATGTCTGCGCCCACAATGGCTACGTGCGCCGAGTGCGTATCTTCGCTCTCAGTAAAGCCGCGGCCCAGCACGATGTTCTGGTTGGCGATGGCCGGCATGGTCCACGTCCAGCCGCGGATGGTGGTGTCGGTGGTGGATTGCGTGCCATACACCACTTTGCCGGTCGACTCACGCTCCGCGCCCACCGATACGCACGACGTGCACCGATCAAGCACGGCGCGATAGTCGTCGATGGTTACATCTTTGCGCTTCTGGAATTCGGCATACTCCTCCATGGTGTTGAACACCTGGGGCATTTTGCTGATGGTGAGCGTGGCCGCGCCGTAGGTATTGATCTTGGTGGTGACAAACTGCTTGGCGCCGTTGGTAAGCGTCACCACCAGGATGACCGAGGCAATGCCGATGACCACCCCGAGCAGCGTAAGAACGCTGCGGAGCTTGTTGCTCCAAAGGGACTGGAGCGCGAGTTTGACTGCTTCACCGAATTCCATAAGACACAATCATGACCAGGTGGTCAGGGACCGAAACCCCGAAGACACACCAGCCGCGCCAGGAGTCAGCCGTATCTCTACAGTATCCGATACGCTCGTAAGCCGCTGCCAGTTCCCGGCCAGGCCTGGGTCGTGCGGGCGAGTCTGCCCCATGCCCCATCCATTTCACAGTTTTGTCGTGAAATGGGTGGGAAACCACCGCCCGGTGCGGGCCGGGAGGCCCACACGACAACCGGCCTGGAGGCCGGCGCTACCTATTTGCGATTAAGCTCTTAGCTTCCCGAGCTGCCAAACCCCTTTTCGAGCCTCGCCGAGGCTTCAAGGCTTTCCACTTCTTTGACGGGGCCGGTGAGAACAGGTACCGGGATCATCTGCGCCACTTTTTCGCCCGCGCCAATTGAGACCGGCGCATCGCCCAGGTTGGTGATGAGAATCAGAATTTCGCCGCGGTAGCCGGCGTCGATCACGCCTCCCGTCGTGGCCAGACCTTTCGCCGCCATTGACGAGCGGTCGCGGACCAGCAGGCCCAGCGGCGCACCAGTCTGCGGATCGCGCGCCTCGACGGCAATTCCGGTCCGCACCCTGACCGTTGCGCGGGTGCCAACCTCAATGGCTTCAAGGGCAAAGACGTCGTAACCCAGATCCTCGCCGGGATGGGCGACCACCGGCAGCCGCGCCGCCGGGTCAAGCTTCTTTACTTGCAACATGAGTCTGATGATACGAGAGCCCGCTCGGCTATACTCCGGCCATGATCCCCATCGGTTCGCATCCGGCTTGGCACCCGGTTTTTGAGACCCTGGCCTACGCTGCGGGATTTGCGGCCTTCCGCTGGATGCGGTCGCGGCGCGGGGACACTTTGCCCGATCCGCAGCGCTGGACGGTGATTGCGGCGGCGGCGCTGGGTGCGCTGGCCGGCGCACGCCTGCTGGGCATCGCCGAACAGTGGCCTACGGTGCTCGAAGCCTGGCGCGCCCACAGACTTTTTGCGCTGCTCATCGCGCCCGGCGGCAAAACCATTGTGGGAGGACTGCTGGGCGGCTGGTTCGCGGTCGAAGCGGTCAAGCTGGCCACCGGAATCCGAACCCGCACGGGAGATTTGTTCGCGGTACCGCTTTGCGTAGGCATTGCCGTGGGCCGCATCGGCTGCTTTGTTGCGGGACTCGCCGACGACACCTACGGCAAACCCACTTCGCTGCCCTGGGCCGTGAACCTCGGCGACGGCATCGGCCGCCATCCGGTGCAGATTTACGAGATTCTTTTCCTCGTTTTGGTTGGGATCTTTCTTGGAACGAATAGACAGTGGCGGGAGGGAGCGCGTTTTCGCATCTTCATGGGCAGTTATCTCGGCTGGCGCTTTATCATCGACTTCCTCAAGCCACAGCCGCTCGTCGCCGGCCTCAATTTGATTCAATGGAGCTGCCTCGGGGGTATTCTTGTTCTCATCCTCGACGAGATTCGTTTCAACGCGCGGCAGTCCGCATACAAAGCGCAAGGAGCTACAGCCCGATGAAGACTCCCTTTGACGGCCTCGAAGGCCCGGCCAAGGTGCTGGCAATATGCGCCGCGATTGTGTTTGTGGGAATGGGCCTGTGCGGGCTTGAGTGGGCCATCGCGGGCGCAGTTGGCGGCGCGGTTCGCAGCCGGGGGCAACACATGCTCCCCGCCCTCGTCATTGCCGGAATCATCCAGGGCGTCGCCGTCATTGTCGCGGTGGTCGTCGGCGGTATCGCCACCATCGTTTTGCTCGTCCGCGCCATCACTGGGCGGCGGCTATGACAGTACCTCCACAGTTCGCTGCTCAAGGAGCAACGGCTCCATGAAGATGCCGTGGAGCAGTCTCGAAGGGCCGGCTAAGGTGCTGGCCATCTGCGGAGTGGTGCTGCTGGTCTCGTCAGGGCTTTGCGGTTTGCAGTCGGTCATCGCGTTCAACGGGAACGGCGGCTCATTGGACGCGATTTTCATTCCTCTCGGAATCTTTGAGCTTGTCGCAATGGCTGGGTCAGTCCTGGTTGGGCTCCTGACGCTGATGGTGTGGGGCATTAACGCCGCGGTCAACAGGTCGCAACCCGATGGCGACGCGCCAAATCTGGGCAGGGACAATGATCCCCATACTCTTTTCCCCCGCGAGAACCCTCCGTCCCACGACGAGAAAAAGTGAACCGCGCCGCAATCCACGCCAATTGGGGCACTTCTCAAAGTGCACCAATTCCCGTGAATCCACGTCAGCATGGGGCCTACAATTCCCCCATGCTCAAGAAGAAGCTGCTGACGATTGCAGGCGTGCTGGGCATCCTGGCATGCGGCGCGTGTTTTCTGCCGCCTATCCATACCGGGCCGCCGGCTCCGCCGCCGTTGCCATTTCCCGAACTCAAAGACATTCACACCGTGCGCGTCTTCGTCACTGACAATTCCGTTCCTGCGCATATTGACACTGCGGCCATTGCTACCGTTGTGGCAAATAGCGTCAATTTTTTCAGGGGCGGCGCCGGTATTACGGCGTACGTTGGCGGCGACCCTGCCGACGCTGACCTTACTGTCGTCATCTCCAACGAGAAAGCCACGCTCAAGCGAGTTGAACCCTCAGAAGGCGAGACCTGGTTCTTTGATATCGGCTTCTCCGAGTCAATCAAGAACGCGAGCGGCGAGATACTGAAGCAACGCTCCAATCTGCATGTGCGCTGCTTCAGCAGGCTGCCGGCCAAACACCCTGACGACGTGTGGAGCGTGCCAGAGGCCAAGCGGGCCTACGGCGCGGCATGGGGCTACGTTGCAACTCATGGAATGTTTTTCTGATGAAATGCGGACGGCGTATGATCGCGATACCGCGAAGGGCTCTCTTCGACCGACCAGCCACGAAGGAAACTCAATGACTGACAAGCTCCGCCCCTATCTCTTCTACGATGTGGCCATCTCCATCTGCTCCACGTGCTTTCGGCGCATTGACGCCAAGATTGTTTTTGAAGACGGCAAGGTGTGGATGCTCAAGCGCTGCCCGCAGCACGGCCACTCGCGCGTGCTGGTTGCCGACGACGTCGACTACTATCGCCGCTCGCGCGAGGTCTTTATCAAAACTCCCGAGCAGCCCATGGTCTACAACACGCCCATCAAATATGGCTGCCCTTACGATTGCGGCCTGTGCCCGGACCACGAGCAGCACAGCTGCCTCACGCTGGTTGAAATTTGCGATGCCTGCAACCTAACCTGCCCCATCTGCTACGCGGGCTCGGGCCAGCACCGCACTGAATTCAGGACTCTCGAACAAATTGAGGCCATGCTCGATTGCGTGGTGCGCAATGAGATGCAGCCTGACGTGGTGCAGATTTCGGGCGGCGAGCCAACCCTGCATCCCGACTTTTTCCGCGTGCTTGAAATGTGCAAGGAGCGGCCCATCCGCCACCTGATGGTGAACACCAACGGCATCCGCATTGCGCAGGACGAAGCCTTTGCCGAGCGCCTGGCCACGTTCATACCGCAGTTTGAACTCTACCTTCAATTCGACTCGCTCAGGCGTGAGCCGTTGATGCAATTGCGCGGCGCAGATTTGCGCTCGATTCGCGAAAAGGCTCTCGAACGTCTCAACCGTCTCGGCATTTCAACTACGCTTGTAGTCACCGTTGAGCGCGGCGTGAACGATAGTGAACTGGGCGCGATTGTGGATTTCGCATTGCAGCAGCCGGCGGTGCGCGGCGTAACCTTTCAACCCGTTCAGCAGGCCGGACGCATGGAGGGATTCAATCGCGCCGAGCATCGGCTCACACTCACCGAGGTGCGACGCCGCATTCTCGACCAGACCAATGTCTTTACGCCTGAGGACCTGATTCCCGTCCCGTGCCATCCCGATGCGCTGGCCATGGCCTACGCGCTCAAGCTCGATGGCAAAACGGTTCCGCTCACGCGCATGGTGCCGCCTGAAGTGCTGATTGACGGCGCAAGAAACACCATTGTCTACGAGCAGGAGGCCGGACTGCGCGAGCATCTCTTCAAGCTCTTCGCCACCAACCACTCGCCCATGTCGCAGGCCAGCACGCTCAAAGAACTGCTGTGCTGTCTTCCCAAGGTGCTCATCCCCAAGGGGCTCGGTTACAAAAATCTCTTCCGCATCCTGATTGTGCAGTTCATCGATGCCGACGCGTTTGACGTGCGCAGCGTGAAAAAAAGCTGCATCCACATCGCCCACCCCGACGGCAAGCGCCTCATCCCCTTCGACACATTCAATATGTTTTATCGCGGCGAGCTCGAGACCACGCGGCTGGCCGCATTGCGCGAAGCTGAGCTGGCCCACGCCGGCGTGTGATTGAACCGTCATCTCCGAGACCTGGGCCACTTGCCCAGACGGGTAGGTGGGGGGATTGGACTGAACAGGATTCGGTTAAACGCTGGCGTCTGGAGTGATCAATAAAATACAGTCAGCAGCCCGGCAGCAGCATACTGTATCCGGTATGACCAATCTCGTTACAATTTCGGACGTTGTAAAGGATGGTGAGGACGGGGTAATTGTCACGTTCTCAGATAAAACGACAAGCGGATATGTTGTGGAAGAGTTGTTGTTGCTCAGACCGGTCCGGCAACCTGTTCAAAAGCCGAAGGACAAGAAGCTCTAATAGGCTCAGACAGCGCGGAATCAGGACGTTCCCCGGCCTGATGGTCGTCCGCGCCAAAGGCCGCCGCTCAGAATCCTTTTCCCTTGAACAGATAAACCAGCTCGATGAGCAGAATCAGCACCACGATGGTTTCGAGGAAGAATCCGCGCGCCTGGTTAAATTGGTCGACCATGTCGTGGTACAGATCCTCGGCGGTTTTCAGTTTCTGCGCCACCAGGGTTTTGTAGTCGGGCACGCCTACCTTGCCCGCGGCCAGCCGGTAAAGGCGCGCCGCAAACATGTCACTCAAAAATTTAATGGAGTTGTCGGCCCGCTCGGTTAGCTCAGCAATATCGAGCAGCACGGTATGCAGCCGCGTGGCCCGGCGCGCCATGCGCCAGCGCACCAGCAAGCCATTCTTGTGCTCCAGCGTGTCGTACACGTTGTCGAGGATTCCGGTGAGCAGCTCGTCGTAGTGCCGGAACTCAAGCAACTGCGAGTTGGCATACTCCAGCAGTTGAATCGCGGTCTCGGCGCCGGTGTCGCTGTCGTAGAGAAACGCCGCGTTCCATCCGATCACGGCCAGGTCGTTTTCGTAGTACGAGATTCGCGATTGCAGTACCTCGGTGCACTCGCCGGCCGAGAGCGCCAGCCGGTCGCCGCGTACGATCTGCGCAATCTCAAGGCCGTGATCGCGCGTGAGGTCGACTGCGGTCGCTGCATCGCCTTTCACGCGAACGTGGCCATTGTCGCGCACGTGAAAGATGAAGTAGTCCTCGCTCAGCCAGCGCTGGTACGGCTTCACCATCGCGTCGGGAACGCGGTTAAGCCGCTCGCGCACAATGGGCTCGATGTGCGCGGCAAAATCTACCCCCCACACCCAGCGGCTGGCCAGGTCGATCAGGCTCTCCCAGTTGCCGGCGAAGCTGAGCTGGTAGACCACGCTTACCACGCCGTAGTCGTAATACTTGATTTCACCTTCGAGCCGCTCGCCACCCTCGAGCGTGAGCGGTTCAAGCGGCGCCACCACCGGCGGGCGCTGGTAGCGCACGTACGCCGGCACGGAGTGCTTGATTTTGGGCTGCGGCACGGTGCGCGCATTCACCGCCTGCTGCAGCTTGTCGAGGCGCAGTTCTTCGCACACGTCAAACTGGATGAGCACCAGCACCGATCCGCTCAGCGCCGGGGTTATCGCGGTGGTCGCAGTATCGTTCATATTTCGCCTGATGGTTCAGTTGCATTTGTTCGGATTCGGGGGTGAGAAGCAAAGGCCCGGGCCTGAAGGCCCCTATCCTGCGCGCCTTTTTCAGGGGGTTATTCGGACCCCGCAGATGAAATGTTCCTCCGCCGTCCCTGCGGGACTCGATCGAGTTTATCTGGACGCTTTCCCCACGCTGAAGCGCAGGGCTAACTTCCACTGCGCCTACGGCGCGATTACTTCTTCGGTCTCTTGTAGAACGGTATCGGAACCTGTTTCGCACGCACCGGATTTGCCCGGCATTGCACCAGCACGTCTGCTTTGGATTCAGCGACCGCAGTCGGCACCAGCGCCATGGCGATGTTGGTCTTCAAAAACGGCGCGGGAGAGCCCGATGTGACCTGCCCGATCGCTTCTCCAGACAGTGAAAGTACCTGGTACCCGTCGCGGGCGATGCCGCGCTCCACCATTTCGAGGCCGACGACTTTGCATTCCGGTCCGCCGGCTGCCTGCACCTCAAGCAACGCATCGCGCCCGATGAACTCACCCTTATCCAGCTTCAGCCAGCGGTTCAGGCCCGCTTCGAGCACGTCGATCTCCTCAGAGATCTCGTGACCGTAAAGGCTCATTCCCGCCTCGAGCCGCAGTGTGTTGCGCGCGCCCAGGCCGCACGGCCGTATGCCGAATTCCGCGCCGGCGTCGAGCAGCGCCTGCCACACCTTTACCGTGGTCGGCTCGTCGCTGGGGATGTAGACTTCGAATCCGTCTTCGCCACTGTAACCGGTGCGCGCGATCAGCACATTGGGCACGCCCGCGACTGTTCCCCACGTGAACCAGTAATTCTTGATGGCCGCAAGGTCGACCTTGGTGAGCTTGGCCAGCGTCTCAAGCGCGCGCGGCCCCTGCAACGCGAGCTGCGAGAAATAGCTGGAGTAGTCGCTGATGTGGATTCCGGGCCACGAGCCCACCTGCTGCCGAATCCACGCAAGATCCTTGTCCTTGGTGCCGGCATTCACCACCAGCAGGTAGTCGTTGGGGCTGAGCCGGTGCACCAGGATGTCGTCGACGAAAGTGCCCTCGGGCGTAAGCAGCGCGGAGTACTGCGCCTGCCCGTCGGCCAGCTTTGAGGCGTCGTTCATGGTGATGTGCTGCACCGCGGCGAGCGACCCCGGCCCGCGGAACTGGATTTCACCCATGTGACTCACGTCAAACAGGCCCACACTGGTGCGCACGGCCAGGTGCTCGGCGATGAGACCGCCACCGGGGCACGGATATTCGACCGGCATGTCCCACCCGCCAAAGTCGACCATTTTGGCCTTGAGGGCGCGATGGGTTGCGTTTAGCGCGGTCTTTTTGAGCGGCGCCGATTGCTGCTCTGAAGCGCCCGGCCCGGATACTGTACTTGCCATGAAGGAATCCTTTCTTCGTGTTGCACTCACCCTCAACCATAGGGATTGGGCCGCGCCGGGGTCAATGCGGAAGTGGCGCCCAAGGGGCCGGGATTTGCGCGAATCGGCTGGGAATCATAGGCTTGGCATAAAAGGAACGACTCAAATGAACCGCTTTCGCGGAGTCTTTATGCTTATCGCCGCCTGCGTCGCCTTCTGGGAGGGTTGGCGTTTGCGCGGTACGCATTATGGGCTGTCGGCCGTGGGGCTGGGCGCGCTGGCGCTGGCGCTTGGGCTATGGCATTTGCTGGGCAAAACGGCGAAGCCGAGGGTGTAGTGTTCAATTACGCTTGCTCCATGCCGGTGCATTCCGGGCTTAAAGGCCACGCTCTTTGGCAGTATTTCAGGGGGCTGAAGCCCCCTGCTCCCTCCGATAACATCGATCTGCAACTGTATTACTGGATATCGCGTTTTTGCAGGCGCTGCCACACGATACTGTAAGGAGCGAGCCCACTCGTTATGCCCACTCTCTACAACCTGATCCAGGGCCGCAACATCGACCGCCTCGCCGCGCTCAGCGACGGCATCTTCGCCTTCGCCATGACGCTGCTGGTCATCGACCTGCATCTGCCCACCGCCGCGCAGGTGCACTCCGAAGGAGAGCTCGTGGCCGCGCTCTGCGCCCTCGGTCCCCAATGGATCACCTACGGCATGAGCTTTCTTACCCTGGGCATTTTCTGGGCCGGCCAGCAAACCCAGCTCAACCACATCGACCAAGGCACGCGCGATTTTACCTGGATCCATCTCGGCTTTCTCTTCGCGGTCACGCTGGTGCCGCTCTCCACGCGCCTGCTGGCCGAGTTCATTCATTACCGCGTGGCCCTCGGCTTTTACTGGCTCAACATATTTGTGCTCGGCGCAATGCTCTATTGGAGCTGGGCGCACGCCACGCATCGCGGCCTCATCAAAGAGGACACGCCCGACGAGATACGTGCCAGCATCTGCCGCCGCATTGTGATTGCGCAGTCGCTGTATGCGGCGGGTGCGGCGCTCTGCCTTATCGATACGTGGTTCAGCATCGCGGCCATTGTGCTGGTGCAGTTGAATTATGCGATTGCGCCGCGGGCGTGGTGGAAGAAGAAGGCGTAGAAGCCGTGTCTGTGCTACCCTTCCGGCCATGGAATTCTCATACAAGCTCACTGAGGCGGAATACCTCAGGGCATCGAAGCTGCGCCTGAAGAGCGTTGGCATGGGCACCAACGTCAAAAAGGTCTTTCTTTGGGTCTTCATCCTCGTCTGTCTCATGCTTTTGTGGGGGGTGGTGACGCGGGACGCTCAGAAGACGGCGGTTGATGGTTCAGCTCCTGTACCAACGTCGAGTGAAAGCGTGACTCCTACCAATAGTCTGCCGAAGACCGACGTGCCGCTCGCGCTTCTGATTAACGTTGGCCCGTTCTTACTCCTCATTGCGGTGTGGTTTACCCTTGTCACCCTTCGGGTGCCGACCAGGCTGCGGCGCATGTACCGAAATGATCCTGCGGCCCAGGGGCTGTTCACCGTTAACATCACTCCGCACTCCTTCGCTTTCAAGAACACTGCGGGGATCTCGTCTGAAATTTCCTGGAACATTTACGCGCGCT
>JBEKCW010000050.1:0-17801 GCA_050014675.1 Occallatibacter sp. | reverse complement strand
GGGGATTTGCGAAGGTTATTAGAGCGCGAGGGTGGCGCGGCACTCACTCGCACGGCCGGCGAGGCTATGAATGCGCGGCCGAGCACGATTGGCGGCGACGAACTGGCGGCAAAGGCGCTGGCAATCCTTGAAGAACGCAAGATTACTTCGCTGGTGGTGGTGGATGCGGATGCGAAGGTGCAAGGCGTGGTGCATCTGCACGATTTGTGGGGCGTGGAGTTGATTTAGTACAGGGATCAGGGATCAGAATTGCGATCGAATCGAGGAGAATCAATGCCCTTAGAACTCAAGCGAATCAGCTACAGCACTATCAATGGTCGCCAAAAGGAGACCTATAACTTCCAGAAACTTTCAGCGGTTCTGGCAGATTTTGGCTATTTGACAATCCGACTTAGCGACGATTGGAACGGGGCCGATTTCATTGCACAGCATTTCAAGACAAAGGCGTTTCTGAAGGTACAACTCAAAGGTCGGTTGACATTCGACAAGAAATATCATGATAAGGACCTGTACATCTGCTTCCGGGATGGCGATCACGGCCACTGGTATTTGTACAATCATCAAGAGCTGCTGGAACAGGTTCTGCTCAAAGGACACATTGAGGGGACGAAGACCTGGGATGAAGATAAGCCATATCACTTCCCGAGCCTCTCAAAGGACCTGAAGGAACTGCTGGAACCATACCGCATTCCAGACGAAGTGACCTTGTAACATTCGACGCAATTCAAGCGCGTTCATCCTAAATCGCGGTATGATTTCAGCAGGAGTTGTCCAATGACCACACAAATCGTTCGCGTGGGAAACACGCTGACGGTTGAGATTCCTGAGGAGCTTGTGGCGCAGGCTGAGCTGCCTGTGGGCGAACCAGTTGAGTGGGTTGCGAATGGAAACGGCAGTCTTGCGCTTGTCAGCACTTCGAAATCGCTCAACCCGAAGAATCCAGCGGATATGACTATCGAGGAACTGCTGGATGGGATTCCGGAAGGCGCCGAGATGGAAAAGATCGATTGGGGACCTGACCGCGGAGCCGAAGTTTGGTAAGCCAATACGTCCCCGATGCCGGACAACTGATCTGGTTGGATTTCGACCCCCAGGCAGAACATGAGCAGGCTGGGCGCAGGCCGGCCTTAGTGCTCTCCTCCCGGCGATTCAACGAGAAAGCTTCTTTGGCCTTCGTCTGTCCCGTGACGAGCAAAATCAAAGGTTATGCGTCAGAGGTTCTGTTGCCTGCCGGGCTTCCCGTCTATGGAGCAGTTCTCTGTTCTCATTTGCGCAGCGTGGATTGGAAAGTTCGCAATCCGGCATCCATTGGAAGGGCTAGCGGCGATGTTCTGAACGCGGTTCGCAAGGTTGTAGCTTTGATCGCGGGCATTATGCCGTAACGCCGGATCCCGGGTGCGACTTCTTGAACATTTAGAATAAAGACTACTTTAGATCGTCTTGCGTCTGCCACGGCGGACGGGAAAGTTTGCGCGCTCTTTTATGCATCGTTGGTCGAAGCTATTTGTTCCTACACTGCGCGAGGCCCCGGCAGACGCCGAAGTGGCCAGCCACAAGTTCCTTCTCCGTTCCGGCTACATTCGGCAGTTGGGCGCGGGCCTCTACAACTATCTCCCTCTCGGCCAGCGGTCGCTGAACAAGATCATCGCCATTGTCCGCGCGGAGATGGACACGATTGGGCAGGAGTTTTTTCTGCCGGCGCTTATGCCCAAGGACCTGTGGGTTGAGAGCGGCCGCTGGACAGTGATGGGCGACAACATGTTCCGCCTGAAAGACCGCAAGGGCGCGGACCTGTGCCTGGGCATGACGCATGAAGAGGTGATGACCTCGATTGCGCGCAACGAACTGCGCAGCTACAAGCAGCTGCCACAGATCTGGTATCAGATACAGACCAAGTTTCGCGACGAGCCGCGGCCGAAGGGCGGTTTGCTGCGGGTGCGCCAGTTCATGATGAAGGACTCCTACTCCTTCGACATCAACGAGGCAGGCCTGGACAAGAGCTACGAACTGCATGACGCGGTTTATCGCCGCATCTTTACGCGCTCAGGCCTCAAGTTTGTGGCCGTCGAGGCCGATTCGGGAGCGATGGGTGGTTCGCGGTCGCAGGAGTTTATGGTGTACACCGACGCGGGCGAAGACCTGATCGCAAGCTGTCCGGTGTGCGGCTATGCGGCCAACCTTGAGAAAGCGACTTCGCGGCTCGCGCCGGTGACGGAGGCGGAGGCCACGGGGGACGGCATGCCTGAGCTGGTTGAAACGCCGGGCTGCGCGGCTATTTCCGACGTTGCGGAGTTTTTCAAGATATCGCCGGCCAGCGACATCAAGTGCGTGGCGTACATGGCGCTGAAGCACGCGGCCGATTCCAGGAAGGGCGCGGTTAAGGGCACATGGCATGGCGTTGCGGTGTTTCTGCGTGGCGACCACCAGGTAAACGAGACCAAGCTGCTGGGCGCGATAGGCGCAGGCGAGCTGCGGACCATGCAGGCCGAAGAGCTGACGCAATACATGAACGGGCCGGCCGGCTATCTTGGCCCGGTTGGGCTCGTACCAGAAAAAACTCTGCTCGGCGAAGGCTTGACCGTTGTCGTCGACAAGTCGCTCGAAGGCCGCAAAAACCTGGTTTGCGGCGCCAACAAACAGGATTACCACCTGCGCAACGTGACGCCGGGCCGTGACTTTGGCTGGACGCTGTTGGCTGATATCCGCAGCGTGAATGAGGGAGAGGCCTGCCCGACTAACGGCTGCGGCGGCAAACTCCTGGTCGGCAAGGCCGTCGAGGTCGGGCACATTTTCAAGCTGGGCTACAAGTACACCGAGTCGATGGGCGCAACCGTGCTCGACGAGAACGGCAAGGAAGTGAAGCCGATCATGGGCTGTTACGGAATCGGCATCGAGCGCATTTTGACGGCGGCAATCGAAAGTTCAAATGACGCCAACGGATTCTGGCTGCCGGCATCGATCGCTCCGTTCACTGTGGTGGTGACGGTGACGAACGTGGCCGATGCGGCGCTGCGCGAGACCGGCGAAAAGCTGGCCGCTCAGCTTGAAGAAGAGGGCCTGGATGTGCTGCTTGATGACCGTGACGAGCGCGCCGGCGTCAAATTCAAAGATGCTGATCTGGTTGGAATTCCGTACCGCATCAACGTGGGCAAGAAGGTAGCCGGTGGTCAAGTGGAACTGGTGACGCGCGCAACCAGCTCCAGCGCTGACGTGGCGCTGGGTGAAGTTGCGGCGCTGGTAAAGCAAAAGGTGAGCGAAGAGCTGCTGTTGGGAGAAGCGTGAAGACAGCCTCTAGCTGCTAGCTTCTAGCTACTAGCTGGCCCGTACAGCTACGAGCGGAAGCATCGAGGCGGGACGGATACGAGGAACGCCAGCTCGGTGACAAACGTACCTTCCAGAAACATAGCGCTGAAAGCTAGGAGCTAGTAGCTAGAAGCTGGACATACACATGGCATTAAAAATCAAATTCGCGCGGAACGCTAAAGGCATCTCGCTGACCCGCTGGATCTTGTTGATCGGCGGAGGGGCGGTCGCGCTGGTCGCGCTGGTGGGCTTCTGCATTTTTGAGTACACCTATTACCAGTACCGCGGCATTGTCGACCAGCGCTTTCAGCAGCCGGTGTTTGTGGATACGGCAAAGATCTTTGCGGCTCCACGCGAGGTGCGCCCTGAGCAAAAGCTGACCGTAAGCCTGATTGCCAACGAGCTGAACGAGGCCGGTTACACGGTTGCGGGCGCAATGCCGCAGTCTGAGCTCGGCACGTACCAGGTGGGCGCCACCTCCATCACGGTACATCCCGGGCCGCAATCGTTTCACGCACCCGACAGCGCCACAATTCACGTGAGCCACGGCGCGGTGGAATCGATTACCGATGAAAAGGGCGAAGAGCTCTCAAGCTACGAGCTTGAACCTTTGCTCATCACCGGCCTAAGCGAGGGCGCAAACCGCACCAAGCGCCGCCTGATCACCTACGACGAAATTCCGACCAACCTGGTCAACGCCGTTGTGGCCATTGAGGACAGGCGCTTTTTTGAGCACAATGGCGTGGATTATCACCGGCTGGCCGGTTCGGTGCTGAACGATTTGAGCCCGAGGCGCAGATACATGGAAGGCGGATCGACGCTGACCATGCAGCTTGCCAAGATGTTCTTCCTCACGCCGGAGCGCACCTTCAAGCGCAAGTTCCTGCAGGTGGTCATCACGTTCCAGCTCGAGAATCGCTTCACCAAGAAGCAGATCTTCCAGATGTATGCCAACGAGGTGCCGCTCGGACAGCGTGGAAGTTTCTCGATCGATGGATTCGGCGAGGCTGCGCAGGACTACTTCGGCAAAGATGTGCAGCAACTGTCGCTTTCAGAGTGCGCGCTGCTCGCGGGAGTGATTCAAAGCCCCAGCCGGCTGAACCCATTCCGCCACGCGGATCGCGCCTTCGATCGCCGCAACCTGGTGCTCGACTCGATGGTTGAAACCGGCGCCATTACCACGGATGAGGCTGAAGACGCCAAGCGCGAACCGTTGCACCTTGCCCCGGGCAGCGTGGATGCCAGCGAGGCGCCGTATTTTGTCGACCTGGTGCACGACCAACTGTTGCAGAGGCTGGGCGACCGCGACTTCAACCGTGAAGGGCTGAGGATTTACACCTCCCTCGATCCCGACTTGCAGCGCGTTGCCACCGATGCCGTCGGCACGGCAATCAAGCTGGTGGACGCTCGCGTTGATCGGTTGCATGCGCGCGATCGCAAGCTGGGCAAGCAGTATGTGTATCCGCAGGTCGCGATGGTAGCGCTCAATCCCCACACCGGCCAGGTTCTGGCGCTGGTGGGCGGGCGCAGCTACGGCGTCTCGCAGGTGAATCACGCGGTTGCCGTGCGGCCCACGGGCTCCATCTTCAAGCCGTTTGTGTACGCATCGGCTTTCCAAACCGCCGTTGAAGGAACCATGCTGCCCGGCCAGACCAAATTGTTTTCGCCGGTCACAATTCTCAACGACTCGCAGCAGACCTACGGCGAAGGAACGCCCTATGAATACACGCCGCGCAATTACGGCGGCGATTATTACGGCAATATCACGGCGCGCTTCGCGCTCATGCGTTCAGACAACAACGCCACTATCGGCCTGGCCAGCATGGTAGGCTTCGATCGCGTGGCTGCTCTGGCGCGCGATGCCGGCATCAAGAGCGCGCAGCCAACGCCATCGATGGCGATCGGAACCTATGGCGCAACGCCGCTGGATATGGCCGGAGCATACACGGTGTTTGCCAACGGTGGCGTGCATCTGGACCCATGGATGCTGGCCAGCGTTCGCACCCCGACCGGCGACGTGATCACCGACTACACGCCAACTTCGCGCCAGGTGCTCGATCCGCGCGTGGCGTTCCTGACAACCAGCATGCTGCAAGCGGTGCTGCAAGGCAAAGGCACCGGGGCGGGCGTGCGCAACATGGGCTTTCGCGCGCCGGCAGCGGGTAAAACGGGCACCGATCACGACGCGTGGTTCGCAGGGTACACCAGCAACCTGCTGTGCATTGTGTGGGTGGGCAACGACGACTACACCGACATCAAGATTGAAGGAGCTGAGGCGGCAGCGCCCATCTGGGCCGAGTTCATGAAAAACGCCATCAAGTTGCCGCAGTACTCCGACACCAATGAATTCACGGCTCCCGAAGGCGTGCAGGTGGTAACGCTCGACCAGGTGAGCAATCTTCTTGCCGACTCCGCCTGTCCCGACGACTACACCGCGGCGTTTCTCGACGGAACAGCACCCACAAACACCTGCGACCATCCGCCCGATAACCGCAATATCTTTCAGAAGATATTTGGGCTGGGCAAGAGCGGGAACTGAGTGTAGCGCAGGGCTCCAACCCGGGGTCCCCGGCGAGCCCGCTTTTGGCTCGCTGGGGTGGTAGCCCGGTTGTCGTGTGGGCGTCCTCGACCGCACACCGCTTCATATAAAGGAGCCGTGCCCCATTCTCCTGAGCGTAGTCGAAGGATCTGCTTTTTCATTTTGTTTCCGAAATGAGTGGGAGACCGCAATGCCCATTCACGTTTGAGCAGGAGACAATTTATCCATCCACATCGCTGCCGTCGGGCATCGGCTGGCAGCACCGGCACCAGAAAGTAACACGCGCGTCCGGGCCCTGAATGCGGCGGCGCACGATCTGGTCGCAGCGGCGGCACGGCTCGCCGGCACGGCCGTATACCCACAGGCTTTCACTCGCTTCAGACGAGTGGGTAGTCCGGCGATGGCGTCCGCCGAAGGTGACGATGGTGTCGCCTGAATCCACCAGCACATTGGCGCGCACCAGCCGCACCGACGCAGCAAGCAGCGACTGAATCTGCGCGGGCGAGAGCGCGGCCACGTGTGCAAATGGATTGATCTCTGTAACGAAACAAACTTCAGACTTGAAAACATTGCCCACGCCTGCGATGACTTCCTGATGCAGCAGCACGTCGCCAATCTCCTCGTTGCGATGCGCGGCGATGCGCAGAGCCGCTTCGCCGGCGTCGAACTCCGGGTTGAGCACATCGAGATTGCAGGCCGGGAAACGGCGGTCGCGGGCGAGCGAAAGCGCCGAGTGCATCTCGGCCACGGGCACCTTGAAACCAACGGCGATGTAGTCATCGTTCTCAAGCACAATGCGCATGTTGAAGCGCGGCTGCTGCCATCGTTCGCCGTGCCGGTAGATGTGCCAGCTCCCGCTCATGAGCATGTGCGTGGCAAGCGTGGCTCCGCCTGAAAAGTGGATGAACAGCCACTTGCCGCGCGACTCGACGCGCTCGACCGTTTGTCCCGTTAGCGGCGAGTCGTCGTGATAGCGCGTGAGGTTGGGATATGTGGAGCGAAAGCCGGTGATGGCTTTACCGCCGAGTGCGCGGCCTAGCGTACGCGCGGTGCGAAAAATGGTGTCGCCTTCAGGCATTTTCTCTTAGTTTTGAGACTCCTGGCCAAGACGGGCGATAGAGTGCGTCCGCAAAATGCAAAGGCCCCGGGTTATCAAACCGGAGCCTTTGTTATGGTATTGTCCAGCGCGCTGGACGCCGCCTGCGAAACTGAGACTACTTTAGCACAAATCGGCAGAATGTCGCGATTTCGTTAGGTCGAGCGTCGTACGGAGGGCAACGGAGTTGAACCCTGGTGGCTGATAAGACCACTCGACCGCTTCGCAGGCGGCGCCCAGTACCCACTGGAAATACCCTCCAGACGTCATCCCGCGAAGGAGAATCTTAGCTGGAAAGATTGGTTCAAAACGTGATACCGGTCACGATCAATCGATCCGGGTCTTCGACTATTGCACTTCGCCGGCGTGAGAGTCGCGAGAATGCGACCCGAGCGGCAACGGAATGCGCCGCAGATGCATGCCGAGCGGGCCGGAAAAAAAGCCCGCGTCCATGAGGAATCGCGCCATGGGATGCGCGGCCACAGGTTGCCCGTTGATGGTGGTGATGAGCGCGCCCTGATGGCTGCCGGCGCGCAGTTGTCCCTGGCCGCGCGCGCTTAAAAAATGCGCCAGGCCCGAAGCGGCCTGTGAGCGCTCCGGCTCTTCCGCGGGAAGAAAAACCAGCACATGCGGATTGCCGCGGCGCATCCACGCTATCAGTTCGCCGTTGCGCAAAATCACTTCAGCATATGCGGCGCGGGTGAGCACGCGCGGCGCGGTTTCCGAGTCGTCGTCCATCGCTGGCAACTCGGGCCAGCGCAGTGAGGAGCCGTATGGATTGGCGGGATCGGCCGCGGCTATTTGCACGAACTCCGGCTTTTCGGCGGGCGGATCGGTGCGCAACTGACGCAATAGATCCACGGCCGCTGGCAATGCGAATTGGGTTGCGCCGAGGCCTGCAACAAAGTAGCCGCGACGAATGCGGCCCGATTCTTCAAGCGCTTTGAGCACACCATAGACTGCGCTGAATCCGCCCGGAACATTTTCGGCCATCACTGATTCTCGCAACAAAACTCCGTATCGGCTCAGCAGCTGCATGGCGAGCGCGTGGGAGGCTTCCGTGGTTGTCGGCGCTGGCTTCCCTTCCCAGGACCGAAAATCCGGACCTGGGGCACCCATTTTCGTGGCAGGGCCGGAAGAACGCAGCAGCAGCAACGACCAGCGGCCTTGCGCGTTCGGGGGCGTGGTGCGGCGCGAGCGAAAAACACTTCCGGTATGCATGCGGCGCGGTGCGCGTGCGCTCTCAGGCCGCGTGATGTAAACGCGCAGCGCGTGGAGCGAATCGTTGGTGATGAGGCCGCGCCACACCAGGCTCCATAGCGCATCGATAGTTTCACCGGGATAGCCCGCTCCGATGGCCTGATGCAGCGGATCAAAAAAGCTGGCGCCAGTTGAGGCCAGCACCGCAAGCAGCTTTTCTTCCCGCTCGGTTAGTGGATCGACCAGCGGGCGCGGCTGCGCGAGCAGCGGCAGCTTGTCAGCCAGGTAAAGCGCAATGCGTCCGTTGCGTTCGCCGATGGGCTCCACGCCGGCCCACGCAACTTCGCCTGCCGCGATCAGTGTGTCAAGACCTTCGGGCGTGTAGCCCTGCAATCGCGCCGGCAGAATGGCGCTCTCAAGCAGCGTTGCCGGCAGCGGCGCTCCCTGCAGGCTCTCAATAGAATCAAGAAGAGCGTCGAGGTTGGGTCCTCGGCGCGGCGAAACCAGTCCCTGCCAGTGCGTGAGGAAGCGCGCGAGCGTGCGCTGTTCGACGGGTTCAACTTCGCGGCGCAGGCGGGCAAGAGATTTGCGGCGAATGATGCGCAGAATCTCCGCGTCGCACCATTCCTGATGGAATCCGTTGGGACGAAAACCGCCCTCCAGCACGCGCCCCTCGGCAGCCAACTGGCGGAGAGTATTCTCAACTGCCTGCGAGTCGAGTGCGAATCTGTCTGAAACCTCGCGCAGCGTGAAAGGCCCGTGCGTGCGCGCGAATCGGCGTACCAGCTCAAGCACCGGATGCGCGACCGGCTCAAGCAACGCAACGGCGAGGCCTGGCGGCAGCGGAATGCCCAGCGCATCCCGATAGCGAGCCGCATCTTCAGCGGCAATCAGGCGGCGCTCGCCGGCGATGTTGAGCTCGAGCAGGCGGCGGCCGCGAATCAACCGGTCGACGTGTGTCAGCAGATCCGGCGAAGCAACTCGGCGGGCAAGTTCGGCACGAGAAAGATCGCCAAGCCTGAGGCACAGATCGTGAATGCCATCGGCGGTGCGCGCGCGATACGACTCGGCCAGGCATTGAGCTATCTCTTCCACTTCAGCAATGGCATCGGCGTCGAGCAGCTCGCGCAGATCGGCCTCGCCCAAAATCTCGCGCAACTGATCCTGATCGATAGTGAGCGCCTGGGCGCGGCGCTCAGCTAGCGGCGCATCTCCATCGTAGAGAAAATTGGCAACATAACTGAACAGCAGCGACGATGCAAAAGGTGAAGGCTTGCGTGTTTCAACAACGTGCACGCGGAGCTTGCGCTCTTCCACTTCTTTCAAAATCTCAACCAGCGCAGACATGTCGAAAACATCGCGCAAACACTCGCGATAGGCTTCGAGCAGCAACGGGAACGAAGGATAGCGCGATGCCACGCTGAGCAGATCGTACGAGCGCTTGCGCAGCTGCCACAGCGGCGAGCGTTGATCGGCGCGGCGGCGTGGCAGCAGCAACGCGCGCCCCGCAGCCTCACGAAAACGGCCGGCGAATAATGCGGTCGACCCCAGCTGGCGCGGCACAAGCTGCATGGCTTCGGCCGACTCCACAAGAATCATGTCGGAGTCGGGCGGCTCGTCGGTATCGGGGAAGCGCAGCACAAAGCCGTCGTCGCCCCACAGAGCTTCAACCTCAGGCCCGCCTGCGGCACGAATGCGCGCGCTTACCGCCATGGCCCACGGAATGTGGATCCGGCTCCCAAACGGCGTGAGCACGCAGACACGCCAGTCGCCAAGCTCATCGCGGCAACGCTCGATCACAATGGTGCGGTCATCGGGCACATGCTCCGTTGCGGCCTCCTGATCGGCGAGGTACTGCATCAGGTTTTCCGCGGCGCCGGGATCCAGATCGTGCTCCGCAACTAAACGCGTGAGCGCAGCGGCCTTGGGTAGCGCGCGCAATTCGCGCACCATGGCGCCAATGCGGCGGCCAAACTCTAGCGGGCGGCCAGGGCCATCGCCTTTCCAGAACGGCATTTTGCCGGGCTCGCCGGGAGCGGGAGTTACCAGCACGCGATCGTGCGTGATATCGACAATGCGCCACGTTGACGCGCCGAGAATGAAGGTCTCGTTGGGATGCGACTCGAAGACCATCTCTTCGTCGAGCTCGCCCACGCGCACCGGCTTGCCCTCAGTGAATGCAAGAAAAACGCCGTAGAGGCCGCGGTCGGGGATGGTTCCGGCATTGAGGATTGCGAGACGCGCCGCACCTTCGCGCGCAGTTACAACGTTGCGAATGCGGTCCCAGGTGAGACGCGGTCGCAGCTCGGCGAATTCGTCGGATGGGTAACGGCCGCTGAGCAGATCGAGCACGCCCTCGAACGCAGTGCGCGTGAGCGAGGCAAATGGCGCGGCGCGGCGCACGAGGTTGAAGAGAAAGTCAACGGAGACAGCGGAGCTAGCGGAGTTAGTCGAGTCCGTGCTATCCCAGGTCTCAATATCGAGACCTGGGGCACCCAAATTAGCTTCCGAATCAAAGTGCTCCAGTGACCCAACATCGTCGGGCCGGTCTTTTCTATTCCCTGTTCCCTGTTCCCTGTTCCCTGTTTTTCCACTTGCAACAATCGCCACGATCTGCTGCGCGAGCACATCGAGCGGATTGCGCGGGTAGCGCGTCGACTCAATTTGGCCATCGTGCATAGCGCGCGTTACGGCGGCGCAGGCCACCAGGTCGGAGCGGTACTTGGGAAAGATGACTCCTTCACTCACGGTATCGACGCTGTGGCCGGCGCGGCCAATGCGCTGCATGCCGCTCGCGACCGAAGGCGGCGATTCGATCTGGATGACGAGATCGACCGCGCCCATATCGATGCCCAGCTCGAGCGTTGAAGTAGCGCAAAGAGCCTTGATTTGGCCGGCCTTGAGCTGTTCTTCGATTACCGAGCGCTGCGCCGCGGCAAGCGAGCCGTGATGGGCCCGCGCGATAGGCTCGCCGGCAAGATCGTTGAGCGCCCCGGCCAGCCGCTCGGCTACCTGGCGGCTGTTGACGAAAAGAATTGTCGAGTTGCGTTCCCGAATAATTTCGAGCAGGCGCGGATGGATCGCATTCCAGATGGAAACGCGGCGCGGCATCTGCGACGCGGGCCCGCTGGGAATCTCTTCCATCTCGCCCAGGTGCGCCATGTCTTCAACCGGAACTTCGATGCGCAGCTTGAGCTCTTTGCGCGCAGCGGCGTTGACGATGGTGACGGGACGATAGCGGGGCTCGGCTACAGCCGAGCCAGGGATCAGGGAACAGGGATCAGGGATCAGGGTGTCGTCAGGGGCTAAAGCCGATTCATCATCCCTGGGGTTCTCTATCGGGGGCTCTCTTAGCGGCGGCTCTGCTAATGGAGGTTCCTTCAAAGGCGGTTTTTCTTGCGGCGGCTCTTCGAGAGGCATCTCTTGTGCACCCTGCCCCGCCGACTCGCTGACTCGCTGATTCGCCGACTCGCTTTTTTCTGATCCCTGATCCCTGTTCCCTGTCCCCTGTTCTTCCACTCCCCCCAGAAACCGCGCTACCTCTTCGAGCGGGCGCTGCGTGGCCGATAATCCGATGCGCTGGATGGGCCGCGGGGTGAGCGACTGCAGCCGCTCCAATGAGAGCGCGAGGTGCGCGCCGCGCTTGGTGGGCACCAGCGCATGAATCTCGTCCACGATGACGGTCTCGACTGTGCGCAGCGCGTCGGCCGCGCGCGATGTGAGCAGCAGGTAGAGCGACTCGGGTGTCGTGATCAGGATATCGGCAGGCTGCCGTGCAAAGCGGGCGCGCTCCCGTTGCGGAGTGTCGCCGGTGCGCACACTGATTGTGGGCTCTCGAAACGCAACTCCCATTCGGCGGGCCATGTTGGCAATGCCCACCAGCGGCGAGCGCAAATTGCGCTCCACGTCCACAGCCAGCGCCTTAAGCGGCGAAACGTATACGATGCGGCAGCCGCGGCTCTCTCGCTCCCTCGTCCCCTTGTTCCCTTGGTCCCTGTATGTCTGACCCCTGATCCCTGTTCCCTGATCCCTGTCTTCAAGCATCAGCCGGTCAAGGCACCATAGAAACGCCGTCAGCGTTTTGCCGGTTCCTGTTGGCGCCGTGATCAGCGCACTTTCGCCCCGGGCTATCACCGGCCATCCCAGCCGCTGCGGAGCCGTGGGTGCGTCAAAGACAGCACGAAACCAGGCCGCCGTGACTGGATGAAAGCAGCCAGGCGGGTCGGCCAGGGTGGGTTGAGTCTCGGGATGGGGTGGGCGGGGAGGCACGGCGCTTATTGCAGAATAGCGCGTCGGATTGGCGAATAGGAAGCGAAGGATTTTGCCGTTTTCCTCAGGCGGTGCTTGGGGCACTGGCAAACGAGTACGGGCGACGACGCCCGTACGACTACCGGGCTGGAGCCCGGCGCTACTGTCTTCTACGGCATGTATTGCGCAGGCACGGGTTCGGACGGCGTCTCGGCGTGCCAGGTAATTTCAATCACGCGCCAGCGTGCCCCATCGAAGACCGCCTGAATACTGTTGATGCCACGCACCTCGGCTTTTCCGTCGGGCGTGGGGCGCACTTCGTACGTGCTCCACAGATGCGCAATGGGACCGTAGACCTCGCTTTTCACCTTGATCTGCCGCTCATAAAAAACCCCGCTGCCTCGCTTGCGCACCGCATCGATCCAGCCGTCAACGCTGAGGATGCGCGGAGCAATCGTGCCGTCGAGCTGCTTTGAAACCGGAATCAGCCGCGCGTCGGGCAGCAAAACATCGCGAAAGCACGTGCGGTCCTTGTCAGCCGGGCCGCTGACGGCTTCGTCGATAGCGGTGATGAGCTGGTCGAGCGTGGCCGTGGGCGGGCAGGCTGTGGGCGGCGCAGTTTGTGCCGAGAGCACTTGCGCGGCGAAAGCTATTGCGGCGAACAGAACGGTGGCGAGGGGCTTCATGCCGCGATTTTACAAGCGACACCCGTGCAGGCGCGCACCACCGCGCTCGTCCCTGGTCCCTGGTCCCTGTCTTACTCGTAGGCCAGGGCCTCGATGGGGTCTTTGCGAGCGGCTACCCATGCTGGATAGATTGCGCCGACGATCGCACCCGCGAAGGCAATCAGCGCGCCGCGCAGAAGCCACCCGGCGGTGATCTCAAAGTGCTGCGTCGGAAAGAAATGCAGCAACGAACTGCGCACGACGTAAGTTAGACTGATGCCGACGATGACGCCGGCAATCGCCAGCACCGAGCACTCGCGCAACAGCACGGCAACGATCGTAAACTTTGAAGCGCCCATCGATTTCAAAATTCCTATCTCGCGGGTACGCTCGAGCACGGCCGTGTACATAGTTTGAAAGATCACCAGGAAGCCGACGATGACAGCAATGCTGGTGATGACTTCAAGCGCCAGATTGAAGCCGGGAATCTTGCTGGGCGTCATCTCGTTCAGCCAGCTGTCAATGGTCATGAGCGTGTTCTGCTCAAAGCCGGGCGTGGAATGGATTTCCTTCAGCACAACGTCGGCGTTGGCGGGGTCGTCGCACTTCACGTAGATCAGCGACACCTTCCTGGGGGTACCAATCATCTCTTGCATTGTGGCGAGCGGAACAAGCTTGCGCGCGCCCTTGCCCGACTCCACGATGCCTGAAATGCGGAATGGGCGATCGAGAATGTTGATGGTTTGGCCAACGTGGAGCTTGTCGTTGGCGATAATGGAGTCCACGATGACATCATTCGGCCCCTGGAACTTGCCCCCTTCAATGAAGGCGAACGGCTTCAGCGCGTTGAACGTGTCGTAGTCGATTCCAAAAAGAATCTCGACATTGCCATTCGTAGTAAGGTGCTGGATGACCGGCGAAACCGCAATAACATGAGGCAGGTTGCGCAACGCGTCGGCGTCGATCTGGGGCAGCGAGACCGCTCCCACGCCATTGAATGCGCTGGCGTTTGACGGCCAGACCATTACATCTGCGCCAATGCCGTTGGTGCGCTGTTTCTGGTCGTTGAGCATCCCCATGAAGATGCCCACGATCGACAGAATCATGACCACCTCAATGGCCACGGCAAGCACGCTGATCACGGAGCGGACGGGGCGATGAAGCAGGTTGGCAAAGATGAGCTTGTTCATGCTTTTGCGGGATGGCGCCACAAGCGCGCCAAATCCAGTTACAAGGTTAGCAGCCGGGGCCGGGCGTGGATGGGCGCCGCAAATCGCCGCCAAGACCCGATGCGGCTGATTGACGTTGCCAATCGAATTCGCCTGCCCCGGTTTGTTTTGACTCAGGCAGAAAGCGGGGTTTATGGTGATTGTGGAAATTCCTTGTAATTCCTGCTGGTACCTGGTCGATGATGGGGAGTTTTGGCGAAGACCTGCGCATGGAGCGGTTGAATCGCGGCATTGCGCTTGAAGACATCACGGCGAAGACGAAGATCAGCCAGCGCCACCTTCTGGCGCTGGAGCAGGAGCGGTTTCGCTTGTTGCCCGGCGGAATCCTGAGCAAGGGCATTGTGCGCGGATACGCCAACGCCCTGGGACTCGACGCGCAGGATTGGACTGAGCGCTTTCTGAGGGCCTGCGACGCCGCAGGACAGGCGCCGGAAGACGAGCGCGGCTGGACCACCTTCGCCGCCAACGTAGGCAAAGCCCGCATGATGCGCCACGACCAGGTTGAGCTGCGGCTGCGCTGGGTTGGCGCGCTGATTCTGGTTTTCGTGGTGCTGGCGGCGGGGTTCCTGATGGTGCGCTACTACGGCCTGCGCGCCGGCTGGTGGAATACGATGCTGCCCACGCATGTCTTTTCATCGGCATACCAGGCCATCAGGGCCAAATTCGCGCACGGCGCATCGCACTCCGGGCATTGAGCAGGCGCCCAGGTGCAGCCGGTCGCCACGCGATCCCGGTTTAATGCAGGTATGAAACCTTTGAGCCCCCATTCTTCGCCGTTCGCTAACTGGCTTTGCCGCAGGCTGGCTCGCGCAATTACCATAGATGCAGGCACCGACCGCTCCCGCCGGATATAAAAAGCAGACAGATGTCTGCGCAACCGAATGGCGGCGAATGCGGCGTTGGCCGTGGGCTGCAATCTTGCGGTTTGGCAGGCAGAGCAAAGCCAACCGATGCGGCAAATCGATCTCACACATCCCACTTTTGGGAAGGAGTTTACTCAAGTTGAGCGACCGCTTTTTATTTACCTCTGAATCCGTAACCGAAGGCCATCCCGACAAGATCGCCGACCAGGTGTCGGATGCAATTCTGGATGCCTGCCTGGAGCAGGACCCCTACAGCCGCGTGGCAGCCGAGACGCTTACTGCAACCGGTCTCGTGGTGATTGCCGGCGAAATCACTACCAAGTCTTATGTAGACTTCCAAAGCCTGGTGCGCGGCGTGATTGCCTCCATCGGCTACGACAACGCGCTGTACGGCTTTGACTCCAACACCTGCGCGGTGATTTCGACCATCAACAAGCAGTCGGGAGACATTGCCCAGGGCGTTGACACCGGCGGCGCAGGCGACCAGGGCATGATGTTCGGCTACGCCACCAACGAGACGCCCGAGCTGATGCCCGCGCCCATCTCGCTGGCGCACAAGCTTACCAAGCGGCTCACCGAGGTGCGCAAAAACGGCAAGCTGCCCTACCTGCGCCCCGACGGCAAGAGCCAGGTCACCGTGGAGTACGGCGAAGACGGCAAGCCCGCGCGCATTGACGCGGTGGTGATTTCGAGCCAGCACTCCGACAGCGTGAGCAACGAAGAGCTGCATGCCGACATTCTCAAGCACGTCATCCAGGCTGTGCTTCCGGCGGCGTGGCTCGACGAGCACACCAAGTACCACATCAACCCCACCGGCCGATTCGTTATCGGCGGGCCCATGGGCGACACCGGTCTGACCGGCCGCAAGATTATCGTGGACACCTACGGCGGCATGGGCCGTCACGGCGGCGGCGCATTCAGCGGCAAGGACCCGACGAAAGTCGACCGCAGCGCAGCCTACATGGCACGCTACATCGCCAAGAACATCGTGGCTTCGGGACTGGCCGAAAAAGTTGAAGTGCAGCTTGCCTATGCCATCGGCGTGGCTGAGCCGGTTTCAGTGCGTATTGATGCCTTCGGCACCGGCAAGGTGAGCGAAACCAAGCTGACCGAACTGGTGCGAAAAAACTTCTCCCTGACGCCCAAGGGCATTATCGAGAGCCTGAACCTGCGCCGGCCCATCTACCAGAAGACCGCGGCTTACGGCCACTTTGGCCGCACCGAGCCCGAGTTCACCTGGGAAGCAACCGACAAGGCAACCGCGCTGGCCGAGCAGGCCGGCGTGGCGGCCGCGGCGAAGTAATTCTGTACCCATCACTGAAGATCGCTACGGCCCAGGCCTTTCAAAGCCTGGGCCATAGCTTTTTAGCGGTCAGAGAGGTCTTTCGCACGCTGAAGCGGGCTTGCCTTTCCGGAGGGAGCAGGGGCCTTTAGTGTCTGCGTGAGAACTCACTCTTTCGCCAACTTGCCATCTTGCTATGTCCGCGAAGCGGACGCTAACTCGCCGCTTTTGAGTCAAAAGTACTCTTTTGAAATCTCCACATAGGTTCTCACGCAGACTCTTTAGGCCCCTGGATCGCTGCGCACAGACAGCGTGGCCTTTAGGCCCGGCCGGCTACAGCAACCGAATCCAATACATCTCAACGGTTTGACCACTGTCCCGAATTCCAACCGCCCCTCCAGCCGTATCTCTTCCCCTTTTGGCCCTCATCCGCGTCCATGTCATAGAATCCTTGCGGGGACGCCAAAAGCGCCGCCCGATCCGGAGAAATCGATGCGCACCATCACGTTTGCCATTTTCTTCCTTGCAACTGCAGCCTTCGCCGCCGCGCAAAACGGCGCCAACTGGAGCTACACTGGCCACACCGGGCCGCTGGTCTGGAGCCATCTCGACCCGTCTTACGCGGCCTGCAACCACGGTCACGACCAGTCGCCCATCGACATTCGAGGGGCGCGGCTCAACAAGGCGCTCCAGCCCCTCCAGTTCCACTACATCGCGGGACCGGTGACGATTGAGAACACCGGCCGCGGCATTGTGGTGCATGTGGACAAGGGCAGCTACATGGTGGCCGGCGGCGTGCGCTACGAGCTGGTGGAGTACGAGTTCCACCACCCCAGCGAGCATCCGGTGCGCGGCAAGCTCACCGATATGGAAGTGGACCTGGTGCACAAGAGCGCCGACGGCAAGCTGGCGATCGTGGGCGTACGGCTCAATGAGGACCGCGGCAACCCCAACGCCACCATGGCCACGCTGTGGCCGCTCCTGCCCACGCGTCCCGGCACCAGCAGCAGGGTGACCGACATGATTGACGCAGGAGGGCTCATCCCGGCAGACCCCGGCTACTGGACCTACACCGGCTCTGAGCTCACGCCACCCTGCACCGAGGGCGTCCAATGGTTCGTGTATGAAGAGCCGATCGATGTCAGCCGCGAACAGCAGCGCCAGTTCACAGCCCTCTTCCGGGTGAATACCCGGCCAGTGCAGGATGCGCACGGACGAAAGATCGAGGCGAATGAATAAGGCAGCCAGTAGTAAGTAGCCAATAGCCAATAGATGCGGGCTCAGGTTTCCTACTGGCTACTTACTATTGGCTGTTTCGTTCGCTCGCGAGCGGAACAAAACTCAACATGATCCCGCTCTCGTCTTGCGCCGCTGTC
>JBEKCW010000049.1:0-17843 GCA_050014675.1 Occallatibacter sp. | reverse complement strand
CGCTGTTCTATATCGTCACGGGACTCAGCATTCGCTGGATTGCGACTGCGGCGTCCGCCGGTCTCAGCGTGCTCATCATCTGGCTTGCGGCCCTGATATTTTTCTTTATCCCGCTCGCCGCCTGCGTGATGGAGCTCTCATCGCGCTATCCGCAGGAGGGCGGCATATACATCTGGACCGAGCAGGCTTTCGGCGAATTCGCCGGATTCATTACCGCCTGGACCTACTGGATGAGCAACGTGCCTTATTTTTCCGCGGTGCTCTACTTCGCCGCGGCATCCACGCTGTTTGCATTTGGCCAGCATGGGCAAAACCTTACCTCGAGCCCCGGTTATTTCATGATCTTTTCAGCCGGATGGCTGGCCGTCATCACCCTGCTCAATATCGTGGGGCTCGACATTGGCAAATGGCTCAACAACGTCACCTCGCTGGGCAGCGTTCTGCCGCTGGCAATCGTGATTGGGCTGGGCGCTTTGTCGTATGCGCGTTTTGGATCGGCATTGCACTTCTCCGCGGCAGCCATAACGCCGCATTGGTCGATGAAAAATGCAATCTTCTGGTCAGGCGTCTTCTTCGCCTTCTCCGGAATGGAGGCGGGGTCGGCGATGGGCGACGAAATCCGCAATCCCCGGCGCACCATTCCATGGGCGATTCTGGCCGGTGGAAGCGTGATGGTGATCGGTTACATTGCCGGTACCGCGGCGTTGCTGGTGGCCGTTCCTGCGAGCGCCGTCAACGGGCCGGATGGGCTGTTGAATGGCATCAGGGCGCTGACTTCGCATCTCGGCTTCTATTGGCTGCTTGCGCCGATGGCGCTGCTGGTCAGCCTGAACGGCATAGGCAACGCGGCGGCGTATCTTTCATCAACCTCGCGGCTGCCGTTCGTCGCCGGCATCCACAACTATTTGCCGCCGGTCTTCGGCAACATTCATCCGCGCTTCAGAACGCCGTGGGTTGCAATCGCCGTGTATGGAGGCGCGGGAATCGTGATGGCGCTGCTGGGCCAGGCTGGAACCAACGTGCGCGGCGCCTACGACATGCTGGTGGGGATGGCCGCGCTGACAACGTTCCTTCCTTATCTACTCATGTTCTGCGCGATGATTCGCGTGCAGGGCCGAGCCACGGAAGCAGGAGTGATGCGCGTTCCGGGAGGCAAGCCGGTTGCGATTGCGCTGGCCATGCTGGGCCTCGCGAGCACGGTGATGACGATTGTGCTTTCGATCGTTCCCGACGACGACGATCCACACCCAGCGCTCGCCGTGGTGAAGATTATTGGATTAACAACTGTGTTGCTGGGCGGAGGGGTTTTGGCATTTGCGATCGCGCGCTATAAGCAGCGCAAGTTGCGGCTGCGATGATGCCGGGAGCGTTTGATCGGCGCGTTTCTGGCGCGCTCACTCCCATTCGTCTTCCATCACTTCGATGCGCGGTGGAATTGCCGGGGAAAACGACGCGCGATCGGCAGGGTCAAAGTGCCTGGCCCACCACGCGCAGAGAACAAGAAAGATTGCACCGGCAGCGTAGGACAATGCAAACTGCGGGGCAACCCACCAGCCGATGCGGCCCTCGATGCCAGCAGGCGTGAGCCGCCATGCATGAATAACTCCGGCTGCAGAGAGCACGGCCGCCGCGGCGAGCCAGACTGAAGCGCGCAGAAAGCGGCGCTCAATAATCAGAGCCATGGCCGCCGCCCAAAGCATTGATGTGAGCAGCGCGCCCTGGCCAAGCGACAGCAGTCCTGCGAGAGCGAGGTTGCCGTCGAGATTATTCAGCACAGCGGCGAGCGAACTGCCTGCCGCGCGGGCCACGTCATCCACAACACTTGAGGCCCACTGGGCAACGATTGGAATAAGGCCCAGAGTAACGGCGATGACTTGCGTGCGCGGGACTTCGACAAAAGCCTGGCCGACGGTCACGAGCCCAAACCAGACGATGACGGGGCCTGCAACCTCAAGCGGAACGACGCGGAGCACAAATGGAAGCAGGCCGCTGGTGCACAAGGCCACCGTAACCAGACCGTTGAGTGCCGAGTAGCCGGCACGAGCGCCGTTTGCCTTATGCGATGCGTGGCCGATATAAAGCGTGGTGGGAAACGGGCTGCCGAGCAGTGCGGCTGTCAGGGTTCCAAGGCCGTTCATCAGCAGTGACGGCATAGTTCGATAGTCGTCACCTGCAATTTTGACTGACTCAAGAATCTGCAGGGAGCCGAGCGTGTCGAGCGCGGCGAGAGGAACGATGACTGGCAGGTAGGTCCAAAGTTCCGGCCGGGCGAGGATCGAGAATGCATTGACGGCGTGTGGCAGATAGAGGCCTGGAGTAACCAGCGCGGGAAGGGGCGCGGTATAGATGTGGAGCACACGGAGAATGGCCGCGAGGGCCGCGCCGATGCCGATGGCGAAAAGCGCGGGAGGAATGCGGGCGGGCATGCGCAGCCGCGAGGCGTAGAGCGTGAACAGCACAATCATGGGCGCCAGCGCGATGGCCGCCTGCTCAAAGACGCCGAAAATGAATCCCAGGCACAGATAGGCAAGCGCAAGCCCCGCGAGCGGACACAGTAGCGCGGCGCGCGGAGTGTAACGACGCAGCCAGTCCGTACAAAAAGCGCCTGCAGTCTGGACAATTCCGCTTAAGAAGCTGGCAAAAATCCCGGCTTCCCACGCGGTGGTGCCAGAGTGGGTGCGCGTGTACACCGGGCCCATGATGAGAAAGACGTAGGCGAATATGGTGGGCGTATTCACGCCAAATGGAATGGCAGTAACGTCGGTGCGGCCGGTGCGACGCGCAAGCCGGCGGGCCTGCCATGCGTAAAAGAAGTTGCCTGCAAATACCGATGCGGCAACTCCGGGCAATACGCGGCTGACAACAAACTGAACGGGCAAACCGCAGACGGGCGCGAGGCCCACAATCAGCAGCAGATCGGGAAACCCTGAGAAGAAGAGGCCGAAGAAGCCGTCAACGTCGCCGGAGGTGAACCATGGAAGCCGCCGGGGCTCACGCAGCTCCATAGCGCAGCCCGATCTTCCGCAGCCATTTGCGGTATGCGATTGCCATGCGATCGGAACGCAGATGCAACTCGGCCTGAAGATCGAGCGGAAGCAGTTCGGGCCGCTGCGATTCAACTACCATGCGATCCTGCTCTGTGACGCGGTCCTGAAAGGCCCGCAGTTCGTCGGCCGGGACGTCGTGGCCGTAGTTCATGCTCATGAGCATGCGCATTTCAGAGTATTCGGCATCAACCGGGGCCACCTGCGCCAGAACCGAGAAACGCTGACCGCCGGGCGCGCTTTCCGATGCGACCTTCTCGAAGCCCATGGTGAGCGGGCCGGCGATCCAGTAGCGATAAGCGATGAGTGCGCCACGGCCGGTTCCGTCCGGATTCGGCTGCCAGATGCGAATCTGGTTGGCTTCTGGACCGCGCGCGCCTTCGCTTACTTCGTAGTCTTCGACTTCGAGCCGCGCGGGGTCGCCAAGCAGCCCGGCATGAACGTAGCCGAGATGAGCAACATCGAGGGCATTTTCAATCAGGCGCGGACCGAGTGCGCGAAACCGATACGGTCCTGCCGGGATGGTGCGAAAACCCTCGGCTTCAGCGGCGGGAAATTCAGGAATGTCGCCAGCCGGTTCGCCAAGACAAACCCAGATGGCGCCGTAGCGCTCGCGGGCGTGAAAAACCTGCGCATGCGCTTTGGCTGGAGGCGTAAGCCCAGGGTGTGCCGGGATGTGGATGCATTCGCCGCCGGGCGCATACTCCCACGCATGATAGGGACAGACCAGGCAATCGATTTGGCGATGTGAATGTTCATCGGCCTGCGAGGCGATAACTTCATTTCCAGCCGGTTCGCCCAGGCGCACTCGACCGAGCGAGAGTTTTGCACCGCGATGGACGCAGAGATCGAGCCAGCAATGAATGCCTTGCGGCGAACGCCACAGAACCATATCCCGGCCAAGAAGCCGTGCGGCAAGCGTGCGGCCCAGGGGAACTTCGCTGGACCATGCAATCAGAAACCACTCGGCGAGGAGAAGCGGATCGTCGAGCGCTGCGGGCTGAGTTGCGCCTGCGGCTGAATGAGTGGAAAAGGGCGCGGCCAATGCGCGCTACCTCCGAAGAAGAGTGGAGCCGAAGTGAAGCCAGTTTACACGAGGGGATGCGCGCGGCCGCGAGTGGAATGAGTTGTGCGATTTGCACGGGACGTGACGGCTACGAACGAGTTAAGGTGAGCGATGCAGTTTCTGCCGGCGAATTCACTGTTTCCAATTCGATGCCGGGCGCGAGCGGCAGACGCCACGAGAAGCTGGAGCCGGCGCCGACGTTGGTTGCGACTTCAATCTGTGTGTGGTGATGGGCAGCAATCCACGCAGCCAGCGCCAGCCCCAGGCCTGAACCGTTCGTGTGCGCGTCGCGCGCGTTTGAGGCGCGCCTGAAGCGCTCGAATATATGGGGCCGATCCATGAGCGGAATGCCGATGCCGGTGTCTGAGACTTCGAATCGAGCGGTGTCACTCGAGGCTTCGAGGGTGAGCTCGACTTTTCCGCCGGCCGGCGTGTATTTTGCCGCGTTCTCAAGAACGATGTTGAGCAGGCGCTGCAGGTAAGGCGCGTCGGCCATCACCATCACGCGGCCCGCGGGCAGATTGGCGATAAAGCTGATCCGCGTCCGCTGAAATTCGCGCCGGAACTTATCAAATGCCTGCGACGAGAGGCGGCGCGCGTCGACCGGCTCAAGCTGCACCTGTTCGGCCCCGGCATCGGCGCGGGCCAGGAAGAGCATGCTGTCGAGGAGCGCCGACATGCGCTGAGCCTCGGAGCCAATGACCTCGATCGCTTCGCGATACTCGCTGTTCGAGCGCTGCTGCTGCAGGGCGAGATCGGCCTCGGTGCGGATCATCGCCACCGGGGTGCGCAGTTCATGCGAAGCGTAGGCTGTGAAGTCGCGAACGCTGCGCACGCCTGACTCGATGCGCTCCAGCATCTCATTCAGCGTTGCCGAGAGATGGGCGAGCTCATCGCGAGTTTTCAATTGCGGCAGGCGGGCGTTTTCAAGATTGCCGTCGTGGATGCGCTGAGCCTCCCGCGCGATGGCGGCCACCGGCGTGAGCGCGCTGCGGCTCATCACGTGGCCTGCAAATCCGGCCATGAGAAAAACCGCAGGGACAATCAGCAAAAGGCCGTTGCGGAAGACCAGCAGCGTCTGGTCGGTCTTGGTGAGCGTAGCGCCGGTTTCAACCACAAATGTGCGGCCGTCGAGTTTGATGGCGCGGCGCAGAGCGCGCACTTTTTTGGGGCCGGCACCAAACTCGATAAAGCTGCCTTTGGCCGGAAGCGCCGATGCCGGCGGCATATCGTGCGGCGCAATCAACATGCGGCGGGCGCGATAGATCCAGCGGCCCCGCTCGTCGGCAATCTGCAGCCATTTTCCGTCGTCTTTCAAACCGAACTCATCGGCCGTTTCCTGGCGGGCGCGGTCAAGATCGTCGGCCAGGCCGTGCGCGACAAGAAAGTCGTGCACGTCGTCAACGTGCTCATCAAGTTCGTGGTCGAAGGCGATGTAGAGACTGCGCTGGGCCAAAAAATACGCCCCGCAGCACAGCAGCACACCCGCTACCGAGAAGATGACAAAGTAGCTGATTGAAAGCCGGATTCGAATAGGAAGATGCATGCGGGACGAGTGAACTGTGGCCATTGTAGGCTGCGTTTGGCTGGCCGATTGTGAAGGGATTGTTACAATCCCACCCTTGCCGCGATGAAGCTGCGGGAAGGATGGCGCAACATCGTCGCTGGCGGGAGTTATTGCAGCAGGACGTACCCGCGGCCTTTGAGCGTGTGGATGAGCGGAGCGGCGCTCTCGCGATTGAGCTTGCGGCGCAGCGAAGAGACATATACCTCGAGCACGTTTGAGAACTTCTCCCAGTTGTGGTCGTAGAGGTGCTCAAGCAGCTCGCCTTTTGAGAGCACTGCGCGGGGCCGGTGGGCCATGTACTCGAGCAGGCGGTACTCCATCGCGGTGAGCGTAACAGGGCGGCCGGCGCGGGTGACGGTCATTTCATCGGGATGGATGGCGAGATCGTCAACCTCAATGATCGGCGATGCTATGCCATGGGCGCGGCGAATGAGCGCACGGCAGCGGGCCACCATTTCGCCTACGTCGAAGGGCTTAGTCAGGTAGTCGTCAGCCCCGGCGTCGAGCAGCGCCACTGTGGTCTCCTTATCGTCTCGAGAAGTAAGAATCAATACCGGCGCCTGAATGGATTTTTTGCGCACCGAGCGAAGCACTCCCAGGCCGTCGAGTTTGGGCAGCATCAGGTCGAGCAGAATGAGGTCGTAGGGGTTGGTTTCAGCCAGAAACAGACCTTCCTCGCCGTCGAAAGCGACATCCACGGCGTAGCCGGCAGACTCGCGCAGCGCGCGCGCCACATTGCGTGCCAGACCGGCATGATCTTCAACCACCAGAACGCGCAAAAAACCTCCGCAAATTGAAGACAGCCCAATGCTTCGGCACCAATGATTCGAGCCGCCGCGGAGCTGGTTCTCCTTTTCAAAGTTTAGTTGAGTACAACCGCCGGAGCGAGGGTCCGCAGTCACTCCGAAAGCAAATTCACACGATTGTTACAGGCTATTCAGTTGGGATTCAGGGTTGGAACCGCACTCTGAAAGGGTACATTCCTGCTTTTGAAGAGACCCATCTACAGGAGACACTTTATGACTGCATTTCTTCGCCGACGCATCCTTTTTGTATTTTTGATCTGCATTGCCCTGGCTGGAGCGCTCAACGCCCAGTCGCAAAAGGGAACACTGAGCGGCCATGTAACCGACGCCTCTCAAGCCGTAATCCAGAATGCCAAAGTGGTGATAAATCCTGGCAACCTGACCACTACATCCGATTCTCTGGGCGACTTTGTATTGGCCGGCCTCGCTCCCGGCAGCTATACCGTGACCATCACTTCGATCGGTTTCAAGCCTTTGGACCAGACCGTTACCATCGCCGCCGGACAGACCGCGCCGCTCAATGCCGTGTTGCAGGTGGCATCGGGCGGCGAGCAGGTGGTGGTTTCAGCCGGCGCCGGGCAAACCATGTTGCAGGCGATCAACGAAGAAGTCAGCTCGCCTGACATTGTTAACGTGATGCCTGAAGCTGAGATCCTGTCCCTTCCCAACGCCAATGTTGCCGATGCGATTGGCCGCCTGCCGGGCGTCACCGTGCAGCGCGACGAGGGTGAGGCGGTCTACGTGCAGGTTCGCGGCCTCGATCCGCGCCTGACCAATACCACCATCGACGGCGTAACCATACCGTCGCCGGAGTCAAACGTGCGCCAGGTGCTGCTGGCCACCATTCCAGCGGACATGGTGCAATCGATCGAGCTGAACAAGACGCTCTCTGCCAATCAGGACGCGGACGGAATCGGCGGATCGGTGAACATGGTGACCAAGCTGGCCGGCGAATCGCCTACTTTTACTGCCGTTTCAACGCTGGGTTACTCGCCGATCATGAATGGGCGATACATGGGCCTGGCTGGCTTTACACTTGGCAAGCGATTTGGCGTTACAAAGCGTTGGGGCGCGATTGCCAGCGCCAGCTACGATTACAACGGGCGCGGATATAACGACATTGAACCGACCCCGGACCTGAACAACAATACGTTTACCGCGGCCCCTCCATACTACGACGACATCACCCTGCGCGAGTATCGTCAGCAACGCCTCCGCTGGGGCGGAACAACGGGCGTAGATTACAAGCTCAGTGACCACTCGAGCCTGGCGGCTCATGCCATCCTCACCGACTTCAAGGACTGGGGCGACAAGTGGACTTACACGGTCAACACGCTGGACAAACCCAGTTTCAAATACTCAATTCGGCATCCTGATTTCATGATTGGGAGTTTCTCGCTCGGCGGAAACCACATCTTCGCAAACAAGTGGTTCACGTGGGGCACGGCAGTTTCGCGCTCGCGCGAAGTCAACGCCGGTGGCAACCCGGGCGGCGCCTTCGATGCGAGCAAAGAGCTGAAAAGCTGGACCACCGCCAACTGTAATTTTGCTGGACTGCTGAACGGCGATCCGTATCGCCCGCAGTGGACGCCAGCGTGCATGGTGCCCAATACCACCTCTCCGGCGGACAACATTTACTCGCTCTCCAACTACACGCTGGACAACGTCAACACCAGTACGGGCGCGGCAATGCAATTGAACCTGCAGGAGTGGGGCGCGATGGGGTTCAACTATCATGTCGGCCAGCACTCCGCCACGCTGGAGTTCGGCGGCGAATTCCGCAATGCGCACAAGGGCCAGGATGCATATACGCCCACCTTCGATTACTGCCCCAACCCGAAGGCCGATCCAGGCTACCCGACCAGCGACCCGTGCAACTCTGCGAATACGAGCGTCAGTCCGGTCAGCTCAGAGTTGTTCGCCAGCGGTTTCATGGACCCGCACTACTACGATGGCACCTACCATATGGGAGAGGTGACGGACCACTATAAGGTCGACCATTACCTGGCTGAGAATCCAACCCTGCTGCCGCTCGACGTGCCGGCTACGCGCATTGGTTCGGATACTGCCAACTACAATCTGGTGGAACGTGTCACTGCGGGATACATTATGAACACCTTCAACCTGAACCGGCTGCGTCTGCAGATGGGACTGCGCCTGGAGGCGACCAACGATTCGGGGACCGGATACCTTGTGAATCCCAGCGCCGGGCCAAACGGCGACGGAATGGATAACAACGGGAACTGGATTGGAACGACTCCGATTACCAATTCGCAGTCTTATATCGATCCGCTGCCCAGCGTTCAGGCACGCTTTGCCTTTACTGACGCGACCGCCGTTCGAGCCGTCTATGCTCGCGGCATCTCGCGGCCGAACCAGTACGATTTGGTGCCATATGTCAATCCCACCGGTAATAACCCGGTGGTTGCCGACATTGGCAGCCCCACCGAGCTGCCCACCCATGCCAACAACTTCGATTTGCTTCTGGAGCAGGAGCTGAAACCCTTCGGCCTGATCCAGGCGGGGTTTTTCTATAAACAGTTGACCAACCCGATCGTTGCAGCCAACGTGCAATGCACGGGCGCGTGCACAGTATTTGCCACCCAGGGACAAGTCAATCTGGCAACGCAGGACATCAATGGCAGCAGCGCCGACGTGTGGGGATTTGAAGTTGGATTGCAACAGAAGTTCTCCAATCTGCCGGGCGGTTTCCGGGGCCTCGGACTGGTGGCCAACTACTCCTACAGCAACTCGCATATCAACGGGCTCCCCGACCGCCTCGACTCGCCTGCGTTGGTGGGTACGGCGCCTCAAGCCTTCAACCTTGAGCCGTCGTATGATCTGGGCCGCTACTTTATCCACATGGGCATGTCGTACAACGGCGCGAACATTTACGCCTACCAGTACTACTCAGCTTCAACCAATGCCGCCACCCTGCCAGGTGTGTGCAGCAATCTGAATCAAAGCAGTAACACTGCGCAACTCAATGGACCCGTCAACGGACCCTGCGGCGACAACTACTTCTACCCGCATTTCCAGGTGGACGCCCAGATGGGCGCGCGCTTGTACAAAGGCCTGCGGCTTCAGATAGAAGGCCTCGATCTCAATAACGAAGTCTTTGGCTTCTACAATGGCAGCCCGCAGTACATGACACAACGCGAGTACTACAAGCCCACCTACAGCGCGAGCCTGCGCTGGGATTCAGGGCGGGAACACTAGGACCGCACAGACCACGTTCGTTCAACGGCCGGCGCGAATGAGGGGCCTCTCGTTACGCCGGCCTGTTTTTTTGTGGATCGTTCTATTCGAGGAGTAATGCGATGCGTCGCCTCATGGTCCTGCTCAACGCGATTCTGATATTGACGGCCTGGGCGGGAACTCAGCCGTCTCCAGCCCAAAGCACTTCCGCGGGCGGCGATAAGCTGCAATACGTGATTTACCTGAGCCGGCACGGGGTGCGCTCGCCGACCGGCGATGCCAGCAAATTTCAGAGGTTCTCAGCTTCGGCGTGGCCGGAGTGGCCGGTGAAGCCCGGCTACTTGACGCAGCATGGCTACGACTTGATGAAGATATTCGGGACGTATGACCGCATCAAACTGGCGAACGAAGGGCTGCTCTCGCCAGCGGGCTGCGACGATGCCGCGCATGTGACGATTCTGGCCGACAGCGACCAGCGCACGCGCGAGACGGGCAAGGCGCTGGCTGAAGGATTGATGCCGGGATGCGGCGTGGAGACCCATGCCCTGGCCGAGGGGACCGACGATCCGTTGTTTCACGGGATGAGCGCGTCGGAGGCGCACCTCGATCCGGCGCTGGCGGTTGCGGCCATCGGAGGACGCATCGGCGGCGACCCGAACAGCCTGACCGAGGCTTTTCGGCCACAGTTGTCGGCGCTCGACAGGATTCTGGCTGGATGCGGAAAGGTCCCGGCTACGAATCCTGCGCGAACCTCTCTTTTCGATATTCCGGCTGTGTTGCAGCCCGGCAAGGGAGAACACGCGGCTGATTTTCACGGACCGCTCGGAACCGCTTCCACCGTGGCAGAGAATCTGCTGCTTGAGTACACGCAGGGGATGAGCGGAACCGATTTTGGGTGGGGGTGCGTGGATGAGGCTGGACTGCGCGAGGCCCTGGAACTGCATGAAGCCGAAGAGGACTATGCCGACCGGACCCAGGTAATCGCGCGGATGCATGCGGCGAACCTGCTGGACCTGATTTCGAAGGCGCTCGAACAGAGCGCGACCGGAAAGCCGGAAGCCGGCGCGGCGGGCAAGCCGGACGACAAGGTGCTGTTGCTGGTTGGCCACGACACCAACATTGCTACCGTGTCGGGAGTGCTGGGGCTGGACTGGATTATCGACGGACGCCGCAACCACACGCCGCCCGGCGGCGCGCTGATATTTGAGCTTTGGCGTCGGGCCGGCGGTGCATACACCATGCGGGTCTACTACACTGCTCAGACCCTGGACCAGATGAGGAATTCAACGCCGCTTACCGCAGCCAATCCGCCTGCGCTGGCTCCGGTTTTTGTGCCTGGGTGCGGCGCGCCGGCCGGACCAGTGGCCGTTGATTCGGCCTGCCCTCTTGACGGCTTCAGGGCGGTCTTGAAGCAGGCGGTCGAGCCCGCTTTGGTTCCCGCTCAGCCGTAACTCGAGCACGGGAATCGGCGGCATTGACGCCCGTCTGGCTCAATCCCTGATCCCCCTCTGTCGAACACCCCGGAAGGGGCCGCGGTCCGGTCCCGGCGTAAGTCCCGCATCCTAATCTGCGGCGTACGCAAATTTGCAACTATTTGCCTGCCTGCCGCGTCAATCTCCCTACGTGCGCGTCCACGATAGCTCAGTGCGCAGCCCGTTGAAATATCTTGATTGCCGCGGATTCCTGGAGACGTAACCGTGCGATTCCAAGGCTTGGACATTCCTTGAGATTGACCGCTAAAGAGGCTGGCCGGATCACCGTGTTCAGGAGCCCTCTTTCGCGGTTTGATATGAAACAATGACTCTGACCAAATTGAGGTCCGTAACGGGGCACAAGAGAGAAACATGGACCAACCTTCGTCTGCTTCAAATCCAGCTGATTACCAATTCAATCACCCCAAAAAGCGCCGTCGCCATTGGTGGGTATGGGCCATCGTCCTGCTCGCCTTCGGCGGCCTGTTTTATTGGGTGATCAGGCAGCACAACGAAAGCCAGCAAGCGATGGCGGGGGGGGGTAAGGGCGGCCGCTTCGCCCAGGCCGGCCCCATACCGGTGACCTATGCCACCGCGACCAAGGGCAGCATCGGCGTGTATATCGACGCCATCGGCACGGTCACGCCCACTTACACTGACGAGCTCACCGCGCAGATCACCGGTGTAATCAACCAGGTGCACTATCGCGAGGGGCAATACGTGCGCAAGGGCGATCCGCTTATCGACATCGATGACCGGCCCTACGCGGCACAGCTTGAAGAGGCGCAGGGCGCGCTCGAACGCGACCAGAACCTGCTGGCCGAAGCGCAGATGGACCTGACGCGCTACCAGGAAGCATGGGCAAAGAACGCCATCCCGCGGCAGACCCTCGAGGACCAGGAAAAACTGGTGCTCCAGGATCAGGGCACGGTGAAGAATGATGAAGGCACGGTGAAGTACGACCAGGTGCAGGTGGCGTACTGTCACATCACTTCCCCAATCGACGGGCGCGTGGGTCTGCGTCTGCTCGATCCCGGAAACCTGGTAACGGCCAACTCGACCACGCCGCTGGTTACGGTCACCCAGACTGCTCCGATCACGGTGATTTTCATTTTGCCCGAAGACAGCCTGCCGCAGGTGCTCCAGCAGATGCGCGGCGGCAAGGCACTGACCGTTACAGCCTATGACCGCACCCAGCAGACGCTGCTCGATACCGGCAAGCTGCTCACGGTCGACAACCTGATCGACACCACGACCGGAACGGTGAAGCTGCGCGCGTCGTTTGCCAACTCCAAGGGGCTTCTTTTCGGCAACCAGTTTGTGAATACGCGTTTGCTGGTGAAGACCCTCGAAAATCAAACCCTGCTGGCCTCTTCAGCAGTGCAGCACAACGGCGCCACGGATTTTGTATACGTGATTCAGAATCCCGAGCAGAAGAACGCCAAAGCGGTGATGACGAACGTAAAGGTCGGCATCTCCGACAACGGAAATTCAGTAATCCTCAAAGGCATTGCGCCGGGCACGGTAGTGGCGAACAGCAGCTTCCAAAAACTGGTGGATGGGTCACAGGTAAGTAAGTCAAATGTAGCGCTGCCCACAACCGGCACGACCGAGGAAGAAGCTCCATGAGCCCGTCGCGCCCATTTATTTTGCGGCCGGTTGCAACTTCACTCCTGATGGCCGCAATCCTGCTGGTGGGAATCGTATCTTTCACGCAGTTGCCGATTTCGGCGCTGCCCGAGGTTGACTATCCCACCATCCAGGTGCTGACTTTCTATCCCGGCGCCAGCCCCGACGTGATGGCCACGACCGTGACGGCTCCGCTGGAACGCCAGTTTGGAGAGATGCAGGGCCTGAGCCAGATGACCTCGACAAGCTCCGGCGGCGTGTCGGTGATCGTGTTGCAATTCAGCCTGTCGCTGGGCATGGATATTGCCGAAGAGGAAGTGCAGTCGGCCATCAACGGGGGCCAGTCGTTCCTGCCGTCCGACCTGCCTGTCCCGCCCGTCTACAACAAGACCAATCCGGCCGACGCGCCGATCCTGACCATGGCCATTACCTCAGACAGCATACCGCTGTCAGAGGTTGAAGACGATGTGGATACGCGTCTTGCGCCCAAGCTCTCGCAGTTATCCGGCGTGGGGCTGGTGAGCATCAGTGGCGGGCAAAAACCGGCAACGCGCATCCAGGTGAACCCGGTCCAGCTTTCCTCCTATGGCCTGAGCCTTGAGAACGTGCGCACGGCGCTGGTGCAGGCGAGCGTGAACTCGGCCAAGGGCAACTTCGATGGACCGCGCCAGGATTACCAGATCGACGCCAACGACCAGATCACCGACGCCAACGATTACAACAACGTCGTCATTTCCTATTCAAATGGCGCACCGGTGCTGGTTAAGGACGTGGCCAATGTTGTGAATGGGGTTGAGAACACGAAGCAGGCGGCATGGATGAACATGACGCCGGCGGTGATTCTCAACGTTCAAAGGCAGCCCGGCGCCAACACCATCAAGGTGGTCAACGCTATTCAACAAGTGCTGCCGCAGCTTGAAGCCAATCTGCCTGCTTCGATCAAGGTCACGCCGCTTACGGATATGACCACCAGCATCAACTCATCGGTGCACGATGTGTTTTTTGAGCTGATGCTCACCATCGGGCTCGTGATCCTGGTCATCTTTCTTTTTCTGCGCAGCCTGCGGGCCACCATCATACCCGCCGTCGCCGTGCCGCTCTCGCTCATCGGCACTCTTGCCGTGATGTACCTGCTGGGCTATTCGCTCGACAACCTTTCGCTGATGGCGCTGACTATTTCAACCGGCTTTGTGGTTGACGACGCGATTGTAATGATCGAGAACATCAGCCGCTACCTTGAAGAAGGCATGAAGCCGATCGACGCGGCGTTAAAGGGCGCGGAACAGATCGGTTTCACCATCATTTCGCTCACCGTGTCGCTGATTGCCGTGCTCATTCCGCTTCTGTTCATGAGCGACGTGGTGGGGCGTCTGTTCCGTGAATTCGCCGTCACGCTGGCAGTCACTATCTTGATTTCGGCTGTAGTTTCGCTGACGCTGACGCCCATGATGTGCTCGCGGATTCTGCGCCACGATGCCGAAGAAAAGCAGACCCGCTTCTACCGCTGGTCTGAAAGCATTTTCGACCGTATGATCGCGTTCTACGGGCGCACACTGCGGGTGGTGCTGCGCTACCAGACCATTACCCTGCTCATCGCCGCGGCCACGCTGGTGCTTACTGTTTTTCTCTACATCGTCATCCCCAAAGGATTCTTCCCGGTGCAGGATACGGGCGTGATCCAGGGTATTACGCAGGCCGATCAGTCCATCTCATTTGCGGCCATGTCTGAGAAGCAGAAGGAACTAGCCAAAATCATTCTTGATGACCCAGCCGTTGAGAGCCTGTCATCGTTCATCGGGGCCGACGGCATCAACACCACGCTGAACAGCGGCCGAATCTCGATCAACCTGAAGCCGCTCGAAGACCGGCACCATACGACCGCTTCAGACGTGATCAGACGGCTGCAAGGCAACCTTGCCCAGGTGCAGGGGGTTCATCTTTACATGCAGCCCGTGCAGGACATCACGGTTGACGATCGAGTGAGCCGCACGCAGTATCAATACACGCTTGAAGATCCAGACACCGATGAGCTGAACGAGTGGACCGACAAGTTTGTTGCGCAACTGAAGAAGCTGCCCGAGCTTGAAGACGTGGCTACAGATCAGCAAACCGGCGCCAAGGCCGTGCAGCTTGAGATCGATCGCGTGACCGCATCGCGGCTGGGCATTGCGCCAACCACCATCGACAGCACTCTCTACGATGCCTACGGCCAGCGCGAAATCAACACCCTCTACACGCAGCTCAATCAGTATCACGTGATTCTTGAGACCGCTCCGCAATGGCAGCAGAATCCCAAGAACCTGGGCGATCTGTACATGCAGTCGAGCGCTTCGTCAGGAGCCAGCGGCGCAGGCGCGGTAAACTCGTACTCCTCTTCAGCCTCGGCCGCGGCCGGTTCCAACGCTCTCACCAGCTCGGTTAAATACACGCCATCCTCTGAAGTGCTCAGCGCTCCCTCCACGGTGCTTGCCGGCACCACGGCCGGACAGACTCCCAATACCACCGTCGCTTCAGTGGGAGCGAATGCAATTCCTCTCAGCGCTTTCACGCACGCGTCCCATATCACCGAGGCGCTGTCAATTAATCACCAGGGACAGTTCCCGTCGGTTACGGTTTCGTTCAACCTGGCGTCGAATGCATCGCTGGGCACGGCCATCACAAAGATCGAGGATGCGGCCAAGAAGCTCAACTTCCCTCCCAGCCTGCAATCCGATTTTCAGGGCACCGCGGCATCCTTCCACAACTCGCTTTCCAATGAAGCGCTGCTGATCCTGGCGGCGCTGGTCACGGTTTACATCGTGCTTGGCGTACTCTACGAAAGCTTTATTCACCCCATCACAATTCTCTCCACGCTGCCGTCGGCGGGCGTGGGCGCGCTGCTGGCGCTCATGCTCTTCAGGCAGGATTTGAGCGTGGTGGCCATTATCGGCATCATTTTGCTGATCGGTATTGTGAAGAAGAACGGCATCATGATTGTGGACTTTGCGCTGGAGGCCGAGCGCGAGCACGGCAAAGATTCCACCGAGGCCATCTATGAGGCCAGTCTGCTGCGCTTCAGGCCAATCATGATGACCACCATGGCCGCGTTGCTGGCCGGTATTCCGCTGGCTATGGGCACCGGATACGGCTCGGAGCTGCGGCGGCCGCTGGGCATCGCCATGGTGGGCGGGTTGCTGTTGAGCCAGGTGCTTACCTTTTACACCACGCCGGTGATCTACATCTTCTTCGATCGCCTGGCGCTGCGAATCACCGGGCGCAAAGCCTCCGGCGGCCACGACAAGACAGCACCGCAGCCGGGTACGGAGACTGCATGAGTCTATCGTCCCCATTCATCCGACGACCGGTCGGCACCACGCTGCTGACCATTGCCGTAGGACTGGCCGGCGCAATCGCCTTCACAGTGTTGCCAGTAGCCCCGCTGCCGCAGGTGGACTTTCCTACCATCAGCGTGAGCGCCAGCCTGCCCGGCGCTAGCGCGCAGATCATGGCAGCATCGGTGGCCACGCCGCTGGAGCGGCAGTTCAGCCACATTGCCGGCATCACTGAAATGACCTCGTCGAGTTCGCTGGGCTCAACCAGCGTGACCATGCAGTTCGACCTCAGCCGTAACATCGACGGCGCGGCACGCGACGTTCAGGCAGCCATCAATGCGGCGCGCACCTATCTGCCCACCAATCTGCCCTCGAACCCTTCCTATCGCAAGATCAACCCGGCCGACTCTCCGATCATGATTGTGGGCCTGACATCTGACAAATACGACGTAACCAACCTCTACGACCTGGCATCGACCATCCTGGTGCAGAAGCTCTCGCAGATCCAGGGCGTAGGGCAGGTTTTTGCCGGCGGCGGCGCTGCGCCGTCCGTGAGAGTCGAGATCAATCCCAAACAACTCGAGAGCTTCGGCCTGACACTGGGCAACGTGCAATCGGTGCTCAGCCTGCAAAACTCCGACTCGCCGCGCGGACAGCTTTCCGACAACGGCGTCACCGAAGACATTATTACCAACGACCAGATTTCGCACGCCGAAGAATATCGGCCCCTGGTGGTGGGGTACCACAACGGCGCCGCGGTGCGGCTTGAAGACGTCGCCGACGTAATCGACTCCACGCAGAATCTCCGCACTGCGGGCTATATGGACGGCCACCACGCGGTAGTCGTCATCATCTTCCGCCAGCCCGGCGCCAACATTATCCAGACCGTGGACCGTGTGAAATCGCAATTGCCGTTCCTTCTGGCCGTGCTTCCCAGCGGAATCAAGACCACGATCGTCCTCGATCGGACCACCACGATTCGGGCGTCGGTGTCGACCGTGGAGAAGACGCTGATCGGCTCTATCGTCCTCGTGGTGCTGGTGGTTTTCATCTTCCTGCGCAGCGTGCGCTCCACGCTCATTCCCGCTGTGGCTGTGCCTATTTCGCTTATCGGCACCTGCGCGATCATGTACCTGTTCGGCTTCTCGCTCGACAACCTTTCGCTCATGGCGCTCACCATCGCTACGGGCTTTGTGGTTGACGACGCCATCGTGGTGATGGAGAACATTACGCGCCATCTCGAGGCCGGCATGGAGCCCGTTGCGGCGGCCCTGAAGGGCGCACAGGAGATAGGATTCACCGTATTTTCAATCAGCATGTCGCTGATTGCCGTGTTTATTCCCATCCTCATGATGGGCGGAATTGTCGGCCGTCTCTTTCGCGAATTTGCCATCACGCTTTCAGCGGCCATTCTGATTTCGATGGTGATTTCGCTAACCACCACCCCCTGCATGTGCGCTCACCTGCTGCGGAAACACGAGGAGGGGAAAAAAGAGAACATCTTTGCACGCACCAGCGAATCGGCGTTCAATGGGCTGCTGTGGATTTACCGCAAATCGCTGCTTTGGGTGCTCGATAACCCGGTACTCATGCTGATTGTGTTTTTGCTCACGGTGGCGCTGAACGTCGTAGTAATGTACAGAATTCCAAAAGGGTTCTTCCCGCAGCAGGACACCGGCCTGATGATGGGCATGATCCAGGGGCCGCAGGACGCTTCGTTTCCGTTGATGAACTTCTCTCTTCAAAGGAT
>JBEKCW010000048.1:0-18057 GCA_050014675.1 Occallatibacter sp. | reverse complement strand
AGAAGATCGACTCTGTTCTGCTGCATCCCATCTGGGGTCCGCTGCTGTTTCTGGCAGTTGTTATCGGCGTCTTTGAAGTGGTCTTCTCCATCGGCCAACCGCTTTCTGATGGTTTTGGAGACATCCTGGCGCGCATGGGCGATTTCGCACGGCCGCTATTGCCCGCGGGATGGATGCAGTCGCTGGTGCTTGACGGCATTTGGAAGGGCATCTCGTCGGTGCTTGTATTTCTGCCGCAGATCCTGCTGCTCTTCCTGTTCATCGGCGTGCTCGAGGATACCGGCTACCTGGCCCGCGCCGCTCTGATCGCCGACCGTGTAATGCGGACGATCGGGCTCAACGGGAAAGCCTTCATCCCGCTGCTTTCGGCATACGCCTGCGCTGTGCCGGCCATTATGGCCACGCGCACCATTGAGAACAAGCGCGACCGGCTGGCCACAATCCTGGTAACGCCGTTCATGACCTGCTCAGCCCGGCTTCCGGTTTACCTGCTGCTGATTGCCGCATTCATTCCGAACATCGTTTATCTGCACGGGTTCCTCGGGCTGCGCACCATTGTGATGCTGAGCCTTTACGTGGCCGGATTTGTGGCCGCATTTACGACGGCGCGCCTCTTGAAGAGCTCCATTCTCAAATCGAGCGAAACCCCGTTCATCCTGGAGCTGCCGCAGTACCGCATGCCCACTGTGCAATCTCTGGTGCTGCGCGTAATCGATCGCGGGCGCATCTTTATGAAGAACGCAGGCACCGTGATCGTGGGAGTCACCATGGCGCTGTGGGTGCTCGCGCACCTGCCTGTAATCCACACGGCAACGGGCACGCTGGCTGCGCCGGAGCTGGCCTCGAGCGTGATCGGGCGGATAGGCCACTTTATCGAGCCGGTAATTGCGCCGCTCGGATTCAACTGGAAGATCGGCATCGGGCTGGTATCGAGCGTGCTGGCGCGCGAGGTAATGGTAAGCACGATGGGAACGCTGTACGGCGCCGACCCCAGCACCCAGGCGCTGAGCCTGCAGACCGCGCTGCACCACGACATGACGCTGGGTGGCGCGCTGGCGCTGATGATCTTCTTCGCCTTCGCCATGCAGTGCACGTCGACCATGGCGGTGGTAAAGCGCGAAACCAATAGCTGGAAGTGGCCGATTGTGCAGTTTGTTTATATGCTTGCGCTGGCCTACGGCGCGGCGTTTGTGGTCAATCACGTGACCATGGCGCTGCTGGGATAGATCCTCATCTCTCACCCATCGCCGAAAACCGCAATGCGGTGACATTTCCAGATCGATTTCATGAGACGCGTCCCCTCCCGCTGCGTCTATCCTTTCTAAGTGGCCCTACCACCACAAGGAGAGCCTTGACTACCGCATACATCAATCGCATTGCAACGGCCACGCCTCCACACGATGTGCACCAGGCGTTTATTTCTTTTGCCGAGACGCTGCTGCCCGAAGGCACTGAACGAAGCCTCTACAAGCGCATGGTGCGCATGTCGCAAATCGAGCATCGCTATTCGTTTATCGAGCCAGTTGCGTCGGCCGAGGGCAAGTGGAACGATGCCGAAGGAATCTATGTGCCGGGCAGTTTTCCCGGAACCGCGCGGCGCATGCAGGCCTTTGAGCAATTCGCGCCGCAACTGGCGCGCTGCGCGCTGAAGAAGCTCGCCATCAGCGAACAGGAACGGCAGAGCATTACGCACGTGATCGTGACCAGTTGCACCGGATTATATGCGCCGGGCCTGGACTTCGACATTGTCGACGCGCTCGAGCTCAAGCAGCCGGTGGAGCGCACGATGATCGGGTTCATGGGCTGTTACGCGGCCGTCAATGCGCTCAAATCGGCGCGCCACATTGTGCGCAGTGAGCCGGATGCGTGCGTGCTGATTATGAATCTTGAGCTATGCACGCTGCACATGCAGGAGACGCCCAACCTCGAACAGGTGCTCTCGTTTTTGCTGTTCGCGGATGGATGCGCCGCGTGCCTGGTGAGCGGACGCGCTACGGGCCTGGCGATCGACAGTTTTCTTGCTCTGCGGCTGCCCGGGACAACGCACCTGATTACCTGGAAGATTCGCGAGATGGGCTTCGATATGCAGCTTTCGGGGCAGGTTCCCGGTGAGATTCGGCGCATTCTGGGCGAAGTCGGCGGCGAGATCACGCAGGGGCGCGACGCCGCCGCCATCGACCTCTGGGCCGTGCATCCGGGCGGACGTACAGTTTTGGATGCGGTTGAGAAGGGACTGGCGCTGGCGCCTGAAATGCTGGCCGAGTCGCGTCGCGTGCTGGCCAATTACGGCAATATGTCGTCGGCCTCGGTAATGTTTGTGCTGCGCGAGCTGATGCAGCGCGCAAAATCAGGACAACAGGGTTGCGCGATGAGTTTTGGCCCCGGAGTGACGGCGGAGACGATGCTCTTTCATGCCGCGTAACATACCCGACATGAGCCGGCGCGCACAGCCTGCCGAGTTGCCCGAACTGATGGACGGGCCATCAAGCCGCGAGGATTTGCGCATCTGCCTGCGCGACCTTGCACGAGTGAATAAATGGCTGCGCGGCTACCGGCCGACATTTGAGTGGCTGAATACGTTTGCGGAATCGCGCAGCCCGCTGCGGATTCTCGACGTTGGATGCGGCGACGGAGACGCGCTGCGAAAGATTGCGCGATGGGCTGCGTTAAAGCAGCTTGACGTGCGGCTGATTGGGCTGGACCTGAACGCCGATACGATCAGCCTTGCGAAAGAGGCAACGCCGCCGGAGTGTGGAATCGAGTTTGTTGCCGCAGACGTTTTCGATTACGCACGGCCGCAGCCAGTCGATTTGATCGTGAGCTCGCTGTTCACGCATCACTTGAGCGACGAGCAGATCGTGCGGTTCATCGCCTGGATGGAGACGAATGCAAGACTGGGATGGTTTGTGAACGATCTCTCGCGCGCGGCGACTCCGTACCGGCTTTTCAAATTGCTTGCGAAGGTGACGCGAATGCACCGGTTCGTGCAGCACGATGGGCCGGTGTCGATTGTACGGGCATTCAGGCCAGAGGAATGGCGGCGACTATGCGCAGCGGCAGGGCTTGCGGAGGGCGAGCTCTCAATTTTGAGTTACGTGCCGGCGAGGCTCTGCGTGGCACGGAGAAAGCAGGCGTGAATTGCACTGCGATCGAGGCTACTGAAAACCGGCGCTGCATCATCCGGCAGGCTCGGCGTTAGTTGGACCCTCATTGCGCATAGCGATGACTTCAGCCCGCGTCTCTTCGGCTGCGATGCGGCGATCATTGTAAATGCGCGGTAGCCCGAAGCGTACATGCGCTGAAAATCCGTTCACTCCCAGCAAATTCCAGAGGTGGGGAAGAAAGCCTGCGTCGCCGAACCAGCAGAGTTCACGCTCATGGATATTGTCGCTGGGTATGTACCGAATGGCTGCGGCCGTGATTGGCGCGCCGAGTACGGTGGCCGGATGAATGAGCCGGCCGTGGAATCGCAATACCTGGCTGCCGTCAGTGCTGGTTCCCTCAGGAAACAGAAGCACCGGAGTGGAATGTGTGAGTCGCTCGCTGATTTCGCGCGCCGCGCTGTTGGCGCTGGCCAGGCTGGAGCGATTGAGAAAAATCGTGCCGCCCGCGCGCGCGGCTTTACCAAAGAAGGGCCAGCGATCAACTTCGCTTTTTGAGACAAAACAGCAGGGCATGATGGCCGCGAAGATGGCGATGTCGAGATAACTGAGATGGTTGGCCACAACCAGGTCGCGCGCAGCCGGCTGGCCCTCGAAGGTAAACCGCACTCCTACGCTGGCCAATACGCCGCGGCACGCCGACTGCAGCCAGAGCGCGCGGCGCTCAACTGTAAGCGGGCCGCGAACGCGCGCGAGCCAGTAGCGAATGATGCAAGTGAAAAGCGCGATTGCCAGCGCCACAGCGCGCCGGCAACGCCGCAATATCACGGAGCGAGGGGCGCCATGAAGCGATTGCGCGCAGCCGGCGACAGCATCTCAAGATCGAGCAGCGTAAGAAAATCGATAGTGCGGAACTCGCGATCGAATGCCGGCGGAGCGGCAATGCGCGCGCCGATGGCCAGGTAAGTCTTGAGCAGCTTGGGAACCTTCACCTGCGATGCAACCGGTGAAGTGCGCTCATGCGCCGTCGCTTCCTGAGTTCCGTTGCAGGCGAAGATCTGTGCGCGTGCGGCCTGCGGCTCGTTGGGGCAGGCATAAGCAGCGGTTGGTATGGTCTCAAACTCAGGGCTGACCCGGAAATTCTGCAGCAGGCTGTACATCTGCCAGCCTTCAGCCGGATCGACGGAGTTGAGCGAAGAGCAACCAAGCAGATACCGAAGCCCCATGCCGTGAGCATACTGCGCAATGCCGCGCCATAACAATGTAAGCACCTCAGGAGTGCGATGGGCGCGGTCAATGGCGGCGCGGCCAAGTTCGAGAATGCCGGCCCGAAGCGGCTCGTATGGACCGAGTTCGAACTCCTGCGCGGAGTAGTAGCCGAGATGCGCAGCAGCAGTCGCGCCTGACTGCATACGGTAGGTGCCAACAATGCGGCCCGACTCCTTCTCTTCAACCACCAGGTGCTCGCAAACGGCGTCGAAGCGATCGGTGTCGAGGCCGGTTTCGTAAGAGCTGTCGAGTCCTTCGCCAAGCTCCACGTTGAAGACGCGAAAGCGCAGACGGCAGGCGGCTTCGCGGTCATCGCGGGTGCGGGCGGTGCGCATGCAATACGCGCCAGCATCGGCATGGATATCTGGAATGTGAAACGCAGATGAAGAATTTCCCGGAGGCGGGACTTGAGTGAGTGCGGTTGAGTGCAGATCCAGGTTAATCGTGCTTTCAAAATGAGGGCCGGAGATCATGCCAGCAGTATTGGGCGGACGCGATGAAAGGACCGTCAACCGGCGGAGAATACAGTGCAAATATTTTGGTGGCGTCTCATACGGGAATAAAGTAAGTGACTGGAGGGCGGGGATTGGCGAATGAATTGTGAGGCACTTCGCAAGGTTTTAAAAAACGAACGGCCGGGATCGCAGCGCTATCGCATTCGCTCGCGCCCCGGCCGTTCGAGGAGGCCCACCATGCTTTCTGTTTTCGCCTTAAGAACAGTCTGACACAAACAGAAATAATTGCATGCAAACTTGAAAAACAAATTTTGCGGGTTTTCCCATTTCTGAATTACGCGAGCTCCGACCCTTGGCCGACATCTTTCCCGCGCGGTACTTACGTACGCTTTTTACGGAGCAAAGTCTACAAAGAGGGCTACCCATTGGTCTTTGCTTACAATGCGGAACGTGTGCCCCTTCCCGGTAAGATCTTCAGCAAGCACCAGGTTGCCCGGCTCGGCATAGTCCTTCTGCCCATCTGAAGCATCGATCTCAGCACGGCCGCTCAGAGTCACAACATAGCGCCGCACATCGGCGCAGTGCCACGTTTCAAAAAAACCGGGATTCGATCGCACGACAAACACTTTACTCGCAGGCACCGACTCCGACAGCTCCGTTACGCCTGTGTTTCCCGCTTCCGGCGTAAACTCTGGAGACGCCTTCATCTTCACCTCGATCTGATCGATGTGCGTCAATCCATCTGCTCCCGTGTACATGCGAGTGGCCACGACGGGCGTGCCCTGTTCGGCAGCGAAGAGAGTCCTGGGATGGTGAAAGCAGAAAAAGCAGACCGCGACAAGGGCGAGCGCTGCGGCTGCTGAGCGGACCTTGAATCGCATACGTGTCCCCTTTCGGGTAAAACTCGCTGATTTTCCTAGGACTTCGAAGGTTCGTAGTTCAGGTTCGGCCCAAGCCAGCGCTCCACTTCCGAAATGCTCATCTGCTTGCGCGCGGCGTAGTCGGCCACCTGGTCGCGATCGATTTTGCCGATAGAGAAATAGCGCGATTCGGGATGAGCGAAGTAGAGGCCGCTTACGCTCGATCCCGGCCACATGGCATAAGACTCCGTGAGAGTGATGCCCGTTTTAGCCTCAACATCGAGCAGGCGCCACAGCGTGCCCTTCTCAGTGTGGTCGGGGCAAGCGGGATAGCCGGCTGCCGGGCGGATGCCGCGATATTTCTCGTGGATGATCTCGTCGATACTGAGCCTCTCAGAGCAGCCGTAGCTCCACTCTTCGCGCACGCGCTTGTGCAGACACTCGGCAAAGGCTTCAGCCAGCCGGTCTGCTAGAGCTTCAGCCATGATGGCGTTGTAGTCGTCTTGCTTTGCGCGGAAACCGTCGCAGAGTTCCTTGAGCCCGAAGCCGGTGGTGACGGCAAATGCGCCAATGTGGTCGTTGGGGTTGTCATCGCGCGGCGCAATGAAGTCGGACAACGATCGGCACGGCTCTTTCACGCCCTTATCGATCTGCTGGCGCAAAAAATGGAAGCGCGTAAGAACGGCGGAACGGTTTTCGTCAGTGTACAGATCGACATCGTCGCCGACCGCATTAGCTGGGAAAAAACCGTAGACTCCGCGCGCAGTAATCAGGTTTTTCTCAACAATGGTGTCGAGCAGCGCGTTAGCTTCGGTGAAGAGCTGCCGGGCCTGCTCTCCCTGCCGCGGATCGTCAAGGATGCGCGGATAAACCCCCTTCAGTTCCCAGGTGTGAAAGAACGGAGTCCAGTCAATAAATTCGCGCAGAGTAGCGAGCGGAAAGTTGTCGAGCACGCGTACGCTGGTGAATGAGGGCGTGGGAATATCCTCAGCGCGCCACTCGATGGGCGTGCGACGGGAACGCGCAACTTCGAGCGAAACGAGCGGCTGGCGCGGCGTAGCAATCGTCTTGCGCAGGGCTTCGTACTCCGCGCGATGCTGCGCTACAAACGCCGGTTTCGATTCTTCGCTGAGCAGGCTGGTAGTCACGGGCACGGCGCGGCTGGCGTCGAGCACATGCACTACGGGCTCCCGGTAATGCGGCGCAATTTTTACGGCCGTGTGCGCGCGGCTGGTGGTTGCGCCACCGATAAGCAGTGGAAGTGTAAAGCCCTGGCGATCCATCTCGCGTGCAACGTGAACCATCTCGTCGAGCGACGGCGTGATCAGCCCGCTCAACCCGATCACGTCTGCCTTTTCAAGGCGGGCGCGCTCGAGGATTTTGTCCGCGGGCACCATTACGCCCATGTCAATCACTTCGTAGTTATTGCAGGCCAGCACCACGCCCACAATGTTCTTGCCGATATCGTGCACGTCGCCTTTGACCGTTGCAAGAATGATCTTGCCTTGCGTCCTAACGACCTGGCCGGCCGCGGCCATTAACGCCTTCTCTGCTTCCATGAACGGCGTAAGATATGCCACGGCTTTCTTCATCACGCGCGCCGATTTAACCACCTGCGGCAGAAACATTTTGCCCGCGCCAAACAGATCGCCGACCACGCCCATGCCGTCCATGAGCGGCCCTTCGATAACGGCAAGCGGGCGGCCGAGCTTGGCGCGCGCTTCCTCAGTGTCGGCCTCGATGTACTGATCGATTCCCTTCACCAATGCGTGCGACAGGCGTTCTTCAACCGGCGCGTTGCGCCACTCTTCCGTCTTCTGCTCTGCTTCAGCATTGGCTCCGCCCGCGGCCTTGAGCTTTTCGCCGTACTCCACCAGCCTCTCCGTCGCATCGGGATGGCGATTGAGCAATACATCTTCAACCAGGTCGCGCAGCTCGGGCTCAATCTCCTCATACACCTCAAGCATGCCCGCGTTCACAATCCCCATGTCCATGCCGGCGGCGATAGCGTGATAGAGGAACGCGGAGTGCATCGCTTCGCGAACCTTGTTGTTGCCACGAAAGCTGAACGAGATGTTTGAGACGCCGCCTGAAACCTTGGCGTAAGTCAGGTTCTCCTTGATCCAACGCGTAGCGCGGATAAAGTCGACCGCGTAGTTGTTGTGCTCCTCCATCCCCGTCGCAACAGTAAGAATGTTGGGGTCGAAGATGATATCTTCAGGCGGAAAACCGACTTGGTCGACGAGGATGCGATAGGCGCGCTCGCAGATGCGAATGCGCTCTGCGTAAGTTGCGGCCTGGCCCTGTTCGTCGAAGGCCATTACAACAACCGCCGCGCCGTAACGCAGGATGTGTTCAGCGCGGCTGCGGAAAACCTCTTCGCCCTCCTTCAACGAAATGGAGTTGACAATTCCCTTCCCTTGCAGGCACTTCAATCCGGCTTCGATCACCTCCCACTTTGAGGAGTCGATCATGAAGGGAACCTTGGCCACTTCAGGCTCGCTGGCAAGCATGTGGAGAACGCGCGACATGGCCGAGACGCCGTCGATCATGCCCTCGTCCATGCAGATGTCGATCACGTTGGCGCCGTTTTCAACCTGCTGGCGCGCAATCGAAACGGCTTCTTCGTATTTGCCGTCCTTAATGAGCCTTGCAAATTTGGGCGAGCCGGCCACATTGGTGCGCTCGCCGATCATGATGTACACGCCCTGCTGCTGCGTGAAGGGTTGCGACCCGGAAAGATGCAATGGCTTGAACGATGGCTCGCTCATGCCGCTGTCTCGATTTCTTCTGCGACAGGAATCGGTCGCGGAGGCATTCCCTCGAGCGCTTTGGCAATGGCGGCAATGTGCTCCGGCGTGTTGCCGCAGCATCCGCCGGCGATATTGACGAGGCCGGCGCGCGCGAATTCGCTCAGGTAGCGGGCCATGTCTTGAGGGCCGAGGTCGAACCCGGTCTCAGCGAGCGGATTGGGCAGGCCGGCGTTGGGATAGCACGAGACCGCGGTGTCGGCTTTGGACGACAAGTCCTCAAGGAATGGATACATGAGGTCTGGGCCGAGTGAGCAGTTGAGTCCTACTGAGAACGGCTTGACGTGCTCGACCGCGTACCAGAATGCCTCGATGGTCTGCGCCGAAATCATGGTTTCTCCACCGCGGCCCACGGCGGCAGAGATCATGATGGGCAGTTTTTTTCCGCTCTCCGCGAACACTTCCTGAATGGCGACCAGTGCGGCCTTGGCGTTGAGCGAGTCGAAGATGGTTTCAACCAGCAGCAGGTCTACCTTGCCGGCCATCAAAGCGCGCGCCTGCTCGGCGTAAGCGGTCCTCACCTGGTCGAACGTAACCACGCGAAAGCCGGGATCGTCGGCGTCGGGCGAGTTTGAAAGCGAAACGGTGAGCGGCCCGAGGGCGCCGGCGACAAAACGCTGGCGGCCTGTTTCGTTGCCCACGCGGTCGGCCCACTCGCGGCACTGCAATGCCGATTTCTCGTTGATCTCCCAGGCCAGGTTTTTCAAATTTTGGTCGTCGATGATTTTCTGGTAGAACTCGGGGTCTTTGCGGCCGCCGTGCTCGCGCGGATCGTCGACAAAAAACTCGCTTTGCGAAATGCTCGTCGCGCCAAAGGTATTGGTCTCAATAATGTCGGCGCCCGCCGACAGAAAGCGATGGTGGATGTCGCCGACCATGGCCGGCTGCGTGAGCGAGAAAAGATCGCCGTTATTCAACAGATCTTTTGTCGAGTCTTTGAACCGCTCGCCGCGAATATCGCGCTCCTTCATTCCGTAGGTGCGCAGGGTGGTGCCCATGGCTCCGTCGATGATGGCAATGCGCGATTCGAGTATCCGGGAAAGCGGGTGGACAGCAAGTACGGGAGTCATAGGGGAATCCTCAAGCCCAAGCGGCCTTATTTCAAGCATATCGAACTTGTCAACATGCCGGGACGGATTCGCGGCGAACGCGCCCTTGCGGGCACTGGACTGCGCCAGCCATAGGTTGAATGGGATCAGCCGGATCGGGGTATGCCGCCCGATCCACTATCCTTGAGATAGACCATGTCGTTTACTACCCTATTTGGCAGTACCCAGGAACCCGAAAAGCCGGAGCCGGACGAGCCGGGCGAGAAGAAAAGCGGGTTTTTCAGCCGCATGCGCCAGGCCGTCACGCGCACGCGCGAGTCGTTCTCCGCCAAGATTGCCGACCTGGCCGCGATGACGCGGATTGTTGACGAAGCGGCCCTCGAAGAATTGGAGACGGCGCTGTTGACCAGCGACATCGGCGTGCCCACCACGACAGCAATTCTGGATGCATTGCGCGATCGGGCGCGTCACGAAGCAATTGAGGGCGGCGCCGAGCTGCGCGAACTGCTCAAGCAGCAGCTTGTGGCGATTCTTGAGGCACCGCGGCAGCCAATTCCCTCTCCCGATGCGCCGCCCAAAATCACGTTCCTGGTGGGCGTAAACGGGACGGGCAAAACTACGTCCAGCGGGAAACTCGCGGCGTGGAGCCGCGCGCAGGGGCGCAGCGCATTGCTGTGCGCGGCCGATACGTTTCGCGCAGCGGCCATCGAGCAGCTTGAAGTGTGGGCCTCGCGCTCGGGCGTTGAAATGATCAAGACGCGGCAGGGCGGCGATCCGTCGGCGGTTCTGTACGATTCGGTTGCAGCGGCCAAGGCAAAGCATATTGCCGATCTGTATGTAGACACGGCCGGCCGGCTGCACACCAAGAGCGGCCTCATGGACGAGCTCGACAAGATGCGGCGCATCGCAGCCAAGCTGGTTCCGGGGGCTCCGCATGAAGTGCTGCTGGTGATGGACGCGACCACCGGGCAGAACGGCCTTGAACAGGCGCGGCAGTTTACCGGTTCTGCCGGGGTAACGGGCATTGTGCTCACCAAGCTCGATGGCACAGCCAAAGGCGGAATTGCCGTGGCCATTGCGCGCGAGCTGAATCTGCCCGTGCGTTACGTCGGCGTGGGCGAAAAAATGGAAGACCTGCTCGAATTCTCCGCGCCAGATTTTGTGGAGTCACTGCTGGGATGAGCTCGCCCAACCTGGCGGCTCGCGGTTTGCTTTATTCTGTCAATAGGACTGTTCCCCTTCCTGCCAGTCCGGATCGCATCATAAGGAAAAACCCTCCACGGAGCGTGCATGGCGCAGTCGACCGCGGCCTCTTCTGCGAAACCGCGGGAAGCCGACAGCGAATTCCATTTTGACGAGACGTGGAAGCCGCGGTTCAATCCGTGGGTCGTCGCCCTCACCGTCACGCTCGCCACTTTCATGGAGGCACTCGACTCCTCCATCGCCAACGTTGCACTGCCGCATATTGCCGGGTCGCTCGGCGCCAGTTACGACGAGGCCACCTGGATTCTCACCTCTTACCTCGTCTCCAACGCCATCATTCTCCCCATCAGCGGCTGGATCGCCAACCGCATCGGCCGCAAGCGCTTCTACATGAGTTGCGTCGTCGGTTTCACGCTCTTTTCTTTCTGTTGCGGTTTCGCCAACTCTCTGGCTATGCTGGTCGTCTTCCGCGTTCTTCAGGGTGCAGCCGGCGGAGGCCTGCAGCCCAGCGAGCGCGCCATCCTGGCCGATACCTTCGCTCCTGAAAAACGCAGCGTCGCCTTCGCCATCTACGGCATGGCCGTTGTGGTGGCGCCGGCCATCGGACCAACCATCGGCGGCTGGATCACCGACAACTACAGCTGGCGATGGATCTTCTTTCTCAATATTCCGGTGGGCATTCTCTCCATCGTTCTCACCAGCCGCATTGTTGAAGATCCGCCCTACCTCAAGCGCGTCCGCAAAAAGCTCGGCAGCGTTGACGGCATCGGTCTGGGCTTGCTCGCCGTCACCATCGGAGCCCTGCAGATCATGCTCGACAAGGGGCAGGAAAAAGACTGGTTCGGCTCGCACCTCATCGTCGGCTGCGCTTTGATCGTCGTTGTCGGCCTCATCTTGTTTCTGTGGCGCGAACTCACCACTGCGCATCCCATCATCGACCTGTCGCTTTACCGGAGCCGCAACTTCACCATGACGCAACTGGTCATGCTGGTCATTGGAGCCGCGCTTTACTCCACCACCGTCATGATTCCGCAGTATCTGCAGGAGGTAATGGGCTACAACGCCACCAACGCCGGAATGGTGCTGTCGCTCGGCGGTTTGGTGCTCATCTTCATGCTGCCCATCGTCGGTTTCCTCGGCCAAAAACTCGATCCTCGCGCCATGATCTGCTTCGGATTCGCCTGGGTCAGCTTCGGCATCTGGCGCATCTCAAGCCTCAACCTCAGCATCAGTTTCAACGACGCCGCAAGTTGGCGCGTCATCATGGTCATCGGCATGCCGTTCCTCTTCGTGCCCATCAGCGTCATGTCCTATGTCGGAGTACCGCAGGAGAAAAATAACGAGGTCTCCGGACTCACTGCGCTGGCCCGCAACATCGGCGGCAGCCTCGGAATCTCATTCATCAGCACTATGCTCGTTCGCCGTGCGCAGGTGCATCAGAACTTCCTCGCCGCGCATGTCTATCCCGGGGCAGCCAACTATCGCACCCTCGATCGCGGATTCAGAGGAATGTTGCAAACCAGGGGTTACTCTCCGGCTGGAGCCACCAGCGGTTCCATGGCTCACACCTACAACATGATGCTGCAACAGGCCAACGTGCTTGCCTACATCGACACCATTCACGCCCTCGCCATCCTCACCGTCTGCCTCATCCCGATCGGCTACCTGATGAAGAAGCCTCGCTATCGCTCCAGACAAGCTGCCCCTGTCGAATAGCGCCATACCCGGCCAATGACAGCGCCGGCCTCCAGGCCGGGGCCCCAGCGAATGATTTGTATTCGCTGGGGTGGGAGACCGGTTGTACGGTGGGTTTCCAGACCCGCCGCGACGCGTCCGCATCACCACACATGTAAACTTGATTGTTCCCGTTCTCGATCGAGAGCCGGGCGCGATTCATCGGGCATGAGCGACCAGATATGAACGATCAGGCAACAAAAGACCTTTACTGGATGCGCCGCGCGCTGGAGCTGGCGCAGCGCGGCACCGGCCTGTGCTCGCCAAACCCTGTTGTGGGATGCGTGATTCTTGACCGCGCGGGCCAGGTGGTGGGCGAGGGATGGCACGAGTACGACCTGATCGACCACGCCGAGGTAGTCGCGCTGCGCGAGGCGCGAGAGCACGCCGGCGAGCGGCTGCACGGAGGCACGGCGTATGTCACGCTCGAGCCATGCAACCACCAGGGCCGCACGCCTCCCTGCACCGCTGCGTTCATCCAAGCTGGATTGAAGCGCGTAGTTGCCGCGACCATCGATCCGAATCCCAACGTGGCCGGTCATGGTGCCGACGCCCTGCGAGTCGCGGGCCTTGAGGTCACGTTGGGCATTCGCCAGGCTGAGGCACGCCGGCTCAACGAAGGCTTTGCGCGCTGGAGCCAGCACAAGCGCCCGTTTGTGCTGATGAAAGTGGCCATGTCACTGGATGGGCGCATTGCGCCGCCGCCGGGACACCACGCCGGCCCCGCCGCACCTTATTGGATTACGAGTGAACTTGCGCGTGCCGCAGTGCAGCCGTTGCGCTGGCAGACAGATGCGGCCATGGTGGGCGTTGACACAGTAGTTGCCGACGATCCCTGGCTCACCGACCGCAGCGGATTGCGCCGCCGCCGGCCGCTCTTGCGCATCGTGCTCGATTCGGCGCTGCGCATGCCGCTCGACGCAAAAATGGTGACCAGTGCGCAGAACGACGTGCTCATCTTTACCGTTTCAGCAGACCAGGCCCGCATTGATGAGCTGCGCAATCGAGGAGTTCGCGTGGAAGTGTTGCCGGCAGAGGCCGGGCGCGTGCCTCTGGGCAAAGTGCTCGACGTACTCGGCGACGAAGGCATCCTGACGCTGCTCACCGAAACCGGCACGCGGTTGAACACCGCCATGCTCTCGGCGGGACTTGTAGATCGCGTGCACCTCTTTGTTGCGCCCCAGATCATGGGCTCCGACGCGGTGCCCGCGTTCCGCGGCATGCAGAACTTTGTTCACATGGAAGCCGTTGAGGTGGAGCGCTACGGCAACGATCTTGGATTGTGCTCGCTGCTCAAAGACCCCTGGCCGCTCGACGGTGAACGGTGATCAGGCTGGACGCGCCAGTCGCCACTTGGTCCTGGTGTAGGCGATGCGATAGCCTTCTCGCTCGGCATTGCGCTGCGAGCCGCTTCCTGGCGCGGTGCCGATCATGGCAACATCGCATCCGCAATCGACCGCGTAATTCAGGCGGTGCTGCAGGAGCGCGCTCTGCAAGCCCATGCGACGCAACTCAGGCACGGTAGCGGCACCGGCTAACAGCACCACTCCCTCGTGAATGCAGACAATGCCGGCAGCGCCGGGGGTTCCATTCACCTCGGCAATAAAACAGGTGCTTCCCTCCCGCGTCGCGGAGATCACTCCCACATCGAGCAGGAACTGATGAAGCTCGGGGTGCTCGTGCGACCATCCCCGGGCCCCAATGCTGGTCCATAGTGGCGCTTCTTCAGCAGTGATCGCGCGGACGGTAACGGAGTTATTCAAAGGCGCGGCTGGCCCCGCGACGCGCGGCAGCGGCTGATAGAGAACGTTAGTGAGTTCAATCGGCCGGTAGCCCCGAGAGCATAGCAGCTCAAAGGCCGCGACGCCGGCAAATGGACTCACTTCGTGAAAAACATCAGCGCCGCGATCGAAGAAGAACTCCTCAAGCACATCGAGCGTAGACGGTGTCACCTCTTCCAGCAACCCCAGGCTGAAGGTCTGCGTGATAGGCGAGTCAACTCCGTCGAAAGCAGCATAAGTTCCGGCACACTCCATCCATTCTGCGCCGCTGGATGGAAACAGACGCAATCGAGCCGCCGCGAACTGTGCGCAGGCAAAACCTTCAGCGCGCTCAAGGCGGCGCGAGAGTGAAAGATCGGAACAGATCATTGCATTGAATTATGACAGAGGCCAGACGGCCCCTGCCGTGCGGGCGCTTGAGAGATTGCCGCAAAAAAACGAGGACGCATCTTGCTCGATGCGTCCTCAAGTCGCCATTGTTTGGGGGAGCTCTTGAAGATCGAAGCCACCCCTACTTTCCGAGAGCGATTTCCGAATGGGGATTCTCGCTGAACGACCTTTTGTCGAGCCGCGAAGTGGTGAGCGAGCCGAATTGGACTGCGCTCAGCACATGAGCCCCTCCGTTCTCATCGAACTTGAGCACCACCCTGGTATCGGTGGGAGCCGGATCGCCGGGATGGATGGCCCAGGTGAAACTCTGGGTTGCGCCGACCAGCTTGACCGCGTTGGCATTGTTGTCGCGCTCAACCATGTAATGCCCAGCGGGGCAGGTCGCGTTTCCGACGGTGAATGCGAACGGAACGTTGAGGGTGGTGGCCGCCATCGCGGTCTTGACGGTGAAGGCTGCTGTCGCCAAAAGAACTGACGCCAGGACGAGGGAGCGGATCTTGTTCTTCATGGGGTGGACCTCCTGACTGCAAACGACCTTAGCCCCCTTTCAAAAAGAAAGTCGTCAAGTTCCTATCCAGAATTTGTCAAGATTTATGAAGGTGCTCTAGACGGCAAAGAGACACGCGATCGCAACACGCCGCATTCGGCGTGCCTCATTCAAACTTTGCCTGAGAGCGGTGGCGTTACACCCGCGCTTCAATTTGCGCGGCGCGGTCGTTGAGTTCCGCCGCTTCAAACTGCGCATTGCGATCGGCGGCATGCGTGGCCGCGGCGCGCAGAGCCAGGGCCGCGCGCTTCATCTCCCCGGCTGCCTCAAAGTGCATTGCCATCTCGCGGGCAACATCGGCCTCGCGCCCTTTGAATAACTGCGCCAGGCATTCGGCAATGCGCACATGCCGCTGTGCGCGGCGCGAAACGGATTGCCTTTGATAAAGCACCTCGCGGTAGACCTCGTGAGCAAACACGTAGAAGGCCGAGCGCGCGCCTCCGGGCAGTTCATCTTCGCCGGCACGCTCCACAAAGTGAAGATTGCGAGCCAGCGCGTCGCAGCGCTCTTCAACTTCAGCGGCTTCGCAACCTACCGCTGCGGCCACGGCCCATGCGGGGAATGCAATGTTGAGCAGGCTGCCGGCTTCAAGCAGCTCTTTCGCGTCAGGCGCGAGGCGCTCGATTTCAAGCTCCACCATCTCAGCAAGCTTACCCGGCACCTCGGAGTCGAGGGTGTGGAGCGGTGAGCAAATCTCGTATTGAGCATCGCCATTTACTCCCGAGCTCACCAGGATCTGCTGCGCCATGAGGTGCTCGACGATGGCGATGGCGAAGAGCGGATTGCCCTCGGAATGGCGGTGCACAAACTCGCTTAGCCCCGGCGGCAAGGTGGATTGATGCAGCTCTCCCATGATGAGACTGGCGACGACAGACTTCGAAAATGGCTCGAGCGCAACTTGAGTGCAGAGTTTATGCACCAGCATGTCGTGCTTGAGGGCGCGCAGCGGCGCTCCGGGCGCGATGCTGCGCGGGCGAAATGTGGCGAGGACGAGAAGATGCGCCGGTGCGCGACGCCGGCCGAGCGCGGCCACCAGGTTCAGCGTGGCGCTGTCGGCCCAGTGCAGGTCCTCGAAAACAAGAACCAGCGGCTTTGTGCGGGAGATCTCTTCAAGTGCGGCGCAAAGCTCGCCGGGCATGCGGGCCCCTGACGTCGGCATTGATGTCTGCGTTAACGTTGGCTGTGCCGGCGGCTGAGCGGCTGAGGGTTTGGGTGGCTCGGGTTGGCGGCCGATGGTCGCAAGCCACGCCGGCGCCATGCGCGCCAGGATGCGGCAAACCTCCTCCGCTGCAGCTGAGGCGCACAAGTGCCCGAGCGCTTCATTCACCGGGTAATACTCTTCACTGGCGCCAACGCCGGGAACGCACTCGCCGCGGGCAACCACCGTTCCAGCCGGGAGCTGGCGGCAGAAGAAGTCAACCAGGGCAGTTTTCCCGATGCCGGCTTCGCCGGTAATAAACACGACGCGGCGCTTGCCCTGAGTGACGCGGTCGAGCTCTGACCTCAGCAGCGCGAGTTCCTTGATGCGGTTCACAAATCCCTGCGAGCCGGCTTGCGCAGACGGCGCAGAGGAGCGGGAAGCTTCAGAAGCGGAAATGGGCCTTTCAGATTCGGTGACTGCAGCCACAAAGCGGTAGCCTCGCTTAGGCAGAGTCTGAATGAAGCGGGGATTGCCCGCCTCGTCTCCGAGGATCTTGCGCAGCTCCAGAACGTACGTGCGCAGCACCTGGGGCTGCACAAACGTCTCAGGCCAGAGCTTGTCGAGCAGCTCGTCGTGAGTGATCAGGCGCCCCGGATTCTCGACCAGAAAGTGCAATATCGCGAACTGTTTGGGAGGCAAATCGATCTCTTCGCCATCGCGCCACAAACAGCCGTTGGCCGAGTCGAGCCGGAAAGCTTCAAATTGCTTCATCACGTCCGCTCAGCGGGAAAAGTTACCGCTCCTCTTCTCTTTTATCAGGTGCGTGCTGTTCACGGGTAAATGCGGCGTTCGTGCATTGGACGTACAACGGATTATTTAGTTGCTGGAAATTCATGAACATCATGTGCAATTTCCGTTAACAGGCTGAATCTGCGCTGACCTCAACCAATCATTCTCAATCAGGCGCAGAAACTGGTTGCCCCTCCTCGCGACGTCTTTGTTTTAGTCGCGAGGGTGGGACAGCACGAACTCGACCACAGGCCCGCCGACTTGCTGACTCGCTGTCTTTCCTGGCTCCGCTAACACCGCTAACTCCGCTAGCTCCGCTTCCCCCTCCACGTTTCCCCGTGCCATTACTCTTCGCGTATGAGACAATCGTCCGGAAATATCCCCCTTTCCCATCTCCCATAAAAGGACCAACCAGATGCCGAATACTGTCGCCGCAAAATTGCTCACGCTGGATGTTGAACAAAAAGGCAACACCTACCTGGTGCACTGCCACGGGCGGCTTGTAACGGGCGTATGCAACGTGCTCTACGAGCGGGTCCACGAGCTTATCCCGGGCAGCAAGCGAATTGTGCTGGATTTGACCGATCTGGCTTTCGTCGACAGCATGGGGCTCGGCACCCTGGTGCGCCTCTACGTCTCGGCCAAGAGCGCGGGCAGCTGCCTCGAACTCATCAATCTAGGCAAGCAGATTCGGGAACTGCTTGGCATCACCAATCTGTTGTCGATCTTCGGCGATATGTGCGAAAAAGGCATCACACCCAGGTTCTGACGTGCTCGTCACATCGGACTCGCGCCCCATTCTGTATTTCGCAGATTTGCATTTTCTAACTCCGCTGGCGCCGCTAACCCCGCTAACTCCGCTGCCCTTAGCTGACCTGCTTAAAATAGAACCATGTTCACCGGAATCATTGAGCAGACCGGAACGCTG